>JAFGNH010000137.1 GCA_016927115.1 Anaerolineales bacterium | reverse complement strand
GGTGCCAAATGGAAGCGGTTATTGTGCAGTATGGACCATGAGTACTTGCTTAAGGTTTTACATAATTGAAAACGCGATTGCCCTGCCAGCTTGCCGAAAATATTTCATCAACGGACCCGATAACAGCACGGTCCGTACCTGTCACATAAATATGTCCCGGAAGCAATACCCTCTTATCATGAACTAATATTTTTTTTAATTATTCTTCTGAAAATATTAAGGCGCATTTCGGAATCTCATAGTATTATACTTACCATGGGTAGCGGTTTGTTGGGCAGAAATCAAGATTCCCGGGCGGATGGGAACAATAATAACCCTGCAATTGTCTCTGCTCTAGAGCAGCTTGAACGGGCCCGGCAGCGAATGATTTCGGCTGCCATCGCATTCTGTGACGGTTCCATCAGTGCAGGACAGTTGCGCGCTGTTCGCGAATTATTACGCGAGCAGGAACAAAACCTCAACCAGCTTGAGGGGAAAACAACCCCCCCCTTCAAAGATGAGCCTGATCCTGCTCCACCCATCTTAAACCCGGATGTTGTCCCTGCACGATCTGTCGAATCCAAAGAATCGGAACCGCCCGAGCCGGAAATAAATCTGCCTGAATCCTTCAACACTGAACTTCGCGAAATGCTTCTGACTCTTGAGCAAAAACTTCAGCGGCTTGAGCAGGATTTCCAGCAGGGAATAGTTAACCCGGCCCAATATCGTGCCATACGGAAACACTACATTGAGCAGAAATCCGTTGCCACAAGGATGGGTAAACTCCATCCAGAGAATGAACTATGGCGCGTTGTCCTGGAAGAAGGAAAAACCACTTTCCTCATGCAGCTGAATGAAGCCCAGGTCTTTGGGATCGCTTTTTATGATATCGTATCCAAGAACAGATTGTTCCACGAAGGAACAATTCCAGTCGAAGCACAACAGGCAATTACCATCCTCCAGACGTTTGGTATAAAACCCGGCAGTTCGGATCAGGGGCGGATGTTTGCCACGCAGACAGATGATGGCAAGGTCATGCTGCTCATTCCCGGGACACTCACTGTCGCCATCGTCATTTTCTCTCAGGAACCGCCAAACTGGCAGGTCCGTGCGCTGCGTGAAGTCCACCATAATTTCGAGAATGCGAACAAGGTTTCTCTGGAGCAGAATCGAACAGGCTCCCTGATCTTCCCGGATCTATCCCGCTTCTTCCGCTCCACAGAAAACGACTGACATCGCTTTCCGTCCTCGCCTTACTCGCAACCAGGTATAGTAGATACTGCAGTTTCGCTTGCTTTAATTCCATGTCATAATACGGTATCTAAAAGAAACATGTATTGAGGAGGAGCAGCTTATGGAAGCCCTATTGCCTATTGGTGGTTGTATTCTCACTGGCATTCTGGTGTTGTTGTTTTTTCTCGCACTTCGCGGAATCCGTGTGATCTATCAATTTGAACGCGGGGTAATTTTCACATTTGGTAAATTTACCGGTGTCCGGGAGCCTGGCTTAACCCTGATTATCCCCCTCGTCCAACGTTTAAAAAAGGTGGAAATGCGGCTCAAAACAGCGGAAATCCCGCGCCAGGAAGTTATGACAAAAGATAACATCCCCATGCTTGTGAATGCGGTTGTGTATTTTAAAGTCATCAATCCGGAGACAGTGATTCTTGAAATCGAGGACCATGTTTTCGCCATCAAACAGTACACCCAGGCGGCACTGCGAGATGTAATTGGCAACAGTGAAATGGACTTTGTGCTCACAGAGCGTGAACGAATTGCAGAGAGCATCAAGGAAATTGTTGATTCTGAAACAACCAGCTGGGGTGTTGATGTCGTATCAATCAAGATCCAGGAAGTCGAACTACCGGCCGAAATGAAGCGAGCCATGGCCAAGCAGGCTGAAGCGGAACGGGAACGTCGCGCCATGATTATAAACTCCCAGGGTGAGCTAACAGCTTCCGAGAATCTGATGAAGGCAGCAGTGAATCTGTCGAAAAGCAACGGGGCTTTGCACCTGCGAACATTGCAAACACTCCGGGATATTGCCGCTGACCCTTCAGAAAAAATCGTTATGTTTATTCCCTCATCGTGGGGTGATATTTTCGAAAAGACGATTAAATGAGACTCGCTGCAGGATCTAAGATGCTGGATAACAAAAACCGCTACTTGCAAATCGCCTTTAACTATGACTTGTCAATGACTCTGCGGATACTCTCTTCGATACCCTCCCACCCGCGAATTTTTATCGAAGCAGGTACTCCCTTCATTAAACGTGAGGGAATGGGAGGGATTGAAGCTATTCGCAGCCGCTGGTCAGGCTTTATTGTTGCTGACCTGAAAACAACAGATGGCGCGGTTGATGAGGTACAGATGGTTCGTACCGCGGGCGCCAGCGCAGCAACAGCGCTGGGAAACTCCTCGAAAGAAACCCTGGATCTCTTTATCGAAACATGTGCCAATCTGGGTATCGTTTCCATGATCGACATGCTCAGCGTCGACGATCCACTAACCTCACTCCGCCAGCTGAACAAGCCTTCGGATGTGATCGTGCTCCATAGGGGACGTGATGAGGAATCCACCTTTGGGAAGGTCATCCAGTATAAACACGTAAATCGCATCCGGAGTAAATACCCAACCCTGATTTCTGCTGCCGGCGGTGTCACTGTGCGAGAAGCTCGCAGCGCTGTCTTCAACGGCGCAAATATTGTTGTGGCGAACCTGGTGGAACCGGGGGATCCCTGGGCGGGCATCTCAACTACCAGTGACGTCCGTGAGATGGTGGAAAAATTCCTGACTACGATTGCTTGATTCTCAACCCCTTCATTCTCTATTGAAACAAAAGAGGGGCTGTGTGAATAGCAGCCCCTCTTCTTCATATACAGGTAGTACCCGGGATCAGATACCCAGAGCCGCATGTGCAGCTGCAAGTCGCGCCACCGGTACACGGAATGGTGAGCAGCTCACATAGTTTAAACCATATGCATGGCAAAGTTTGATTGAATCCGGATCACCGCCATGCTCACCGCAGATACCCACTTCCAACGCAGGGCGGGTTACTCGGCCTTCGCGTGCACCCATTTCCATCAGACGGCCGACGCCATCAGCATCGATCGACTGGAAGGGATTACGGGGTAGTATGCCCTGCTCCACGTAGGTGAGCAGGAAATTGCGTTCCGCATCATCACGACTGTATCCAAACGTCATCTGTGTAAGATCGTTTGTTCCATAGGAGAAGAATTCAGCAACGGAAGCAATCTCGCCAGCTGTTAGCGCCGCTCGCGGGATTTCAATCATGGTACCGAATTTATAAGGGAATTCAACCTTCTTCTCAGCCATCACCGCTTTTGCAATCTTCTCCAGCCGCGGCTGAATCCAGTTCAACTCATTAATGTGGCCTGTCAGCGGGATCATCACCTCGGGCTTGGCGTGGATACCCTTCAGAGTGACATCCGCAGCCGCTTCAAAAATAGCCCGCACCTGCATGGTAACAATTTCGGGCATGACAATGCTGAGGCGCACACCACGCAGCCCCATCATCGGGTTGGATTCATGCATCGAACGAACGTTGCGCAGCATGTCTTCCTTTTCAGCAAGACCTTCTGTCTTGCCGGTCGCCTTCATGGTAGCCACTTCTTCAACCAGTGACTCAAGTTCAGGCAGAAATTCATGCAGCGGCGGATCAATCAGACGGACAATAACCGGCAGCCCATCCATGGCTTCAAAGAGGCCGGCAAAGTCGGCTCGCTGGTACGGGAGCAGCTCGTTCAATGCTTCAGTGCGCTCTTCAGACGTGTCAGCAAGGATCATACGCTGAACAATCGGCAGGCGCACCTGCTCGAAAAACATGTGCTCAGTGCGGCACAGCCCGATGCCCCGGGCGCCGTACTGGCGTGCCCGTCTGGCATCTGCCGGATAGTCCGCATTTGCCCATACCATCAGGCCGCGGGTCGGAAATCCTTCCGGTCCACTACGGACATCTTTTCGTGCAGCAATCTCATCAGCCCACTGCAGAATGGTCAACAGTTCTTTTTGTTCTTCAAATTCCGGAGTCCGGGTGGGGATCTGCCCCAGGAAAACTTCACCGGTGGTGCCGTTTACAGAAATCCAGTCTCCCTCTTTTGCAACTACTCCTCCCGCTGTCATCGAGCGAACGGAGAGATCGATCTTGATTTCCGATGCGCCCACAATACAGGGGACACCAAACTGGCGGGCTACCACAGCTGCATGGCTTGTGGCACCACCCTCGCTGGTGACAATACCATTGGCGGCAAGCATGCCGTGAACATCATCCGGCTTGGTGAATGGGCGAACCATGATCACTTCCTGCTTCTCTTCCTTGGCTTTCGCTTCTGCCGTATCAGCATCGAAATAAATCTGGCCAACCGCAGCACCTGGGGAAGCATTTACGCCGGTGGCGAAAACCCTGCCGCCGCTGCGCGCTTCTTCCTGGGCTTCCAGATCAAACTGCGGGTGAAGAAGTGTATCCACCTGAGAGGTTTCCACACGGCGCACTGCCTCTTCCTTCGAGATCAGCCCTTCTTCCACCATGTCAACAGCAATCTTCACCGCTGCTGCAGCAGTCCGTTTTCCGTTACGCGTCTGCAGCATCCACAATTTACCGCGTTCTATTGTGAATTCCACATCCTGCATTTCACGATAGTGCTTCTCGAGCCTGGCAACAATATCGAGGAACTGCTGGTACGCTTCAGGCAGTTCATTTTGCATCTCAGTGATCTTCGATGTGTTGCGAATACCAGCAACCACATCCTCACCCTGTGCGTTCAACAGATACTCACCATACAGTTTGCTTTCGCCTGTGGCAGGATTTCGTGTAAATGCTACGCCTGTACCGGAGGATGAACCCATGTTACCGAACACCATCGTTACAATACTGACAGCTGTTCCAAGGTCATCACTGATATTCGCTGCCCGTCGGTAGTCAATGGCTCGTTTCCCATTCCAGGAACTGAATACCGCTTCCGTCGCCATGCGCAGCTGCTCGAGGGGATCCTGCGGGAATTCAAAGCCCTTGTGCTTCAAAATAACTTTCTTGAATGTCTCTACCAGTGCTTTCCAATCTTCCGCAGAAAGATCGGTATCCGCTTTAATTCCTTTTGCTTCCTTATAATCGTCCAGAGGTGCTTCAAATGCTTCATCATCAATACCAAGGACAACGGATCCAAACATTGAAATCAGGCGGCGGTATGAATCATAGACAAATCGGTCATCATTTGTCAGCTTTATCATCCCCAAAGCTGTCTCATCATTCAAACCCAGATTAAGCACCGTGTCCATCATGCCCGGCATGGAGAATTTAGCGCCGGATCTGCAGGAAACCAGCAGAGGATTTCCGGCATCACCGAATTTCTTTCCGGTTTTTTTCTCCGTATCCTTCAAGGCCTCCAATGCCTGCTCCCACATTCCTTCAGGAAAGGTATTGCCGGCAGCAAGGTATGCATTACAGGCTTCTGTGGAAATGGTGAATCCCGGCGGAACAGGCGCACCAATACGCGTCATGTCTCCCAGGTTTGCGCCTTTCCCTCCAAGAAGGCTCCGGACTCCCTCCCAGGAACCTGTTGCCTTCTCTGCAGCTTCTACTTCATCAAATCTGTAAACCCATTGCTTTGTCATCGGGGTTATCTCCTCCCACGTTAAGATTACATTGTCTTTATACAACACTCACGCCGTGATTTGAGGTCACGGCGGAAACCACGACTAATGATACATTAAAACATCTCCGCTGTCAGTATTTCACGGATTAATGCTGGAACTCACAGACAAACCCTGGCTGTAAAAACTGTTGATCAGTAAGAGATGCCCAGGAAAACCGCACCATCCTCGATTTTCACCTGATATACAGGCACGCCTACAACTGCCGGCAGCCCTGTGGCCGCTCCACTGCTGAGATTAAAACGCGCGCCATGACGTGGACAAATGATCTCCCCATCCTCAACATCCGCATCTCCAAGGGCTTCCCCATCATGGGAACACAGATTGGCAAGAGCATAGAAATCACCTTCATGCTGAATAAGGAGTATTTCTCTGTCTTCAATCTGTATTAAAACGCGCTCCTCGGCTCTCAATTCCGCTTCTTTGCCGATTTCCACAAACTCAACCATAGCCTGCTTCCATCAACCCTCTTCTGTTGTTAAACACTGCAGATCTGCTTTGTGAATCCGGGAATCCGCAGGTGTTAATGCAGTTCCTCTTCAAGTGAATCCAACCCATAGATAGCTGCTTTGGTCACTTTTAAGGAAAGAAGCGCACATTTCAACCTGACCGGGCCCAATTCAATACCAAGCATATCGAGAATATCATCCTTGGTGATACCTTTGACATCTTCTACAGTTTTCCCGATCAGACTCTCTAACAGCAGATCGGCAGAAGCCTGGGATATGGCACAACCCTCACCTTCAAAACCAGCATCGGTTATCGTACCGGATTCATCCATTTTTAAATAGACGACCATCTGATCTCCACAAAGAGGATTGTGATCCTCGTAATGAAAATCGTATGATTGAAGGGTCTGTTTCATACGGGGATGTTTATACCTGTCAACAATGACTGCCCTATAAAGATCATCCATATCTACTCTCTATCCAAACAGCTTCTGAACCTTCTTCAGGCCCAGAAACAGCCTTTCCACATCTTCTCTCGTGTTATACATGTAAAAAGAAGCCCGTGTGGAAGCCGGTATACGAAATTTTTCGTGAATCGGCATCGCACAGTGGTGCCCCGCCCTTACAGCCACCCCTTCCCCATCCAGGATCTGGGCGACATCATGGGGGTGTGCATCATCCATTGTAAAAGCAAGAAGCCCACCACGGTCTTCGATTCCTGGTCCGAGGACTCGCATACCCGGTATTGATTCCACCATACCAAGTGCGTAGGCCGTCAGTGCCATCTCATGATCATGGATGGCTTCCATACCAAGCGCTTCAAGATAGTCCAATGCAGCTCCAAAGCCGATTGCTTCCGCAATCGCAGGAGTTCCTGCCTCGAATTTATGGGGCAGATCATTGATTGTAAAACTACGCAGGTGGACTTCCTTGATCATATCACCACCGGTCAGGAATGGCGGCATGGCTTCTAGCAGATCCTCGCGACCATAAAGCACCCCGATTCCGGTCGGCCCGCACATTTTATGAGCGGAGAATGCCAGGAAATCCGGCTTTAACTTCTGCAGATCCAGAGACATGTGGGCGGCGGATTGGGCAGCGTCAACCAACACCAGCGCTCCCACCTGGTGAGCATCCTCAATCATCTTCTCAAGCGGATTGATCGTGCCCAGAACATTGGACATATATGTAACAGCAAACAGCTTCGGGTTAAGCCCAAGCAGTTCATGAAAACGGTTCTGGTCCAACTGGCCATCTTGCTGGACAGGTACATACTCAAGGCGCAGGCTTCTGTCTTTTGCCAGGACCTGCCAGGGGACCATATTGGCGTGGTGCTCCATCTCTGTGCATAAGATGACATCGCCTGGCTGGAGAAAAGTCCTTCCATAACTATACGCTACCAGGTTCACACTTTCCGTTGTGTTGCGGGTAAAAATGATTGACCGTGGTGAAGGTGCGTTGAGAAATGATGCTACTCGAGCACGTGCTCCCTCATAGGCAGCTGTCGCTTCTTCTGCATAGCGATAAATGCCACGATGAATGTTGGCATTGTACTGGTTGTAGTAACCCTCCATTGCAGTTTGCACGGCCGTCGGCCGCAGGGATGTCGCTCCAGAATCCAGATACACGATTGGAACTCCGGAATCCAATTTCCGCTGCAATATGGGGAAATCATTGCGTATCGATAACCAGCTTGTTGATTTTACTGGCACTAATCACTCCAAAATTATGTGGGAAAGACGGACGGCTGACCTGTTACGAGGTCTTCTTTCTCCGGGAAGCCTCCCGGATCTGATCGCTGTTTTGCTGGCACCATAACACGTGGTCCGGAACCATCCACCCATCTGTCAGGTAGACTTCTTCCTGAAATTGGACGGCTACCATTTTTTCATCTGCTTGAACAACCACCCCCCGAAGCCAATCCCGAATCCGTTCCTTCCCCTGAGTATGATCACAGTATACTTCTACCGGATCACCTACCTGGTATCTGTATTCATCGAACGGCCCATCTGCAAAAGGAGATCGTTTGCTGTCGGTCATGATAACGCTCCGCTATGAGATACACGTCAGGGCTGGGGCGTTTTTAGCCTTTTTGCCCTATACTGTTCCATCTTATCATCAATTATGCCTTTTAGGCGATAGCGAAGAGTCTCATTTGTGATTCTATCCAGAACAGGGCTGAAAAAGCCCTCGACAACCAGTTTTTTCGCCTCTTCACGCGGCAGACCACGAGACATAAGATAGTAGAGTTGTTCCTTATCCACGTCCCCCGCGGTAGCTCCATGAGTACAGCGCACATCATCAGCTTTTATCTCAAGCCCCGGGATCGAATCTGCCCGCGCCTCCCTGCTGAGCATCAGGTTGCGATTTGCCTGGTAGCCATCTGTTTGTTGTGCAGCATGATCTACAAAAATCATTCCCTGCCAGACCGTACGACTTTTTCCGGACAACGCACCTTTATACAGCAGGTCGCTTGTTGTGTGCGGGTACGTATGATTCTGCTGAGTATCTATATCAAAATGCTGTTGATCCTGGCTGAAGTAGATACCGGACCACAAACCCTCAGCCCCATCACCGCCAAGATCCATATCGGAAAAATCCTTCGAAGTCTGCCCTCCAAAAACCGCCGAGTTCCATTCCACCTTCGCATCCCGTTCAACCCGGATGCGTTTATGGGTTACATCCCAGACATGCTCACCCCAGTTTTGAACAGTGCTGATCTTAAGATTCCCGCCACTGCGAACGAGTGCTTCAATCACACCACCATGGAAAGCGGAACCCTCTGCTTCTGTTGGTGAAAAACTCTCGTGTTCCAACTCAACACTTGCACCCTCATCAACAATGACCAGGAATCGAGAGAAAAAAGCCTTGCCCGTCCCGGGAGCCCAAAGCAGGGAACGAAGTGGATGCTCAATCTGCAGACCCTTGGGGACATAGAGAAGGCCTCCCATTTCTGAAACAGCCGCAGTAAGTGAGGAAAACCATTCCTCCTCAACAGGGATGATGGTATTCAGATTCTCTTGCAGCAGATCAGTATGCTGCAGGACAGCGGTCGCCCAATCTGTAAAGATCACACCTGCTCTCTGTGATACCGGATCGAGCCAGATCTGTGACGGCTGCCCGGGATGATTGAGCAGGGTTCCACCTACGGGAGCTTCTTCCAGATCTCGCACAAGCCGGCGATCAGGCCGCCAGTCTTCTGCCTCTCCCAAGGTTACCTGAGCGTAGGGGAAACGGGCCGGATCTGTTCGCCGCCATGGTTCATCCGTTCGACTCGGCCTGGGTTTTGTCTGCACAACCTTCCATGCACGGTCGCGCAGAGCTCGCAGTTTTTCATTTTCCTGCAATCGTTCTGAAATCCGGCGAATATCTGCCTGTTCTATTCCAAACAGCTGGTTTGATTCAGCTGCAGTTGTTTTTTTTGAGATGGATACTGTTCGCATTCAATTCCCTTTTTATCTATGACGAAGCGCAAGTCAGCTGTTCTCAGCCAGACATACTCGTCATCCAATCGATCCTTCCATCTGAAGCTGGATCAGCCGGTTCATTTCAATGGCATATTCCATCGGAAGCTCTTTCACCAGCGGCTCAATAAAACCAGAGACAATCATGGTCGTTGCTTCTGCTTCACTCAATCCGCGGCTCATCAAATAGAACATCTGCTCATCACCAACCTTACTGACCGAGGCTTCATGTCCAATCGAAACTGATTCCTCATTTATTTCAATATAGGGATACGTATCAGAGCGTGAATCCGGATCAAGCAGCAGTGCGTCACAGACAACACTGGAGCGTGCATTGGTCGCATTTTCATGTACTTTCATCAAGCCGCGGTAGGAAGAGCGGCCGCCGCCTTTGCTGATGGATTTGGAAACCACCTTGCTTGAGGTGTTCGGCGCAGCATGGATGACTTTGCCACCCGCATCCTGCTGCTGGCCATCCGCGGCAAATGCCATCGACAGGATCTCACCATGCGCACCCTCGCCAACCAGATAGCAGGACGGATATTTCATTGTGACTTTACTGCCGAGATTGGCATCCACCCACTCCATCGTGCCACCTTCATGCACCATGGAACGCTGCGTCACCAGATTGTATACGTTCAACGACCAGTTCTGGATGGTTGTGTAACGTACGCGCGCATTTTTCTTCACCAGAATTTCGATCACCCCACTATGGAACGAATCACTGGAATATGTCGGAGCAGTACACCCCTCCACATAATGCAAACTAGCGCCTTCATCGGCAATTATCAGTGTACGCTCAAACTGGCCTATGTTAGCCACATTCAACCTGAAGTAAGCTTGCAGCGGCAGTTCCACGTGTACGCCTGGTGGAACATAAACGAAAGATCCACCAGACCACACAGCACTGTTCAAAGCTGCGAACTTGTTATCGGTATAGGGGATAATTTTACCGAAGTATTCCCGGAACAGATCCGGATGCTGCTTCAGCCCTTCCTCAATACTGATGAATATCACACCCTGTTCCTTCAATGCCTGCAGAACATTGTGATAGACCATTTCGGATTCATACTGGGCACCGACACCGGCCAGGAATTTTCGTTCGGCTTCAGGAATACCCAGTCGTTCAAAGGTTCCCTTGATCGTATCCGGGACATCATCCCAGCTCCTGCCTTCATGTTCAGCCGGGCGCACGTAGTAATACAAGTTGTCCAGATTCAAACCCGAAAGATCAGGTCCCCAGGTCGGAATTGGCCGCTGTTGAAAATGTTTAAGTGCTTTAAGACGATACTGAAGCATCCAATGCGGCTCATTTTTCATGGCAGAAATCTGGCGAACCACCTCTTCATTCAACCCTTTCTGCGTCTTGAAAACCGATACATCAGGGTTACTGAAGGAATGCTTCTGTTCGCCGATACCATCCAGCGCTTTCAAATCAGCCGTGGCAGCCATCAGGAAACCTCCAGCTCTTGCTGTTCACGCACCCAGGTATAGCCGCGTTCTTCCAGTTCCTCTGCGAGGCTGGCATCACCCGATTGAATGATACGTCCATCCATCAGTATGTGAACAAAGTCCGGCTGGATATACTTCAGAATGCGCTGATAATGCGTTATTATCAGCACCCCGAGATCGGGGCCACGCAGTGCGTTCACGCCTTCAGAAACAATGCGCAGAGCATCGATATCCAAACCTGAGTCGGTTTCATCAAGAATTGCGATGCGGGGTTCAAGGATCGCCATCTGCAGTATCTCATTGCGCTTCTTTTCGCCGCCTGAAAAACCATCATTCAGATAGCGACCGGCAAAGTCATGCGACATTTCCAGCATATCCATTTTTTCGGTCAGCAGTTTTCGGAATTCCGGGATGGAGATCCCCTTGTAGTCCGGGTCAACCTCACGACGGCGAGCGTTAATGGCTGACCGCAGAAAATTCGCCACTGTGAGGCCCGGGATAGATGCAGGATACTGAAATGCAAGGAAAAGCCCCTTGCGGGAACGTTCATCCGGTTGCATTTCGAGAATCTTTTCACCATCGAGCAGCACTTCACCATCGGTAACTTCATAACTGGGATGACCGAGCAGCACTTTCGCCAGAGTCGATTTTCCGGTTCCATTCGGCCCCATCAGGGCATGGACTTCGCCCTGCTTTACATCCAGATTAACACCTTTGAGAATCGGCCGGCCTTCGACCGCAGCATGCAGATTACGAATACTCAACACTGAATTCATCCAGTCCTCCATCATGGCCTGCTATTTACGTTATCAGGAATTATATCCATTCTCGTTTGATTCGTCAATATTTATGATATTTATCATATTTATTGACGTTTATCCCCTTTGAGTGCTATACTGATGAATACAATGGCAGATGAAACACGAAACAATATCCTGAAAATTATCAGGACAAATGGAAAAGCATCGGTTAATGAACTGGCAGCAGGAACAGGGATTTCCCCCATTTCTGTGCGCCATCATATCGCCGCACTCACAGCCGACCAGCTCATCAGAGCTGAAGAGGACCGAAAGGGGATCGGCCGGCCGCGCAAACTATATTCACTTACCGAGCGCGCTCTCGAACAGACCCCCGGCCGTTATCTGCGGCTGACCAACCGAATTCTGGAAAGAATGAAATCCAGCCTGCCCCCCTCAGAACTGAAGAACCTTTTTGCAGATATTGCTGATAGTATGGCTGCAGAGCTGCAGCCCAGATTAACAGACGCCTCAATGGAGGAAAAGCTAGTATTATTATCCGAATATCTCACCGAGGAAGGATTTGCCGTTGAGCTCGAACGCGAGGACAGCACAATCATCTTGCGTGAACTCGCCTGCCCCTACTTCCGAATCAGCCGGGAACACCCGGAAGTGTGCTCCATAGGTATAACCCTGATCAGCAGGTCGCTTGGTATCCCGGCAAAACGGCAGAACTGGCTCATGAATGGTGATGCGCACTGCTCCTTTACGCTGCTGCTTGATGAAGTACCCTCTCCAACCGCTGACAGCAATGCTGTGCGGGGCAATCTTACTGAAACTCAACTTTTGCCTGCCACACTAATCAGCGGGAAACCGGAAGGATAAGGCTATGGCCTCTCTATCGAAACCCGATTGGCAAATCACAACTTCCGATCCGGAACTCAGCAAACACCTGGAGGAGGCACTGCGAAAGGTCGAGGATCCGGAGCTTGGCCTCAACCTTGTGGAACTCGGGCTTATACGGAAACTGCAGAGCGAACAGGATACTCTTCATGCAACCATGATCCTGACAACACCCTTCTGCCCTTACGGCCCGATGCTGATGGATGAAACACGGCAGGCCCTGGAAACTGCCAGCTCCTTGAAAGTTGTCCTGGAAATGGGAACCGAAGTCTGGACCCCGGAGTTTATGGAGGATAGCCTGGCTGCGGAATGGGGTTTGTTGTAACACTATCGCATTCAGGGCTCAACTATCACTTGATACCGCGGCTCTACATGGATAACGGGATAGACCCTCCCCTCGCCTGCCGCGATGGTTTCCTGTAGGACCGCCGCTGCAAGAGCAGGTTCACAAACCCCACTCCAGCCAGGATAAAGCGCAAAACTACCCCCAGAGACATCGCAACGACCAGCAATAAACTGGCGCCAACAGCCAACCCTGTCCACAGGCTGAATGGTTTACGTCCCTGAACGTGAATAAGGGACCCTCGCAGCTTTTTGACAAACTGATCGCTCGGTTCCACTGGTACCAGAGTATTGGTCAGCAGAACCTCCATGTCCTTTATTGAATATATTTTGCTAAATCGTGATCTATCCATATGCTTTCCCTGGTTCCCGTTTAAGCTCAGGTATACCCTCAAAGGGATGGAGCTGAAGGGAAACGGCTGCCTTTACTCGTCTGTTGACTTCTCACCCAGATTCTCATCCACTCTGACCATTTCCTTGCGTAGACTGACTAAAGTTCTATGGTACAGGCTTTTCACTGCGCCTTCGGTTCGTCCCATAATCTCCCCGATTTCAGCATTGGAGAGATGATTGATAAACTTCAGAATAAGTAACTCCTGTCTTTCTGGTGGCAGCAGTTGAACTGCCTCCAGCAGTATTTCCCGCTCTTCCCGTTCAATAGTTTCCCGTTCGGGATGATTCCGGTACCCGGGAATGGTGATATTGTCATACGATACTGTCTGGCGCCGGTTCTGATCTCGATGGAAATTCGCCACCAGGTTATGAGCAATACGGTACAGCCATGCTGAAAAAGGTATACCGCGATCTTCGTATTTATGAATATTTTTCAGCGCCCGGTGGAACACTTTTGCTGTCAGATCCTGGGTATTCTGGTGATTGCCCACACGATAATAGATGTAGCTGTATATTCTGCGTACGTTAATACTGTAAAGCTCACCAAAAGCTTCCTGATCGGTAGCCGCCCGACGCACCAGCTCTTTTTCCTCTTCACGAGAAAGAACTGAAGATTCGTTTGATTCCATGCCTTCCATCACAATTAATAACCCCTTCTACGCAGCAGGGTTTCTCCCGTTGTATAAAAATAATATGAATCAAAATCAGCGGAATGATCTCACATTGTCCCAGGCAGTTCGTACAGCCCGAATCGCTTCCGGATCTTCAGGAAATTCACCATACCTTACTTCCACATACGCATTGGTTATCTCCCTCACATCCTCTGCCAGATGCGGAGCTACACGCAGCAGCCTCCTTTGAAATTCAAAGGGAGTTTCTGATTTCACTCTTTCAACATTGAATCGGACACTGAAACGGAGGAGCTGGGCATAAATCCGGCGGATGGACGATTCCACCAGGAAGCGCCGGATCCCATGTCTGTTGGTAATTGAGCCCAACCTGCCGCGCAGCTGGTTATAAAAACGCTTCAGTTCTGCTTTCAGAGACCCGGATTCCTCAATGCCCTCGATTTCATTATCGGCTCCATTATCCTGCAGGGACCTGCGTCTCAAGCCCCACATGACCATTACAGCCACCATCAGAATAGATACTACTGCAAGGCCGGTCACAAATTCCGGTGATAATGTGCCTTCCTGTCCAAGCATGGTATCTCCGAACGGCATACCCAGGATATCTGAATCCATACCCTCTTCTGGTGAAAACATGTTCTCCGGGTTGATTTTGGGGCTCAACCATCTCAAGAGAAGACTGAACAACAAGCCGAAGAAGTAGATAACCGGTGAGAGAACAAGCTCGAGAATCCGCACAAAAAATCTAAGAAGACTGGAAAACAGATCGGCCACCCCGGCAGCAGCATCCGTCTCCAGCAGCATCCCACCCAGGATGCCTATACTGACCGTCAACAGTGTAAGAACAAAGATACCCCGCAACCAGCCAGAATGTATTGGAAGTTTAAAATGGAGATGAGATCGAGCAATAAGATCTGTTCTGCTTAATGCAATAGACAGTAAACTTGAGAAGATATAAAGCGTTAGAAGCCAGCGCAAGCTTCCCCAGGATTCTCCCACCGTAAGAAGTAATACCAGAAATGAGAATAACCCGAAACGGATTAAGCCGCCTGTCCTTGCCAGGTCTGTCATCCCTCGCAGGGCAGCCCGTACACCTCTCGCCCACGCATGGATTGTCAAAACTGTCAGGCTTACCTCGATCGGGATACCTTGAGCCAAACCAGCAAAGGCTCTTCCCAGGCGTAGTAATGTTAACCTGCCAAACGCCATATCCTGATACAGAAGAACATGGATAACCAGCAATATAGAAAGCGGAAGCACTGCAATGGCAAGAAACTGAACCAGGGCAAAGGCAATGCGCCTGGATTTAAGCCAACGCCGGGTCATCATTGTCCCTATTGATACTGCCACCAGGAGGGTAATGATCCAGAGTAAAGCAGGTTGATCCGGATACCTGAAAACATATATCCAGGGAGCGAAGAGCAACACTTCCGATACAAGCATGGTGAAGATCCCCAACTCGCGCCAGAGGAACACCCTTCCGGAAGAGTGATTATCTGCAAAGTCCTGTGATACCGTGGTTTCAGTCATGCATGACTCTTTCCACGAATGCCCGGCTTTCGATCACATCTATTCCGGGCATAAGAAGAGCATCTTCATCCGCCAGGGATACTACAACTATTTTCCGTCCATGAGATTTCAACTTCAGCAGTGTTTCACAAAGATTCGGAGGAAGCACAGCGGTGATAATCACAAGGGTTGAACCATACTGTAGTTTGGGCGCTTGATGGATGAGAAACCGATCAAAAGCCGCGCACACAATCGGTGTGATCCCGGCAAGCGCCTCAAGAATCATCGGCAGCTGACCCGGAGAACGCCCGGGGCTGATGCGGAAGGGTTTCCCGGATTGAGCAATCGCACTGTTGGATACCAGCCCAACCCGGTACCCCTGTTCATATGCTTTTTCAGCCACCGACGCGGCCATACAAACGAGTGCTTCTATTTTATCCGGATCGATCCCCATCCACTGCGGTTCGAACGTGGCAACGTTCAGGCAAACGACCATATCCAACCCCGATACCGGCTGATAGACGCGAGATTGCAGCTCCCCTGTCCGAGCAGTAGCAGACCAGTGAATGCGGCGGAAACCGTCCCCTGGCTGGTAATCGCGTACTCCCATGGGCTGGCAGTGGTCCTCGTACAAGCGCCGGCGGCTCATCTGTTCACCATAAGGATCCCGCGGCCGCAGCACCAGATCGGGGAGCGGATAAGTCTGCGGAAATACGACGATCTTATCCCTTTTCTGAAGCTGCGCTTTCCTTGAAAAAAGACCGAAGGGATCCCCGGAGGAGCCGGTTGCCGGACCAATTAAATACACGCCCCGCTTCTCCAGCCTTATTTGAAAATGGCGTTTGATTCGATGGAAACCCTGCATGACCAGCTCTGCTTCCAGCCGTCCTTCCTCCTGACGTGGGGAAGAAGTAAGCAGGTTTTGATCAACCGGGCTGACAGCCAGCGGCCAGCGGTCTTCGGTATGCAGCCAGCCAAGCGGAACTCTTTTATGGTTCTCAATCTCAATACTGCAGTCGATTTCTTCACCAGGAAAACCACGGGTGAAGTAAAAGGATCGCTCATATTGAATTGAATCAAGCGTTGTGCGATTCCAGAGGAAAGCCATGATCAGCACGGCTGACATTAATCCCGCCATATAGATCAACCCGCCGCGATGCAGCGCAAATCCCGAGAGCAGGATCAGGACGGTGAGACGTAGCCAGCGTTGGGAGCGCAACGTCAGTCCTCTACAGGTACCGGAATGGAGGAGATGATATCTGCAATCAGATCGCCGATATCCCGCCCTCGAAGCTGGGCCTGCGGTGAGATCATCAACCGATGAACCAGGACATGTGGCGCCATGGCCTTCACGTCGTCCGGCAGCACATAGCTGCGACCGTGGATTGCTGCCCATGCTTGTGATATCTGAAACAGCGCCAGAGTGGCTCGCGGGCTTGCGCCCAGGTCGATTTCCGGATGAGAACGGGTTGCCCGGGAAACTGCCACAATGTAATTGCGGATTGAATCCTCCACCCGTACTTCTTTTCGGACCCGCTGGAGCTCGATAATTTCCTCCGGTGAACTCACAGCCTCGAGTGTTTCCAGAGGATCGTCCACCCCAAAACGAAGAAGTATTCTGCCTTCCTCCGCTTCTGATGGATACCCGATCCGCACCCGGATCAGGAATCGGTCAAGTTGTGCTTCAGGAAGAGGAAAGGTTCCTTCCAGCTCAATGGGATTCTGGGTGGCAAGAACCAGGTATGGTCGGGGGAGTTTGTATGTGTTTCCGTCAATTGTTACCTGGCGCTCCTGCATTGCCTCCAGCAAGGCGGATTGAGTCCTCGGAGTGGCACGGTTGATCTCATCAGCAAGAACAACCTGACTTATGACCGGTCCCGGCCGGAATTCGAATTTTGACTCCTTCTGGTTAAACCAGTTAATGCCGGTGACATCGGAGGGAAGCAAATCCGGTGTAAACTGAATCCGCTGAAAGGTACATCCCAATGATGAAGAAATCGCGCGCGCCAGGGTTGTCTTACCGATTCCGGGCACATCTTCCAGCAGGATGTGACCCTCACAAAGTACTGCTGCAAGGGTCAGGTTGATAACCTCTTCTTTGCCAACAATTACTTTTTGAACATTTTCACACAGCTGCTGCGCAGATTCTTTTATCATCCAGTCCTTTTCCATTCCTTTTTTCACAGATTGCTCCGAGTTTACCACGAACCAGGGCGTTCTCAATGATATAATCCTGGCGCATGTTCAAGGAAATTGTTGCACTGGACCTGGAAACAACTGGACTTGACCCAACCAGCGATGCCATCATCGAGGTTGGGCTGGTTCGCTTTACGCCTCGCAGGGTCGAGGAGGAGTTATCTATCCTTGTTAACCCGGGCATGCCTCTTTCTTCGTTCATCACACAATTGACAGGCATCACAGATGAAATGCTGGCAGATGCTCCCCGCTTCAGAGATGTCAGAGCGCAGGTTGAGGATTTTGTCGGTAAAAGTCCTGTACTCGGGCACAATGTTGAATTCGACCTGAGATTCCTCCGCAAACATGGTCTTTTTGAGTACAACGAAGCACTCGATACGTTTGCCATAGCATCTGTTGTGCTGCCAAACGCAGGCCGCTACAACCTGGCTGCTCTGGCCAGCGCTCTCGGCGTTCCGATAGGCAATGCACACCGCGCCCTCGATGACGCTCAGATGACCCGCCAGATCTATCTGCGCATGATGGAAAAAGTTTCCGCCCTTCCACAGGCGCTTCTGGTCGAGATCAACCGGCTGGGAGAAGAAGTTGTTTGGGGCGGCAGCCGGATCTTTGAAGATGTGCTGGAAGAAACCGGGACTGAAATCCCTCTGGAGAGAAACTACACACCTCGGCTTGCGATCAAAATAGACCTGCCTGATCCACTGGTACCCATCGATCCGGTCCCCTTGCTTGATGTCGAAAGCATTGCCTCCTGCCTGGAACCGGGTGGGGAATTTTCGCGGTATTTTGACCAGTATGAATCCCGCAGCCAGCAGGTCGGGATGCTGCGCGCTGTGGCAGATGCATTCGCTGCACAGCGGCATCTCCTTGTAGAAGCAGGTACCGGTACAGGCAAATCGATGGCCTATCTGCTCCCTGCCTTCGCATGGGCAGAAAACAGCGGCCATCGTGTAGTCATCTCAACCAACACAATAAATCTGCAGGAGCAGCTGATCTACAAGGATATTCCGGATGTAAATAAAGCCCTCGGCACAAACTATCACGCGGCTGTACTCAAGGGTCGCAGCAACTATCTCTGCCCGCTTCGCCTGACAGCTGCACTTCGCCTTGGCCCCAGATCGTCTGACGATATGGAGGTCATGGCCAAGACACTTGTATGGCTTGCTTCAGGCGGGAGTGGAGATCGCTCCGAGATCAACCTGATCGGTCCGGCCCAATCAACTGCCTGGTCGAATTTATCCGCGGAATATGAAAATTGCTGGCCTGATCGCTGTCCGTTTTTTGCGCAGGATGCATGCCCATATTATATGGCACGCAGAAAAGCGGAAAGCGCACATGTTGTGGTTATCAACCATGCGTTGCTGATGGCTGATATCGCTACCGGTTCAAGAGTTATTCCGGAATACCAGCACCTGATCGTCGATGAAGCGCACCATATTGAAAGCGCTGCCACCGATGGATTAAGCTTCGTCATCAGTGAGAAAGAAATGGTGCGCTCATTCCGCGGCCTTGGAACACCAACAAGCGGCCTTCTTGGTCAGGTCAGGTCAAATCTTCGTTTGATCCTTCCCCCAGAGCAGTACCAGCCCGTAAAAAAGAATCTGAAGCTCACTGCAGATCACATTGCAGCCGCTGTTTCCCTTAATACAACACTATTTGAAAGTATTGATTCCTTCCTCGCCGACGAGCGTGAAAACCAACCCTTGAGTCTCTACGGCCAGCAGCAGCGTATCACTCCCGGCGCCCGCACACTGGAGAGATGGTCAGAGATTGAAATCGCATGGGATAACCTGCGCGGAAAAATCCAGGAAATCCTTACCGGTTTGAAACAACTGTATGAGCTGGTTCAAGCTTCAGCCGAAGAGGATACGGCTTTTCTTGATATCGAAGTGGGCATCCGCTCCGGGAGTCAGGAAATTCAGAATATCCTGGAAAAGCTCGATCAATTTTTCTTTGAACCCGACCAGGAAACCATCTACTGGGTCTCTCTTCTCAACAAACCTGACAGGCTGCGCCTTCACGCAGCACCATTGCAGGTAGGCTCACTGATAGAACAGCACCTGTGGCACAGCAAGGACACTGTAATCATGACTTCGGCTACACTTACCACTGGCGGCGAATTTGATTACATCAAAAAACGTCTGAACGCTCAGGATGCAGATGAGCTGGTGTTTGGTTCTCCTTTCGATTATGAAACCTCCACACTTCTGTATCTTCTGCAGGATATACCGGAGCCGAACGAACAGCACTACCAGCATATGTTTACCAACAGCCTCACCCGGCTCTGCAAGTCTGTCGGTGGACGTACCCTGGTGCTGTTCACAAGTCACAACCAGCTGCGCTCAACTGCCCGCACCATCAGCGACCCCTTGCAAAAAGAAGGTATTCAGGTTTTTTCTCAGAACGAGGGTGCCTCCCGCCATGCCTTGCTGGAAAGTTTCAAGGAAACAGAACGGGCTGTGTTGCTCGGTACACGCTCTTTCTGGGAGGGTGTGGATGTTCCGGGCGAGGCTCTTTCTGTTGTGGCCATCGCCCGTCTGCCTTTTGATGTGCCCCGGGATCCGATCATCGCAGCCCGCTCCGAAACGTTCGAATCACCATTCGACCAGTACATGCTCCCGGAAGCCATCCTTCGCTTCCGGCAGGGCTTCGGCCGATTGATCCGTACCCAATCCGACCGCGGTGTTGTGGTTTCGTTTGACAAACGCCTGCTCTCCAAGAACTATGGCCGTTTGTTCGTGGACTCCCTTCCCCAATGTACGGTCCGAATCGGACCGATGTCCAATCTTGCAGATACCTGCACAAGCTGGTTGAATATCTAGCCTTTTCCGCTTTTACCAGGTCACCTGCATAAAAATGGTTTACACATAGTTCATAAACGCCTTATGTAAATCGGTTATCTGGAGGAAAAATTTATTTTTCGTTACAACCATTTCTCTTCGCCATTTCCCGGTAAAGAGTTTGGCTTGTCCTTCCAACAACGTCTGGCGTTCCCGGCTTCAACAGATTGCATAAAAAGCCATGTCGCAGCGTGCACGCTGAAACCTCACTTCCAAGAACTGGAAGGCAAAATATCTGCCGATATGTTCCCACAGCACCAATTGACGTATCAAGGTTCTCACAGCTATAATCAGAACAAAATACTTAAGGATATAGCAACGTGATTGATGTTAATGAACTACGCAATGGTGTTACCTTCCTGCTCGACGACCAGCTGTATAAAGTAATTGACTATTCCCACAATAAACCAGGCCGTGGTAAAGCCACAATCCGTACCAAGGTCCGGAACCTTCGAACGGGAGAAGTTCTTGAGAAGAGTTTCATTTCCGGCAGCCGTGTGCAGGATGTTCGGCTGGACTACCGCGAAGCACAGTATCTGTATGAGCAGAATGGTTTGTACGTTTTCATGGATAATGAAACCTATGAACAGCCGATGATCAATGCGGCGGTTATGGGAGATTCTGTCAACTTCCTGATTGAAGGGCTTGTCATGAAACTCACCTTTCTTGGTGATGAGCCTATTGATGTGGAACTCCCGACTGCAGTTGAAATGGATGTGGTTGAATCCGAAATGGCTGTAAAAGGGGATACCGCAACCGGGGCAACGAAATTGGTTGTTGTGGAAACCGGGCTCAAGGTTCAAGTCCCTCTGTTCGTGAACGTCGGTGACAGGATCAAAGTCGACACCCGCAACGGCGCTTATCTGACAAGGGTCTAATTCACCCTGCCCTGATTCCACAATCTGCCGGCCGGTTCGCAGAGTTGTACAAATACCACGCTCCCTCGTATTTTAAGCCGGGAGCGTGTATTTCTTTTAAAATCAGGGGAGCGAAAGGTTCTGACCCTGGAGGGTCCAATTCTGCTCAATCTGAACCAAGGCATCCTGAGCACTGATATTCTTTATATTCGGGGATCACCTTGCCAGGACCCGGCATTAAAAAACCGGGTCGGTATAAAAAAACCGCACCCGGTTTGACGAAGTCAAAATTGCACCCTGGTTCAGTGCCTGATGAACAATACTGCCTGTGAAAGGAAATATATCAGCACCCCCAATGAAAGAATCACCCCATTCGAGATATCAGCCATAGCCAGAAATCCATTGAGCAAAGGTGATACCGAGTACAGCAATATACTGACTACAACTGCTGCAACTATAGCTTTCCGCTGGATTTCTTTCCCGTTCTCATCACGGCGCAGGGGAAAATATGGGTTGCTTTTATCTACCTGAAACCAGCCGCTGTGCAGGTATAAAAGGAACCCGGTAAACAGAACGACTGTGAACAAACCTGCTTTCCAGGAAAACCCGGCGATAAGCAGGGAAAAGATAATACTGAGTACCGCTCTTGAAGTGTAATATGGAAAGTATGTAGTTTTCATTCCTTTTCTTCCCTGAGCCAGAAAAGCTCATCTATCGGTGTCTCCAGTGCATTGGATATCCGGAGCGCGGTTTCGATGGTTGGAATGTATCGGCCTTTTTCAATCGACAGTATGGAAACCCTGGCAATACCAACCCGTTCTGCCAGTTCCGCCTGGGTCAATCCCTGTTCTGTGCGTCTATCCCGCACCCGGTTGCCAACGTGGTCATGTGTCATGATGTTAAGTATACTCCACTTTTGCCAGATGTCAAGTACACTTAACTTTAATATCAATCACAGGGATTGGGAACCTGCAACAGTGTTCGATATCCTCATGGAATCCAGCCATATCTTCTATGGTAGACTTTGTAATCGGCGATCAATCTTTGCTTTATTGAAACCTGAACGCCACCCTGGAGGTTTTCATGCGCACGCCTGCTGGAACAGAATGCCCATATTACTATGCAGACTATTTCCGTGGACGGGAGTACGAGGAATGCAGGCTGGTAGAACCATCACAATCCGGGAGAAGCTGGTCTCCCGATGTGTGCGAGCGCTGCCCGGTTCCGGAAATCGTACGGGCAAACGGCTGCAAGCATATGAGCCTTCATGCCAGTATCGAATCCGGCTTCCTGGGATTCGGGCAGAAAGTCGTAGTAACTGCCTACTGTGCCCGTGCCGGGGAAGCCGTGAAAGAGCCCCTCGTGGGCTGCGGACACTGCCACGAGGATCTTCCATCCTTCAGCCTTGCCCCCCCGGAAGAGAATATACCTGATTGACTAGCCGATCTGCTCAACGCTGCACCCTGATTACAGTAATGGTTCCACCCATCATCCTGGTGGGTGGTTTTTCTTCCCGATAAAACCAACTCGAGAAGCTGTGCCATTTTGCAGGCGCAGCAGGATAACACCTGCCAAAATTAAAATAGAGCCTAGAATTTGAACTGGCAGCAGCCGCTCTCCCAGGAAAAGATAGGCCAGGATCGTCGTAAAGACCGGCTCCGTTGAGGCAATAAGATTCGCTACACTGGCCGGAAGGCTGCGCATACTGACCGAATACAGGCCATATCCCCCGATTGTAGGCCCCAGCGCCAGCAGCAGCAGCACCCCCCAACCCTCCCAGGAACGACCCAACCACATCAGATCAGCAAACTGACCCAGATCTAACCGCAGCCATTCTTCGAACGGAGCAAGCAAAAGGACCAATAAGAAGAAAGGTGCAAAAGCAAACGTATACGTCAGTGACACCCATGGATTGATATCTCGGCGGGCAGCCTCCTTGCCGAAAATGCTATACACCGCAAAGAGGACACCAGAGACCAGCCCCAGAACAATCCCGACAGGATTAATATGCCAGATCTGTGAATCATAGGCCCCGGAGACCAGGACACAGCCAGCCATGCTGAGCACTACAGCCACGATCTTGCGTGCATCCAACCGTTCCCTCCAGAGTCGCCAGGCCGCAATCGCAGTGATCGCCGGAGAACTGTAAACCAGCACCGTGGATACAGCAGCACCGTTCAGAGCAACTGACAATGTCCAGGTTACATTAAAGATCATCAGGATCAGGCCATACAGAACAAAGAAGGGGAGAAGCTGCCTGGAGACAAGAAGCAGCCGCGGTTTCACCAGCACTATAACAATTACCAGGCCCAACGCAACACCAATTTCCCGCCAGAACGCCAGCACCAGGGCCGGCATTTGGTAGTTCACTGTCAGGAATCGAATAAACACAGCCGTTGTGGACCACACAATAGTTCCCACCAAGGCTATGCCGTACCCCTTTGTCAGGGATGTTGCGGTCTCACGATTATCATCCATCATTATCAGCGCCTCTACCAAAGTCGCCCGATTTTACTCCATGTCAATCCGGATGTCGAAAGGTTGGAATCCTGCCAGCACGCAGGTTCGAACTCGTCAGCTGCAGAATGAACGGTATTATGGGGCGATCTACCGGAATAAGAAGTTAACACAATTCCAATACAACATCGGTATGATTTCCACCAGTCTCCAGGATTCAGACAGCCGGGCACAAAAAACCCCGCAAAAATCAGGGGGGGGGGTGCTGAAAACTGGAGGGGTGCATGTTATCCCATCGCTGCATTTCAGGCAAAGGGCTATGCAAAGGTTTCTTTACACCCTGCAGTTCGCTGGATATAATCATCGCAAAGGGGAAGTGCTGGAACTGGCAGACAGGCGTGACTTAGGATCACGTGCCGCAAGGCGTGAGGGTTCAAGTCCCTCCTTCCCTATTAAAGACGCTTCGGGGTCTTTTTTTGAAACACAAATTGGATGTTATGAGACTTCAGCGCGGCTGTCTTTCCAGGTAAAGCTGCGACACCTTTCAGTCTCTCTGATACAGCGCCTGATTGTTTTCAGAGGCGAGGATTTCCGCCGGGTACTGCACTGCCAGTTCAGGACTTGAAGGAATCGGCACTTCAATATCGTCCTCGAATAACTGGTTTGACACACAGTCAATGGAATCCTGTGCAAGCAGAATCACATCGTCCTGGAGCGACATCTCTTTTAGTGCAGAAGCTGCTGATTATTCATGCAGCTCGTATCTGCCGCCCATTAGTGCATCAGAGATTCCCTCACCCAGGAAAGCAATCCATGCCATAACCAAACTTTTTTCACATTAACAAAGTTCCCGGCGGGCATTTCCTCTGTAACCGGTTTTATATGTCTTGTCTAATTTGAAAACGGTCACAGTGACAACCTCAGAACCCTCGAAGCTGGGGACATGAGAGCTGTAATGGATTTTTTCAGGTCTTTGTTTCCTGCAGAACTATCCGACAAAGATTCCATTACTGTTATAAAATACCTCCGCCTGCCGGTTGGGACCAGGATCCACCAGCCCATGAACAGGAATTCTGGCATATCTGGGAAGTCTACATCCTTTCATAGATGGAATTCATCTTTATAATAATGGGGGTTCCAACACTTTCTCGTTTATTGAAGGAAACCCAGGCCGTTGTTTCACTAAAATCAGATTGAGAAACAAAGGCTATATTCAAAATGACAGGCGGTTCAAAACGAACATCTATTATATTGATCGTAACGGTAACGTTCTGCACAATGGTGATTGCGGCCGGCCTTCCCCAGTTAAAGCTCCAGCCAGGCATAGCGCCGCCTGCGGTGCATAACGGCCAGGTGGTCGTGCAAAACCCTGAAGTTATTGAGGAAGGATTCCAAGCCATTACAATCAACAAATTCGGTGCTGTTCTCTTCGCATTGATGGTTAGCGGGATGATACTGCTTTTCCTGTACAATCTGCTGAAAAACGCAACCAAACAATCAGTCCTGGAATCGATTCGTACAATGCTTATCATCTGCATAGCATTTACAATCTTCGCCTTACTTCTCCTCTACCTTCCTGAACCCTCCAGTGATACTTCATGGTACAGCATGGCTGAAATCCCCGAATAGGAACCTGCGGTCACCTCCCCAATTGAGCCAGTACCTGTTTCAGTACTCTGGCTGGCCGGGGTCGGACTGCTGGCGATGGGTGTTCTGGCAGCTGTGTGGATCGCGAGATTTTCCCGTCGCTCAAGGTCGCTCGAGCTTGTACGATTGGAAGCGGTTAAAGCCTGGGAGTCGCTCAGGTCCGGAGTGGATTTGAAGCAGGTGATCATAAAATGCTACAGCCAGATGAGTCTGGTACTCAAGGAGGATCAGGGAATTGAGTGAAAAGACTCCATGACCACCATAGAATTTGAACATCTACTGGAGGCTGCCGGAGTCCCTCATGATCCGGTTCACCAATTGACACTGCTTTTTTGACGCTGTGCGCTATGGTATCTGGCAGCCCACACATTCGGATGAACAGAAAGCACTGCATTGCCTTGAAGCCATCATAATGTACAGCCGCAAAGCCGGGAGTGCAATATGAAACTCTCCAGGCGATGGATAATCATACTCACTGCTTCCCCTGTTGTTCTTGTTACCGTGATCATATTCCGGGCTATTATCCTGAACAACAAAATTAAACCGGCAGCTCTGGTTATCTGGATTCTTCTACGAACCTTTATACTGAGTATCGACCCGCAATACTTTTGGATTGCCGCCATCATTGCTGCCGGAATCATTCTGATCCGCCTCCTGCCCCATGAATTAGCCACTATTCAGTCGGAATCGTACATAGCGGCAAACGCAACAATCAGGAATATTGAATTATGGCGCAATCAATTCGCTTTTGATAAACAGGGCATGCATGGCGTAAACGCTGCAAAACAGAATCTCCAGCACCTGCTTGTATCCTTTTATGCATTAAAGCTGAATATTTCAAATCAGTATCATGTGTTTCGAGCACTGGAACAGGGTGATATTCCAATCCCCGAAGACATCCATGCATACCTCTTCACACCTGAACTCGGGAAACCAGGCAAAACACTGGCTGAAAAATTCCATACAATCCGAGAAGTTGTCCAGAAACGGATTCGACTATGGACCGGGCAGGAAAAAGCCAGGCACTATCACATGATTAACGAAATTATTAATTTTATGGAATCACAACTGGAGGCCGGAAATGACAATGGATAATTCACCTGCTCTGGCGATAGGACAGGTCGCTGAACGATCGGCCAAGATCGTTCAGGAAGTCGAAAAAGCGGTTGTTGGAAAAAGGGAAGTGCTTAACCGAATGATGGCAGTCTTTTTGTCTTCAGGCGGACATATTCTGTTGGAGGATTTCCCTGGATAGGCCAAAACCCTGATTGCCAACTCCTTCGCAAGAGCGCTGGGGATGGAATTCAAGCGCATCCAATTCACACCTGACCTTCTCCCCGGAGATATCACCGGAGGGTATGTATTTGAGATCGAGAAAAACCGTTTCACGCTGCGTAAAGGGCCGATTTTTACGAACATCCTGCTTGCTGATGAGATCAACAGGGCTTCGCCAAAAACCCAATCCGCGCTTCTGGAAGCCATGCAGGAATACCAGGTGACAATGGAAGGTGAAACCCTGGCCTTGGTCCAGCCCTTTATCGTAATCGCCACACAAAACCCGATTGAATACGAAGGCACTTTCCCGCTTCCGGAAGCTCAGCTCGACCGATTTATGATCAAGTTAGCAATCGGCTATCCAACACCTGAAGAGAAAGATGAAATCCTTCTGCGGCGTTCCGAGCGCAAGCAGGATCTTGTTGACCTGAAAGCAATTATCTCACCTGGATCCCTCCTGGAAATGTGTGCAGCCGTGGAAGATGTCTACATTGATCCCGATGTGCGCAGATACATGGTCGAGCTGGCCGCCAAATCCAGACGCCACCAGCAAGTAGCGGTAGGTGTCAGCCCGAGAGGTTCCCTGGCCCTCCTCAAACTCACACGCGCCTGGGCTGCCATCCAGAGCAGAGACTATGTTGTTCCGGATGATGTAAAAATGTTTATCCAGCCTGCTCTCTCCCACCGCATTATTCTGGATTCAAGCTTGTGGGACACTAAAAAATCGGAAAACGCGATTATTTCCCAGATAGCAGATTCTGTTGCTGTTCCGGTGCTAACACCCAAAATGAATAACAAGACTCTGACGATCGGTTTGATCATTATGCTGCTGCTGGCAGCAGGTCTGGCTTCACGAAGCGGGGATATCGTGTGGTTGATCATCCTCTTCCTGGCATATCTCGGCAGCGGATTTCTTCAAGCGCCTGAGAGAGAAAAGCTGTCATTCACTGCGAACCGTTCACTGGATCAAACCCGCGCAGATGGAATTTGGTCCTTCGCTGTCAATCTGAACATTCGAAACGAATCTCCGAAATCTGCCAATTTTTTCTTCCGGGAACCCATTCAGCCAGACATAAAAATCACGGATGGCAAGCTGGAAAAATGGGCAGCACTGAGTCCCGGTGAATCCACTGATTTGAAGTATTCCTTTTCTGCACTGCGGGGAAATTTCACGTAGAAGTCTGTAAAGATAACCGCGGGTGATCCTCTTGGTTTAATTGAGAGTGAAATCACCCTGCCCGACAACACCGCAATCCAGATCCGCCCGCAAATTAAAAAGTTCAAGGCAATTCCATTACGACTGCACAACACCGTCCATTCACCAGACTCAATTCCGTCCAGGCTTGGCGGCAGCAGGACAGACTTTTTTGGCGTGCGGGAATATCATCCGGGAGATTCGCTTCACACGCTCGATTGGCGCATGACAGCCAGACACCCGCACCGATTCTTCACCAAGGAGTTTGAAAAAGAAGAAATCGCTGAAATCGGCTTGATCCTTGATGCGCGTCAGAGAACCAATGTTCAAATTGGAAACGAGAGTTTATTCGACCACAGTGTTCAAGCCGCCGCATCACTTTCAGAGATGTTCCTGCACCAGGGCCACTGAGTGAGTCTGCTGGTATTCGGAGCGACAATGACAAATGTCTTTCCTGGCTACGGGAAGATGCAGCTTCACCGCATCATGAGCTGCCTGTCCAGCGTGAAAATCGAAGAAAAAGGCCTCAGGTTTGCCAGTATCAATTACATACCAATTCGCATGTTCCCGAATCGCGCCTTGATCATGCTGATCAGTTCAGCAATATCCACCGATCTTTCGTTCTTCAAGCGCCTGCGCGCGTCCGGCTATCAGGTGTGCCTGATCAGCCCCGACCCGATTCATTTTACCCAGACAGCCTTTCCCGAAAACATTAACAGCCGGCTGGCAGTTCGGGCTGCAGCCCTCGAGCGTGCTGTCCTGTTGAAAAATATCGCCAGGCTCCAGATTTCAGTCGTTGACTGGAAAGTCGAACAGCCTCTATTCCCATTGGTATGTAATGCGCTGACCCGTTCACGCGGGCAGCAGAAGTTTTAAGGACAGCATACCGGTGTCTATGAGAAAAACTGCTTTAATCCTGTGTCTGATAATCGCAGCACTCAGTCCCGCAGCAGGATTTGCTCTTGCCGGGATATATACTGGCGTTGTCCCTTCCCTCCTGGCAGGACTTCTCTGGCTGCCGGCCCGAAAATACCCGCATTCATGGATGCCGTCCATTTCATTGACCGTTTCAACTGCCCTGGCTGCAGCCGGAGTACTGAATGGCCTGTCATTCATTCTGATGATTATTGGGGCTGGGGCTGCGCTGGCTGGCTGGGATCTTTTACTGCTTAATGCTGAGCTGGAGAATACACAACCCGGAGAGAAAACCCGCCAGTATGAGAGCAGGCACATGCAGACATTGGCTCTGGCAGTGATTTTCGGCATTCTTGCGGCTCTGCCGCGATACGCAGGAAACCTTCAAATCCCATTTTTCGTGATGATTATCCTGATTGCCATTATGCTGTTCGCCCTCGACCGTATCTGGGGTTTCCTGAACAAAGGTGGGAAATTGTAGAGAACTGCACTACTTTGTTAAACTGCACTCCAAAACCAACCTGAATGACCACCGATCCGCAGCAGCTTAAAAAGAACCGGCTTTGCTTATTCCTGCTGACCCGGTATCCGGAGCAGCTGCCCCCCCTCCCTGATGCCTGGAATGTCTATTCATTCTGTTCAGCCTGATTGCTGGTTGTCCAACAAAACAGTCAAATAATTACCAGGAAAGAAGCCTTCAAAGGGATTTCACTACTTTAACTGGATCTCCAAACCCGCTTTCTTTCCATGATTGCAGGCATCGGGCACCTTTTTCGAGCCAGGCCAGTACAAGATTAAGCTCTTGCTGATCCGGTTGATTATCACGCCACATAGACTCCAATCCCCCTTGATCCTTCTTCCCTAGTGCCGCCAGTGCAGCAGCCGCCCCCATGGCATAGCGAAGCGGCTCCACACCCTGATGTAATACCAGCCGAATAGTTCCGATCAGACGGTCATTCCATCCCAATTTACGCGCCGGATCCCGCCCAATACGCTCGATAGTATCCAGTAAATATGGATTGGTCATACGAGACAGGAGATCGCCAGCGTATTGAGCATATCCTTCATCTGTAAATAGGGCATCTACATCACCATTCTTCCGAATCATAGCTTTGCCTGATTCCTCAATAAAGGCATCTCGCAGAAAAACCATCACACCGGGAACTGCCACAAGATCGGAAAAACGTTTCACTCCTATCAATGCGCCAAGATAAGCACCCAGGGCATGAGTCGCATTGTGGCCATACAATTTGGCTTCTTCAAAGGGAAGCAAATCCTGTTTTTCTTCGAATACCTCGATCCCCCGGTCGAATAATATTCCTTGATCATGTCTTTCCAGGATCCTGGAAATCAGGATACGGTTGAACGCCTCAACGAGAAAAGCCCGTTGGCATGAAGGCGTGATTCTTGTTAGTCCACGTTCACTTATTAAAGCCGAATTTGAGATCACACCACTCATTTTTCCGATCACGGTATTGAGAAATTGAGAGTGATTACGAACCGCCCCCCGATCTTCGTGTGGAATCTTTTCCATAACAGCAGTATCCAGGATTTCAGCAGCATGATTGTGATTTTCCGCAGCATAGACCAGAGCCGGCGCTGCATTCAGTGCCACCTTCCGTCGCAACCCTGCAGCCAGCAATGTCTGTATACTTCCGGGACTATTCGAACAATAATAATTCACACTGGGAACCGCTGTGCCAATCTCATTTGCTTCAGCCAGGGCTTCGATAAGGAGTTCCCGGTCAGAGGGTACCGCCGGATCAAATATCTCAACGGGTCCGATGCTCACCGATTCGATCCGATCAGAATGGGCTATGTTGATTGTATAGTAACCTCCAGCCTGACGGAGATTCCTTACAGTCTCCGGAACCACTTCAGCTACAACAAGACGATCGAAATTTTCGGAGCGGAATGCTTCATAAAGAAACAATCCAGCCTGGATTGCTCCAAAACCAAATCCTACATAGGTACGTGTTCCTGTAAATCCCATAATTTTATCCTCGTAACATTCGAATGTGTTAGTTACAGAGTTCCAGGAGGAAATTTTTGTTCACCAACACGCAACCAGTGGAAAGTGGTGGAGAGCCACTGATTGGCCATGCTCCAGTCCGAGGGCAGCGGTTACATCGATCCCTCTATCTGCCTGACTTTCCGCTTTAAAAAATGATCCCCAGATATAGACTGTAAGAATTGATCAACATCAGAAATCCTGTCAGAATGGAAAGAACAGAGAGGACGGAAAGGACTCTTCCGAGAAACGAGTTACGGCCCCGCCATGCAAGTGCAGCCAGTGAGAACATGAAGGGTAAAAAATCGAGTGCGTAGCGATAACCCGCCTGGAGGTAGCCAGCGTTGTAATAGAGCAAATTGGGAATAGCTACCAAGAATACACCCAACAACAGGGCTTGTGTTGACTTCTCGCGCAAAGGGGCAAAGAAAGCGCAAACCAGAACCGGCGTGGAAATAAACAGGCTCAACCCCCATCCATCCAGCACAAGATAAGGGAATGATTTCCGCCATTCTCCGGTGTTTAGAAATGCATGATGGAAATTTTCCTTGAAAAAGACAGTGTTGAAGGAACCAAACTCTTCAACGCGCCTGGCAAGCAAGGCTTCCAGCTTCATATAGGTGTATCCCAGCTCAAAAGGGTTGCCATAGCGTGTTTGATTGTAGATGGCCATCAACCCGCCAATCGCGAGCAATGGCAAGGACCCCACACCGATTTCCCTCCAGCTGCGATGCGGGCGAAGCAGCCAGATCACTGCGGGCAGCGCAAAAAGAACAGGTGGGCGGGCAAGTGCAGCCAACCCTAGCCAGAGTGCAACCAGCCAGGGACGCCTCTTTTCGAAGGTTTCGATCAGAGTGAGTAAAAGGAATGTTGCAGCTGCGATATGTGCTGTAAACCAAACCATTCCATTTGTAGAAAGCCACCAGTGAACAGTACCGAAGCCGAAAGCTCCTGTCAGGAACAGGCGAGCAGATACAGGGAGCACCTTTTCGTGAATGCAGATCTTTCCAAAGAGCTCGTATATCAATAATAGGTTTAACGCGCCAAGCAAAAGAGTAAATATAACATCGTTGAAATCCTGACCCCAGATCGCCACAAAAGGCATCATCAGCAAAGCAGGGGATGGAGGAAAGGAGACAGACCACTCCCCCTCAAAATATGTCCAATCGTTCTCTTCAGAATAAGGGGGCTTTTCGGCAAGCACAAAATCCCCATCAAGAAATGCGTCAGCCAGGTATACGTAGTGGGGAGCTGTAGATTGCCCGGAAATTACGAATATTGAACTGATGGCATAGACAATCGACCCAAAAGCAAATACTGCCGCCGCCGTCACTGAAGCCGGACGAAGCCACGCAACCAATGCAGTAATGATACTCACAGTGAGACTTATCCAGGCAACAATCTTGAAAGCTGCTAACCCGCTCATTATGAATTCGGTGGGAGACATATCCAGAAAAACAGAATTACCCGACTCAAGAAATCGCAAAACCAGCGCTTTAGGCTCTATCACATACAGGGATAACCACAGACATGCACTGAGAGAAATGAAGGTTATCGGGATTATCCATCGTTTGTTCTTCATTGGTTTTTCCGGATTCTTCATTCGTCAATTTATTAGTTTGGGGACCAGAATATTCCTGCCTATGGACAGGCTTCCATCCAGGCATTTAATTCCCGATATTTAAGAATCGTGCTGAAACCAAACGCCTGCGACTGTCGGCAGAATGTTTCAAAATCCCCACCAAGATCGGTATATTCTGCGGCAAAGACCGGTTTTCCGGCTTCGATGTAGGGAAGCATCAATTCAGCTTCCCCATAGAAGAAATAATCCTCAGTGATGGCAAAATCATAGATGCCAACCAGATCATGAGTTTGATCAGAGGCATTCTTCTGGCCAATGGCAAGTCCTCGTTTGTGAGCTTCTTCAGCCAACCAGAGCGCATACCGGAGCTGGTCTTCGTAAGTTAGTGGGAAACCAGTTTCATTGGTGTAGACTTCCATATTGTCTGGTTCCACGCCATCGAAACCCTTTTCGGCACACTCATCCAGGCGAGCCAGCATGATCGGGGCCAGGAGGTCAATCCGGCGAACATCGAGCCATTTTTCTCCGGCCCAGCCTTCATAATCATTGCCAAGCACCTCTTCCGGGAACTGGCCTGCATCAGCACGCCAATTTTCATACGAACCAACATTGATGTAGCAAATTACTTTTGTCCCTTGTGAATGATAGTGATCGACAACCGATTGGCCGGCATCGAGATCGATATCAATTACATCGGTCTGCAGATCAAGATCGAGTTTGCCGGTCAGCTGCCACTGCCATGTAAGGCCGACAACCGGATGCCACCAATCGATACCAGGTTCAGGGCTTTCAGTCACTGGCACAGGCTCGTGTGTCGTGGAAGCAAGTTGCTGCTCTCCAGACCCACATGCAGAGATGCCGAAAAAAAGGAAGATCATCAGCAGCATATAAACGCAGATACAATAGCTGGATTTCATTCTTCTAAACCTCATGGACACTAAACTGAGGCAGATAGTCTCTGTGCTGTGCAAAGAGCTCATTGGTCATATCTTTTATTTCACGCAGCGATAGGACAGCTGCCGTAAGCGGGTCGTGTGCAATGGCTCGATAAACCAGGACAGGATCACCAGAAAGTGATGCCTGGATCGCCAGTTCTTCAATACCACTTGAGAGTTGGGTCAGAAGTGCTGTTTCAGATGGAAGAGGGCCAACCTGTACCGGCTGAAAGCCGGAGCGATCCACCCAGACCGGCACTTCAACACAGGCGTTTTCAGGCAGGTTGCTGATAAGGTTGGAGTTCTGCACATTGCCGTTGAACTTGAACGGCTCACCACCCTGCAGTGCGTTGATAATGTATGCTGCGTACTCTTGACCTCGTTCAAGATCTTCGGGGGTGAGCGGCTCTTCCAGTCGTTCCTTGACAATCTTTTTCCAGTTCTTTTCGGTTCTCTGATATTCCTTCAGAATATAAGCATACTCCCCGGGATTCCAGTTAGTGCCATGACAGTATTTTTCGATCAGTTCGGGTCGTTTTCGAAACCACCAGTTATACTCGGAGTTATGTCCGCTTGACTCGGTGACATATTTACCCAATGCCAGATACATTTCGTTTCGAACAGGTTCGGCGTTGTAAATCTCTTCCCGCTCTGTTATCGCATTATGAATAAGTGGATAGGCATCTTCGCCCTTCCATTCATAATCGAGATACCAAGCCTGGTGATTGATTCCGGCACACAGATAATCTATTTCATCATATGGTGCACCAATCCAGTCGGCGAGCATCATGGCTGTGCCCTGTACTGAGTGGCACAACCCTGTAACAGTAATAAAAGTCTGTTTCTGGATGGCAGAAACAAGCATTGCCATTGGATTGGTGTAATTCAGAAGCACAGCGCCCGGGCATATCTGCTCTATATCTCGAACGATTTCCATCAAGGGATTTATGGTACGCAGGAAGCGAAAAATACCGCTAGGCCCGCGTGTATCCCCGATATTGATGTCCACACCATATTTTTTGGGTATCTCAATGTCATGACGCCAAACCTCAGTGCTTCCGGACAGAATCGTAGTAAGGACAACATCTGCTCCCTGGAGGGCTTCCTTTCTATCCAGAGTCGCCTCCACTCTTGCCGGATGCCCGCTGAATTCAACCAGTTTGTTCACTGACCTCTGAGCGAAATCCAATCGCTCTGCATCAATATCCATCAGAGAGAGTGTGGCATCCTGCAAGCGGGGGAAGGTCAGGATATCTCGTACCAACTCGGATGTGAAATCGAGGCTTCCTGCTCCGATAAAAGTAATTTTCGTCATAGGTTTCCACTCCTTGTATCAGCTTCGGTCGTGCTGATGTGTTATCGCATACTTCCTGAATTTCTCTTCTTTAATCAAGCTCCAACTAAGGCAGCGGAACTTAGATTCTGAGGACTTTTCTTGCGTTGGCTCCATATACTTTCTCCAACACCTGCTCGGGGAGATAAAGCCCGTAAATTTTCCAGCGACCAGAAGGGGGTGCTTCCTCAAATGAATAGTCAAAGTATTCGTCATCCGTTTCCAGAAAACGATAATGGAGGCGGTACAGGGCTGCCTCAGCCGCCATATCCATACCAAAAAGAATTCGATCAGCATAATCAATAAAAAATCGCCTGGCTGTGTACGGCTGCCGTCCCAATTCGGCTATTCGGGCAGAAATGTCCAAATAGAAATTCGGCGCCTGATCAAGCAATGCCCCCACCCAGGAAAGATTTTCAACATAACAACCAACATGAGCCCCGATAAAGATTGTCCGGGGATGACGCTTGATCAGCGCCTCAAGTTGATTCATGATCTCCATGAAGCCGGGAAATGGCGGCGAGGGGAAATGCCAATCCGGGTTGGCATGGATCTCCTCCCAGCGCTCATTGGTCGGATCCAACGGGTCGAAGAATGCGACCGGATCAGCAACATGGATCACAACAGGCAGATCAAGTTCACCGGCTATATCCCAGATCGGGGCAAGGCGCGGATCATCTACTTTTACCAATGCCCCCTGGTCATCCTTGACCCGCAAGCCCAAATCTTTCCATACCTTCAAACCCTGCGCACCTCGCGCTTTCTGCGCCTGGAGTCTTTTCGCAGCCCAAGCAGCGAATCCGTTCCCCAGGCTTTCCCATTGCTCCCAATCTATACCGCCAAAATGTACAAACCGCTTTGGAGATTGAGCCTTAAAATGATCGAGATGGTTATGTAAAACCTCTTCTCCCCAACCACCATCCAGGTCGACAAGCAGCTCCACTCCAGCCTCATCCATTACATCCAGTAATTCGCGAACCGGTCGATTGATCCAACCGCCGCCATAAGTTTCTCCCAGATGATTATGAGCATCGATCACAGGAAAACGCGGTTCGTGTATTTCGGAAATACTGGTTTCGAGTTTTGATACCGGTTTGTAATCCTTCAAGGACAGATCACCTGACATAGTTAAGCCCTCTTTACAGAATCTGGTTGAATTCAATTTTTTCGCCATCAGGCCCGCGTATACAGAAGTATTTAGCGCCATTTTCCCAGAACGGCAGCTCTAGCGGGGCAGCTTCCAGTGTCTGCAAACCGGCGGCTGTCAACTCAGCAAATGCCTGTTCAATATCTGCAACGCCCAGGGCAAAGTGGTCGATCAATCCATCATTGCGGCTGTGAATTTCAAAAAGATCGGGGGGAAGAAGCTGATAGAACTCAAGGATAAAACCGTTATACTCCAGCATGGATACCTTGATCTCTTCCCGGCCTGCAGGTACAGCCGCCTGCATAACTCTGCGAAATCCAAATCGCTCATAGAATTCCTCAGTCCGAGTCAGGTTGGTTACGGGGATGCCCAGGTGAGACCATCCATTTATATTTTCGCTACGCCTTCGTGCATCCAGATCCATACGTTGATTCAATTCAACTTTTTCACCATTCACAGAAGTCAGAAAGAAGTAACAGACACCTTTCGGCCAGAACTGGGGTATATCCACAGGTCCAATAGGTGTTGCAGGGTCAAGTTCAGCCCCCTGCGATAACAAATCCACAAGGGCTGTAGTTATACACAGCACATCCAGTGCAAAATGGTCAATGTGCCCGTGAGTCCTGTTCCGCACCTCTTCCAGAGAATCACGAGCGGGTTGGAATAGCTCCAGAACCAGGTCACCGCGTTTCAGGAAGGCAATGAATATCAGCCCTTCACCTGTTCGCAATTGAGGTTCATGGATGAGTTCAAAACCCAGTGTATCGACATACCATGTTTTTGTTGCGGCGATGTCAACGACAGCAATACCCAGATGCTGAATACCTTTCAGGTTCCCTTCAAGCAGCATGGTTCTACCTCTCAACCTGCTGGCTGCTGAGCAGAAAGGCGAGGATCTCGAACAAAGAAACCCAACGCCACCAGCCCACCAACCGTGAACAATATCGAAAGACTGATCAGCGCAGAATAGCCAATAGACTTCACCAGCAAACCACCCGCTATCGGGGCAATCAACACAGCAAAACCAGGTAGTGTACGTGCCAGGCCAATATAAGTTGGACGGTTCAACTCAGACCCGAATTCCATGGCGACACTCAGATCAGCCACATTGTTTCCGGTAAAACTCAACCCCATAAACACGAAAATTGCAGAAAACCAGATTGCATTGGAGGCATAAAACATCATTACCAGGCCTGCTATCCAGAATAGTCCTGCAAATAGTAGAACCGGTTTATGCCCGAATCTATCTCCCAGGACTCCCCAGAGAATATTGCCGAGAGAACTGCTCGCAAAATATATCGAAGTAAAGATTCCAACCCGGGCATCAGGCAGATGGAATCGTTCCAGCCCAAAGACAGTCACAAAACCAAAAGCCATGTTACCGGCATAGGACAAACCACGACTGATCAGGAACGCTCTGAAATTGTGGTCCTCGGCCAGAAGACATTGCATTTGAGCAAAGAGCTGGCTGTAAGGAACAGAGCTCTTTTGTGAAACAGAGGAATCACTTGTAGGTTCTATTGTCAGAGATAGAAGAATCCAGGAAATAACCGCTGCCAGAAATCCGATCCCAAAAATGAGCACATAATTCAGCGGATAGCCCCATGACTTAAGTATCCAGGTGGCCAGTGCTGCGCCGACAATACCCAGTAACTGCCCTGCAAAATATGTGTACCCGAAGAAACGACCGCGTCGAGACGTCGGGATAACAGTGGCGATTAACTCTTGCCATGGAAGCGCCATCAGACCGTTACTGAAGCCGCGCCATGCTATCAAGATCAGGAAGACTAATATTGCTATGTTCTCGGGAAGCCGTGACAGCCACAGGACTGCCAGCGCCATTCCCAGGAAAGGTAATCTTTCCATTACCCCCAATCGACGTACCAGAGGCATTCTTTTTTGCAACCGCTCCACATAAGGAGCCATAACTACCTGAGGTAGAAACCATCCTGCATAAGTAAGTGCGGGGATTAACCCGATAACGACGGGAGAATCGGTCAACGTAGCTGCGTAAGCCGGGATAATCGTTGTTACAGAATGGAACCCATCACCAAATAACCAGGCAATACTTTCTCCGGCATTCACCAAAAAGTTATGCCGGAAATGGACAGCAGCCTCACCTCGAGTATGTGAAGCGTTTTTCAGGTTGAAAAAGGCATCAATGCCTGCTCTAATCTGGTTCACCAGTTATACTTATCCTCTAATACTGGTTGGTTCGGTCATCTACAAACAGGAGGTTGATATCCTCGGTGATGGCGTCATATGGTTCGTCATTAAGCCCCACTACCCCTTTAGACCACTTAATGTTATTCCTTCAACGATCCATCGTTGCACAAATAAGAAGACAATCAGAACCGGCAAAATAACAAGTACAGAAGCTGCCATCGTTAGATTTGTCTTTTCAGCCATCTGATTTGAGTACCATGTCAGAATAATAGGAAGAGTACGTACTTTTTCTTCTGTTAAAACTATCAGGGGCCATAGATAGGCATTCCAGTTGGCCATAAAGGTCAACATACCAAAAGTTGCCAGTGCCGGACCAAGCTGCGGGATAGCAATCTTGCGAAAAATCTGGAATTCGCCTGCACCATCCACGCGAGCTGCATCAAGCAGCTCATTGGGAATAGATACAGCAAACTGACAGAAAAGGAAGATACCAAAGGGATCCATGGCTGCAGGTACGATCAAGGCCAGGAGGTTGTTGATTAATCCAAGTTTTGCCAGAATCAGGTAGCCGGGGATCATCGTCATCTGGGCTGGAATCATCATCAACGACACAATGAACCAGAACAGCATTTTCTTTCCTTTGAACTCGTACTTCGCAAAGATATAACCAAATAATGAACTCGTGAAAAGCACCTGAACAACGTTGACCCCCGCTATGATTGCTGAGTTGCGGTAAAACAACCCAAGCGGCAAATCCTTATCGTTCATCACCCTGTCGTAGTTTTCGAGTGTAAATTCTTCCGGAGCAAATGTAGGTGGTACCTGTCGAATTTCTTTCAGGTTTTTAAATGAACTCAAAATCATCCAGACAAAAGGCAGCAAGGCAATCAGACTGCCAATTGTTAGAACAGGATAAGCAAAATTGAAGCGGACCTTTCGCCTGGGGCGGGAATGAGATAATGAAGACATGACTAATACTCCCATTCTGTACGAAGTAAACGAGACTGTACAAGTGAAATGCTTAATACCATCAGTAACATAACTATCGATACCGCTGCAGCCCAACCCATCTTCTGATAGCGAAAAGCATAGTTATAAATATTCAGCAGCAGCACCTGTGTTTGATCCTTGGGACCGCCGTCGGTCATGACCTGGATAATGTCAAAAACCTGGAATGCTGAGATCAATGTCAGAATGGCTGTTAGCAGAATAGTCGGCGAGATAAGGGGAATGATGATTCGTGTAAGCATCTGCCACCAGTTAACACCATCTATTCTGGCTGCATCCTTAATACTTTCTGGAATTCCTTGCAGCGCTGCGATAAAGATGACCATGTTATAGCCAAAATCCTGCCAGAGATATGCGATTATGATTGCAAACAAAGCCACCGGGATGCCTAAAACAGCCAGCTTGGGGTCCCCCGTCCAATGAATGCCAACCAGTCTTCCGGCAAATTTGCCAATAATCGCGTTCAACAAACCTCTCTGGGGATGAAAAATAAACCCCCACATGATCGCCACTCCCACCGAAGGAGCCAGAACAGGCAGGAAGAACAGTGTCCTGTATATACCCTTAACCCGCTCATGGACAGACTCGATCATGAAAGCCAGGGGCAGTGTAATAATCAGATTCAGCGGCACGACCAGACCAGCAAACAAGAGTGTATTCCGTACAGCAATATGGAATTGTTTTATTTCAAGCGGCGAGTCGGCTGAGAAATTCAGCATATGTATAAAATGTCCAAACCCAATAAATGGATTGTCACCGCCAAATCCCAGAAAGCCGCCAGCCCGGCGCGGACTAAATTCAAAGAAAGCGAGGGCAAATCCCCAGAGAAGGGGAAACACTGTCCAGAAGGCCATATAGAGTACGAGAGGAGAGATCGTGCCTGCAATGAACCGCTTTTTTGCTGCATCACGGCCCAGAACAAATCGCTGCAGGAATCTTGGAGAGGTTTTTATTGTCATATGATATCTCCATCCATCACACCAATCCCTCTCTCGCTGAGAGAGGGATTGGGTGTCTTTCATGAGTTGCTATTCGAACGAGGATCTGACGGCACTTTCAATATTTTGCAGTGTCTCTTCAATGGTGGCGTTACCCTGAAGGAAGTTCAAAACCTCCGGGTATGTCACCTCGTACCAGACAAAATCACGGTCGGGGAATGCACCCTCAAATTGACCATATTCCAGAATATCCAGGAAAGGCTCAAAGTATGGGAATTCCGCAACCAATGCATCGGCATTGCTTCCGCTTAAATTTTCCGCCAATGCCGGTAAAGTGCCGGAAGCCAGGTTAAATTCGGCTGCATTGTCTGCATCGAGTGTTGCAAACTTTATAAAGTCCCAGGCAACATCCTGCACTTCGCTGTTTGCCGAGACGGACATGCCCCAGCCAGAAGCTGCAGCGAAATCCGGGGTTTCACCCACACTCGGTAAAAGCGCATAGATAGTCGCAGCTGCAACGTCTTCGTAGTCGCCGCTGTATTCAGGAATCGCCCACGGGCCAACCAGACCCATGGCACTTGTCTCAGCAAAGTATGAATCACCGACCCAGTTTTCTTCGTCACTGTAAAGCAGCGGGTCTACCAGGCCTTCCGTCTTCAGACGTTCCATGAGTTCAAGCGTCTGCACGCCTACAGGGGTGTTGACAGTATAGGTTCCATCTTCCAGGTATTGACCACCATACTGGAGATATACCGAGTGGAACATTGTAGCAAGACCATCTGAAGCGGTATAGTTCAGGCCGGCCCGCATCATCACGCCATCCTGAGAAACCACCATTTTCTGGCCATCCTCAATGACTTCATCCCAGGTATCCCAGCCATCTGCATAATTGGTCGCGCCAACTTCTTCTGCGATAGCCGTGTTGAAAAGTACCGCGCCATATTCAATATTGAACTCCTGGGGAATACCATACAACTTGTCATTGCATACATAACCACCGATTGGCGCGCCCAGGATTTGGGATCTGGCATCTTCCAGGGAAATTACGCTGGCAGGTACCTCAGCCAGGCTGCCGCCCTCAACATAGGAACATACCCATGAACCAAACATTACGAGGATGTCGGCTTCCGTTCCGGCAGGAAGCGCAGTCTGAAGGGTCTGGATATACGTATCGTAATCAAACGTCTCAAACAGGAATTCAACCTCCGGATGCAGAGACGAGTATTCGTCCATCAATGCCTGATAGCCAGCATTGAAGGATTCATTCTGATGGGTCCAGACCCTCACGGTTACTTTCTCGGCCGCAGATTCTTCATCACCAGCCTGAGCCGGCTCTTCAGCCTCTTCCGACTGTTGTGAAGACTCCTCGGCTTCGGGGGGTTGAGCGGCTTCCCCACCACCGCCGCATGCGGCCAGTAAAGTTGCCATCAACATAAACAGTATCAAAAGCTTCTTTATCATCTTTTTCCTCCATATCATCAGCAAGACAAACCTAAAAAGTCGGAAGAACGGCTTATTCTTACATGCATTGTCCTTTCATATATTCTTTCTCTATCTCCTAATCAATACACTCCGTGTCGACTCCGGTGTGCGTACTACCACTCAATATCTCCATTTCGGGAAATCCTACTCACATCTTCTCCGCCGCGTATGGCAACAGCAGTAAGCCAGGTATCCATACTTGCCCCCGGCTCCAGTTGACAGGCGGTCTGGTTTTTCATTGCGGCACCCAGACCCGCACAGGGATAGCTGGTCCAGGGTTCTATACCCAGGCAGTAGGGACGGCCGTACCAGGGATAGCCTTTTCCTCCTCCAAAAGCCTGCCAGAGCCATATGTATGGAAATACTTCCGCATCCCAGGCAATTCCGAATCCGATCTCTTTTATTGTGTGATGGACAGATATCCAGCCATTGGAAAAATCTTTCAGGTAGCAGTTATCCATAGTCTGTATGGTTTTTGGAGGAACGATACGCAGATCCAAAAGGCCGCCATTCCGGTCTTTAATCAACGGCCAGGAGGATTCCTGATGAAGCCCCATTCGGTGGTCCGGCCCATCCTCTGCCTGGAACACCTGTACGAAGGATTCCGGCGCTGATATGCGGCAATGTTCATCCAGGAACGGTTCGCCAATGACAGGATGATGGCCCCACATGAAATGGACAGCCTCCCGGCCTGCATTGATAAGTTTCTCTTCGATGAAGAGTGCCGGGCTGCCGGATTTCAGCGTTAATGTCTTTTGAAGGAGGAAGGGTGTTCGATAGGTTTTGACCCAGAAGCCGACGCTTACCTCATCGGGGCTGTCCAGCAGAATACGGTATTGCCACGGCACATCTGTCGTCTCGGCATACGTACCCAATGGTGCGCCAGCCGCTTTAGTACCCGGTCCTCCATTGGGCAGGACCTCGAACCACCCCCCACTCCACCGGTCAAAGAAAGAGCTTGCATTCGTACCATCAGCTGTATTGAAGTTTTCCGCTGAACGCAAACCGTTGAAGGATCGCCACATCAAATCCATATCAAGTGGTTTGTAGAGGAATTGAATGATCTCAGTTCCCTTGTCAACCAGAACGACTATCTGCAGCAGCTCGTTTTGCAGAACTACAGCATGATAACCTTTCCATAATATTCGATCATTTATTCGGCAGCCCCAATTTCGGTCGGGATCCGTAACCAGGAACATATATTTTCCTCAATTCGCTCCATATACCAGCCTGTTAGCATGAAGATCCAGGATATTCTCAGGCAATGGCACACTGGATATTTCCACACATTCCTAAAAATCCGTCTGTGCTTGCGATAATCGACTCTCTTACAGCGCAACAACCTGAATACCAGTTAGTTCGCAAAAGGCAACCAGATCGTCATAAAGCTGCTCGCCATATCCCAACACTGCATATTCGTTGTTCCAAGCTTCGATGAGCTCATCCATATCGGCATCTACGATCACAAATGCATGCGGCCAGAAGGGAATCCCGCACTCCATCCGCCGATCGCTGATCTCATCCTCTGCCGGCTCAACAACGGTACAGCGAGCCAATATCATCTGGAACTCCCCATTATTTCGTCCCAGCCTTGCTAATACCCCTTGCCCCGATTTGCATACCAGGTCAATGGAAAGTCCTCCAGCATCTCCCTCAGTAGGAATTCCATGTTCCGCAAATTTCGCCGGTCCAATCTCTCCAGCCAGGGAGGGAGGACAGGCACCATCACCGATGATTTTGATTTCGTTTGTCGCCTTATCGAAGTGTTGGAGATCGCCGTAATACACGGGCTCCACACTCAGGTCCGTGAGAAGTTTTACCGTCAACGCGGTGTTGAAATCGCTTAGCGTGGAAGTCCCCACACGGTTCTCGAGCATCATACTCTGGGCAAAACAGGTGGCACTGTACGTATCAGCCAGGCCGGGGAAGGACTGAATGGTGTACATTTCCCAGCCTTCCTTTTCTACAGTTTTCCGGATGGCCAGATAAAGTCGAATCGATCGATCCGATACTTCATCATCCGGAATTGGAGTGGAAAAGAGCGGTTGAATTTTTTCTTTTGCCTGTTGTACTTCCTCAGTGGACAGGCTTCTTGCACAGTCAATCAGTTCGCTGGTATCCCGGGTATCGATGTCAATTCCAAACATGCGCATCCATTGCGAGGGGTCTGCAACGCCGACCGTCTGCCCCATACCTCGTCCGCCAAAAGCGCCCAGCGTGCTCTGATTAAGCTTGTTTTTCATATGACTGGCTCTGCAGTATGCAAGTATTCTGTCAATCACCGCCGGGTTATCATATGCCCCATATACCATCCGGTGTTGTATTCCAATTTCCTTGATACCACCATGAAGTACTAGACCGCCTACCGGACGCCAACCCTGGGAGCCGGGATGAGTCCATATCACTATCCCTTTACCACTGAAGGAAAAATCACGAATGGCACCAACCATATGAGAAGCCCAAACCCAGGTGCCGGAGAAGAGCACTACTGCATCAACCTCGTCCATCTTCTTGTATCTGGCAAAGGCTTCCCGCGCTTCCTGCTTTGTCGCAAGAATCGTGTCGTGCTCTATCAAATCGAGGCCAGCATCGGCCAATTCCTGTTTGGCATTTGCGATGAGCACATCGTCAATAAAAGGTGTACCCATAGGGTCTTTCAACCCATCCTTATGAACACCATATACAATGAAACCAACCCTGGGGGTTACACCTGAACTCATTATGGACTCTCCCATAGAAAATTTTTTTATATTATTAATTCGATAAAGACCTGAGATACTGGCTCATCATTGGCCACAACTTTTTATAGGCTTCATAGCGGCGTTTATACTGACCAGTCCTTTGTTTATCAGGCTCAAAGGTCCTTTCAGTCTGAACCATTGCCCCGGCACTTTCCTGAATAGAGCTGAAGAAACCAATACCAACTCCCGCCATCATTGCAGCACCAAGCGTCCCGGCTTCCGTTACCTTCAGCCGAATAAATGGACGCTCGAAGATATCTGCACAAACCTGAACCCACCTGTCAGACCGGCTTCCTCCACCGGCAACACGATAATTTTCGACGTGAAAACTGGCTGGAGGCAGCGAATCCATACACTCTTTCAAATAGAATGCGGTCCCTTCCAGTATTCCCTGGAGCACATCAGCCCGGGTGGTTTGCAACCTCAGCCCGACTATCACACCGCTGCTGTCAGCAACAAAATCCGGCGGGCCGGTAGGTGCAAAATGAGGTAGTACAAGAACAGGTTTGGCATCATCCGTGATTTCACCTATAAGTGTTTCATAGATACCCGACCCGGCCTTTAATGCCTGTTGGTGTTCTTCATGAGCAAAAGTGTCCCGATACCATTTAACGAGAGCCCCTCCCGGGTTATAAATAAAACTGACATACTTTCCGGGAACAGCATGATGTTCAATGTTCAAACCACGCTCCAGCATGATTCCGGCAGGCTGGAGCTCGCTGTATACCGGCGTAATACAGTGATAGGTTCCCATACCGTATGCAGCCTGCCCGTCCTCTACTACCCCGCAGCCAACCGCATTCGCGCACTGGTCATGTGCTCCGGAAACAAGCACCATATCTTTTGAAAGGCCAAGTTCAGAGGCAATATGAGGAGAAATCGTTCCAACTGGTTTTGCCGAAGGTGTAATTGCAGGCAGCTTGCTGCGTTCGATCTTGAATGTATTGATCAGCGATTCGGACCAATCCTCTTCAGAAAGGTCAAAGAGCAATGTGCGATTTGCCAGTGAGAAATCTGTTTTCGCTTCTCCTCCGAGCATAAACAATACAAAACCGCTCCAGTGCAGGAAGTAATCAGCTCGCTCGTAGATATCAGGAGATTTGTCACGAAGCCAGAGTAGTTTTGTGAGTGTATAGATGTTTCCGGAAGGATTGCCATTGATTGTGAACAGATCCTTGTCATCAATCAGATTGTGTATTTCCGGGAGATATTCTTCCCCCCTTGAATCAAAATTCAGGATTGAAGGTGCCAGTATCTCTCGATCCCGGCTTACAGGAACAACAGCCTCTGCCATCGATGATACCGATAGTGCCCGGATTGATGCCGGATCCGGATGCCGGTTGATTGTACCGGCAATCGTTCTCTTTACGGATCTCCACACAGCCGACGCATCAAGCTCCGCCCAACCAGGTTTTGTCCGTTGAATATCATACTCTTCATAGGCAAAAGAAAGGGCTTCCCCTTCATGTGAAAAAGCAGTAGTCTTGCAGCCCGAAGTGCCGACATCTATGCCCAGAAAATTCATTATGCTGCTCCACCCTCTTCTATTCCGGCAAATAACGTACCGCGGGTTCCCCCGATGTCAAAATAATCCTGAATGAGCCATGCTGTGCGTTCATATACAGCCTTCATTGCGGCGGCCATGCCGTCCGTTCTATTCATTTCAGACTCAAATGCCTGTCTTATTTCAGTCCCAATATTGACCTTGGCTATCCCACCTCTTACCGCCCTCAACAGATGGTCTCTGCTGACGCTGGAACCACCATGCAACACCAATGGAATGTCGATAGCTTTTCGGATTTTTTCCAGATGCTCAAGGTTCAGACGGGCTTCGACCTTCTTTTTTTCTTTTGCTACCCCCGAAATTGCACCGTGAATATTGCCCACAGCAACAGACAACCAATCGCAGCCTGTTTCTTTGGCAAAAAGAGCGGCATCCTTTTCATTCGTGAAACCGCAGCCTGATTCAAACAATTCTTCATAAGGAGGAAGAGGGCCCGCCTCATGTCCGAGAACCGCGCCCAATTCAGCTTCACAAGGCACTCCGGCTCTATGGGCCAACTCGACTACATGCCGGGTTGCGATGATATTCTCTTCCAGCCTTAACCGAGAGCCATCGATCATTACGGAACCGTATCCCAGATCCAGGGATTCCTGGATGATTTTCATAAAGTCAACTGATTGATTATCCTCATCAAGTACGGGGACATGATCCAGATGCAGCCTTACAAAGTCGGGATGCTGCCAGCGTTCAAATTCCCGCATTACATCTTTCAGCCCACCGGCTTCAAACTTGATCCACTCAAGTCGGGCAGTTTCGATCAGCGCAAAGGCATCATTTTCAACCACAGCCTGAATAACAGGCTCCATCATGGGCAAATACGGGATATTGAATGCAGGAACAACGAGGCCTTGTTTGAATGCGGACGTTACGATATGGTTTGTATTCGTCATCAATTACCTCTCGCTTATCCTCTGCCGGCACGGAATATAAACCAGCCTCAGCAGTCAGCTTCCAAAAGAAATGTCTGTATAGAATCGGCAGCGGTCACCACGGATCAAGGCTGTAATGTAAGCGACAGGCGCATCCTGGAGATCAAATGCAAGATGCTCCACCCATAGAGCTGGCGTTCCACCCTCTACACCGAGCTGTATGGCCTCTTCGTTTTCCAAAATGACTGGCTCAAAGGACTCATGGGCACGAACAATCTGAATATTACAGACGCTCAGGAGCAGCTCGCGCAGCCCTCTTGTGCTGTCATCGATCTGAAGCAAATTGGGGCAGGCTTTACTTGATATGTAGGAAGTTTCGATCAACATAGGGGATTTGTTTACCTGCATCAAGCGTTGAATCCAGATCAGTTTTCCACCCGGTGATAAATTCAGCCTTGCCGCAATATCAGGGGTTGGATCAATAACTTTCCGGCCAAGATATTCGAAACCGGGTTTTAAACCGTTATCACGAATAACATCAGAGAACTCAAGCAAACGTAAAACGCCCTGTTTCACTTTAGCAGGCGCAACAAAGGTACCCCGTCCTTGTTCCTTTCGGAGAATACCTTCTTTGACCAGATTATCGATTCCCTGTCGAACAGTTGCTCTGCTTACATTGAGAGATTCGGAGAGGACACGTTCGGAGGGTATTTTTTCACCGACTTTATACTCACCGCTTTGAATTTTCGTCCGAATGATATGCCCGACACTGTGGTAAAGACTGCTGGAATTCTTATGCAGATCAACTACTTCTTCGATATCGAACTGATGCCTGGCTGATTTCATCGTTTATTATCCTCATAAAAATATTGGTACGGTTGTCCGGTGGTACGTACCAGTTACACTATAGCATGCCCTTTTTACAATGTCAATCCACGTATCACCGCCTGGTGTTGAATAAGTTTTCCTTGACGAAATCAAAGCAACAGTGCTACTATTGTGATCACTTGTACGCCTATGTTCATATGATCATTTGACTGAGATGGAAGATAACCTGTTTTCGGGAATACAGATATCCAATTTCAAACTCTCTGGAGGTTTTTTTTCAATGGTAAAAAAATCAGAAAAAAAAGCATTGAGCGATATCGCCGGCATAGTAGAAGAACAAGGACTTACCAAAGAGCAGGTGGTCAATATCTTGCGACAGATGATGGAAATCCGAGCACTTGAAAACAATATCTCCAACCTCCTGAGCCGTGCGGTGCTGAAAGGAGCATCACACCTGTATGCAGGCCAGGAGGCTGTGGCAGTTGGTGCTGTGTCCGCTTTACGTGATGATGATCTGATAACAAGCACCCATCGCGGGCACGGTCATGCGCACGCGCATGGTGACTCAGCCGCCAAAACACCTGAAGCCAGGCAGGACCACTACAACAGGATGATGGCCGAAGTGCTTGGAAAATCGGGCGGATACTGTCGGGGCAAAGGCGGATCGATGCATATTGCCGATGTCGAACATGGCAACCTGGGCGCGACCGGCATCGTAGGCGGCAATATCCCGGTAGCAGTTGGGGCTGCCCTGGCACAAAAAATAAGAGGAGAAGATCGTGTAGTTCTTTGCTTCTTCGGAGATGGCGCCAGCAATACAGGCAACTTCCATGAAGCGCTGAACATGGCCAGTCTCTGGGACTTGCCGGTCGTTTTTATCGTCGAAAACAACCTGTACGCAATGTCCGTTCCATGGAAAAAATCGAGCAAATTGCCGGATGTTGCCGACAGGGCTGCTGCCTATGGCATCCCTGGTGTCGTTGTCGACGGCATGGATCCACTCGCAGTGCGAGCCAGTGTATTGAAAGCAGCTGATCGGGCGCGACGCGGGGAAGGCCCCACCCTTATTGAGGCAAAAACCTATCGCTGGTTTGGTCACTCACACTCCGATCCTCGCGCCTATCGCACCAAAGAAGAAGAGGCGGAATGGCGAAGCCGTGACCCGATTAAAACCCTGGGCCATGAATTAATCGCTGCCAGGCTGATCGGCGAAGAAGAGTTTGAAGAAATGGACAAGGCCGTGAGCCAGAAACTTGACAAGGCAATGGCGTTCAGCGAGGCATCACCAGTCCCGGAGGGTGAAGAACTCAACACCGATGTCTACGCACCGGCTAAATGGTCGGATGAAGATTTTGCCAATGACCGCCGATTGCGGGCGATGATCAGGGAAAATCCGGAGCAGTTCCCGGAGATAATGTATTCCCAGGCACTAACCCAGGCCATGCGTGAAGAGATGCAAAAGGACGAGCGTGTGTTCCTCATGGGTGAAGATATTGGGTTATACGGTGGTGCCTACGGTGCCACCCGCGGCTTATTGGAAGAGTTCGGAGAATGGCGAGTAATCGATACACCGATATCCGAAGCAACGATTGCCGGTGCTGCCGTCGGTGCTGCAATGGCGGGGATGCGCCCTGTTTCAGAAATCATGTATGTCGACTTCACGCCACTGGCAATGGATCAGCTTGCCAACCAGGGTGCGAAAAACAGGTATATGTTTGGTGGTCGAACCCGTATCCCGCTGGTATGCCGGACAGAGGGCGGTGCCGGTCGGGCAATCGCCGCCCACCATTCACAGAGCCTCGAATCACTTTGGACACATTTTCCCGGCATATACGTCGCCATGCCCGCCACCCCATACGACGCCAAAGGACTGCTCAAAGCGGCTGTACAGGATGACAACCCGGTTATGTTTATTGAGCACAAAATGCTCTATAAAACCAGAGGCCCTGTACCAAAAGAGGATTACGTCATACCCTTTGGGGTCGCTGATATCAAACGAGAAGGCCAGAATGTCACAATCGTTACCTATTCGCGTATGGTTCTGCGTGCCCTCGAAGCTGCAGATCTGCTGGCCGAGGAAGGTATCGACGTTGAAGTTATCGACCTGCGAACCCTGAAACCGCTCGATATTGACACCATCGTCGAGTCAATCCGAAAGACTGGTCGGTTAGTAGGATTGACCGAAGCGTATGAAAACACAAGTTTCATCAATGAAGTGATGATCCGGATAAATGAGGAGGCTTTCGACTGGCTGGACGCTCCAATGATCCGTGTGGCAGCAGCAAATGTCCCGGTTCCCCGCGCGGAAGTTCTTGAAGACCTGTGCATTCCTAACGTTTCTCGTATCGTCGAGGCATGCCGGAAGGCGGTGAGCTGATGGCAGCTGACGTCTTTATCCCAAAACTGGGACAAACCGTTGAAGAGGTTGTCATTGTCAACTGGCTCGTCAAGGATGGTGATCAAGTTGAGCAAGGGCAGGAAATTCTCGAAGTTGAAACAGACAAGGCTGTTTTCCCCATCGAAGCGATGGGGAAAGGAACCATCCATATCGGCCCATACAACGTTGGCGATACGATACCTGTTCTTCAAGTTGTGGCAATTATTGGAAAAAAGAATGATACATTCGAAGATGCTGCTGTTGAAACAACGGAAGCAGCGGGAGAGAAAGCACCAAAAGCCCAACCTAAAGCCGCACCTTCCGGGTCCCAAGCACCTCCCTCCCCCTCCCCTTCCGAAACTCCATACAAGGTCTTTGCCTCACCGCGAGCCCGCAAATTGGCCGCCCACAACAACCTCGATCTCGGCAATATCACCCCCACTGGATATGGTGGTATACGTATCGTTGAACGCGATATCGCTGCCTTCCTGGAAGCCGCACCAAAGGCAACTCCCGTCGCTCGGAACATGGCAGCCGCCGGACACCTGGATTTACATCAGGTGACAGGCACCGGAGCATCTGGGAAAGTCACTAAAAGTGACGTGCTTCGCCATCTGTCCGGTCCTTTCGAAACAGGCACATCATCCACCCCGATAATCGATCTCCCGGACATGCCGGTCAGAGATCAAATCCCGCTTACAGGTATTCGCGGCAAAATCGTACAGCGAATGAGTATGAGCGCTCAAACAACCTCGCGGGTAACACTTTTTATGGAAACAGATGCTACAGAACTGGTCGTTATGCGAAACCGCCTGAAGGAGCGCGCTGCAGATGAATGGGGGTTTTCCCCAGGCTACAATGATTTTCTGGCCTTGATCGCCGCCCGCGCGCTGCGTGAGTTTCCCTATATGAATGCCCGGTTTACTCCCGAAGCCATCGAGCTTCTCGTCCCTGTGAATATCGGGATGGCTGTCGATACAGAGCGCGGGTTGGTCGTGCCAGTGATCAGGAACGCCGATCAGAAAAGCCTGCGAGAATTTGGTGAGGAATTCCGAAGCCTGGTGGAGCAAGCCCGTTCCGGGCGTATCTCCCCCGATCATCTGAGCGGGGGCACTTTTACCATCACCAACCTGGGAATATACGATGTTACCGCCTTCACACCTGTGATTAATCTCCCCGAAGCCGCAATCCTGGGTGTTGGAGCCATCGTACAACGCCCGGCAGCCTACCAGGACGAGATTGCCTTGCGCTATATAACTGAATTGTCGCTGGTATTCGATCACCGAATAGTCGATGGAGCCCCGGCAGCTCGTTTCCTGCAATTTATCAAAGACATGATCGAGGAGCCTTACCTCTGGCTAACTGGTAGTTAACAGCGGCAAGGTAAGATCGTTTTCGAACCAGAGTAAATTTGTTTCCAGAATAACCAAACAAGAAATGGGACCAAATTTTTCAGCCCATGATCATGGGAGCATCAACCTCAAAAACTCCTGCTCCGCTTCAACCGTCCACTCACGGCTCTTTTTCAGGAGTGCATGGACAGAAGGAAGACATTTCTTAAGGTCCGCAAGCGGAGTCAGGGGTAATTCTTTTATATGTGGATAGATAACAATTTTCCCCGGCAAATCCCCTTTTTCCATTCTGATAAACCCTGCTTTTGCAGCATTGAGCGAACCAACCGCCGCGACTGATTGATTGGATGAAAGCAGACCACACTCAACCTGGTCCAGCATGCGCTTCATATCTTCAGTGGTCGATCCTGTGTGACCGAAAATTCGGGTATTTCTAAGATAGCTGTCACTTAAATCCAGATCTGCCAACGTCCCTGGCGCCAACCCTGCGAACACATTCATCACACCATTGTTTGTCAGATGCGCGGCCGCATCTTCGATAACAGTAACAACTGGCGCCAACACCACGATGTCGTCAAATCCGTCTGGGAAATATTGCCGAATGCCGTCCTCATACGCCTGGGTATTCACAGGATTCAAGCAGATAAGCTCAATCCCTTTGGAATCAGCTTCAGGCCCAAACGACTCAGACAAATCAGTCAGCCGGCTGTCACTGATATCAGTACAAAGGATACCTGCAGGGCCATGGTTCATCTGAATGGCTCGTTGTACATGCATACGCCCCATAGGCCCGCCTGCTCCAACAAACCATGCTTTTCCCCCACTCTTAAGTTCTGTTCGTACAGGGACTTCCTGGTAAACGCTTGCTATATCCGCAGACGTCCCACCGATATACAACCACCCATTGTAATGTACTCGGCCGATATCAATTGCCACCTTACGCGATAAGGGTGTGTTGTCGAGGATGGCCAACACACCATGCCTGTTTAAGAATGGACCGACTCTCTCTACGCTGTCGGGATTGCCGCCCAGAAGGATAATGTCATCTATTTCAGTCACAGGCGGTGCTGATCTACCCGGCACGTCTATGACCTGGATGTCCAACTCAGCAGCGCGTTCATTTAGCCACACATTAAACTTGCGCGGAACCTCGGTTAGGAGAAGTGTGTCTGGATGCGATTGGGAATCAAAGCCTGCAGAAATGGTGAAGTCACCGGAAAACCCGGGTTGGCCTATGATCCATGTTTTTCCACCATGTTTGATACCCGTTCGATACGATTGTGCATATGCAGCAATAACGCATGCCCAGGGTTCGGAAAGTGCACTTTCAGCATAGCCCGTCGTTGGCTGAACCGGCAGTAAATAGCTACCACCATCGCCGTTCAGTACGCGCTGGTCGATAATATTGTACAGAGACAAGCCCCCCTGAATTTCATAACCATAGGCATAGCCAATACCATCCATATATATATCCGGCTGCACCGTCAAACGATCACCAACAGTATATTTGTCTTTCAGATTTTCACCGACAACAACAACCGTCATGGCTACTTCATGCCCCTGAACAACCGGGACTTCGTTCATAGTACGATAGATGCGTGGATGCTCTTCCCCTTTCCGAATAATCTTGATATCCGAAAAACATAGACTAACTGCATCGTGCCGAACCAATAATTCATCCGGCCCCGGAACAGGCATTTCGACTTCTATCGGTTGATCAGATCTTCCCAGGTTTTCATACCCTGCTCCATACAATGGCCACAGCTTATTTGTTTCTGGCAAGTCGGTATTTGCACTCTTGAACTCAGTCAGTTTATCAACCATATTTGCTCCCTTCCGGTCCTGAACAGTCTTTGTCGCCTTACATAAAAATTCACACGATCATTTCTTTATCTTGAGTTATGCCCTTATCTCAATCGCTCTTTCCCGTTAAACGGCAATTCAAACAAAATATCCATGGACCAACCCTAAACACTGCACTAAAAAACAACCGGCGACCAAATCAAGTATTTCAAGCCAATCAAGTCTACTAATTGTCCATATTTTGCATGATTCAAGCTGTATCATCTCTATTAATTGATGGGGTATAATACTTAAGTGTTCATATGATCATTTCTGTTCACGTGTACATTAATATCGTAGTATCTAATAATTCGCTTGTCAAGCAAAGTGGTTATGTATCTGAAAGAGAAGGTCGTCTAGACAGGTTCATTTAGCAGCAATTCCAGGGTTGGGGTTGACTAGTTAACTGCAATTTGAGTGTCAGAATGAACAGGTGATAAGATGTGTTCCGATGTTCAGTCGTTTTACAGGAGAAGAGAAACGGGAGCGGATCAATGCAAATTGAGCCTGGTCTGAATCGGCTGTTGTATAAGATATGTCAAGAATATTACGAAGAAGGCTTGACTCAGAAAGAGATTGGTGAGCGATTAGGACTGTCACGTATTAAAGTATCGAGGCTGCTTCAGCAAGCGCGTGATTTAAGGGTCGTACAGATTACCCTTTATCCACCTATCTTTCATCACTCTGAAATGGAACAAGCCCTGGAGAAAAAGTACCAGTTAGATGAGGCTATTGTTGTTAAACCTGGCGGCTATGATTCGGACGAAATCATCAAGCATACCCTTGCTCCTGCCGCTGCAGAATGCCTGCTTCGCAATCTTGAGAAAACGGATTCTGTTGGCGTTAGTTGGGGAAGCACGATGGCAGCAATTGTGGATGCACTCCCGATTGAACACTGGCCTGACGTCACCATCGTCCAGTGTCTGGGTGGGATGGCCTCCCTGGATTCGCCCACTAATACAATCGATGTGACTCGCCGGATGGCAGAAAAACTGGGTGCCAAACCGCTGATTCTTCCTGCTCCAGGTCTGGTAACCAGCAAATCTCTGCATGATGCCCTGCTCGAGAATGCAACTATCAAAGAGGCGTTATCCCTGGCTGCAGCATGCGACATCGCTGTTGTAGGAATTGGTGTTCCGACCCTGGAAGGCATCCTGGGGAAACAACCAATCCTGAATGAAAAAGAGATAGCGTGCCTCCAGAACAACGATGCAGCAGGAGACATCTGCCTGCGTTTCTATAATGGCGAGGGGCTTCCAGCTGATGATGATCTCGATAACCGTACAATTGGCCTGACACTGGATCAAATCAGGAGCATCCGTCGTGTCATTGGAGTTGCCGGAGGCGAATACAAGGTCGAGGCAATCCGTATTGCGCTTGAAAGTAAACTTGTTAACGTTCTCGTGACCGACGACCTGGTTGCGCAAAGACTCCTTGAGATCTGACCAGATCCGGATTCGTTGGCATTTTACGGTTCCTACAGAGCATATATGAGTTACAATTAATCGGTATCGACAGCACCCCATAGGTTACTGTAATACGGATACAGAAACCTTGTGTGCTGACAACAAAATGGTATAAACACATAATACGTTTCGACATGACTCCCTTTACAATACTTGTGCTCGGGATTCTGGTGAACCAGAGAATACCCGAGCCAATTTATGCATGCCCATTCTTTTAAGGAACTGCCAGGAAGGATTAATCTCTTGAAAATCGAACAGAACGAACTTGAAAATCGCCAGGTCGAACTTACCATAGAAGTGCCCGAAGAAATGGTTACTGCTGCGATGAAGAAGACTGCCCGGAAACTCAGCAGCCAGGTAAAGGTACCGGGATTCCGTCCAGGAAAAGCACCCTACGATATTCTCCTGCACCGCCTTGGTGAGGACACAGTTTTTGAAGAAGCCCTGGAATCACTTGGCCAGGAAGTCTACAGCAAAGCGCTGGAGGAAGCAGATATCAATCCCTCCAGCATAGGCAGCTTTAACGACATTGTCAGCCGTGAGCCGCTGGTACTTAAATACACGGTCCCGCTCCAGCCGATCGTTGAACTTGGCAGCTATGAAGACATCCGGATCGATTTTACCGATCCAGAAATAAATGAAGAACGGGAACAGGAAGTCCTTACAATGCTGCAGCAATCACGTGCTGTAATCGAACCGGTAGAACGCCCTGCCCAGCTTTCGGATCTGGTTGTGGTGGATGTTCATGGAGAGCTGCTGCCGAAAGAAGGCATCGATGAAACCGAAGAGGACCGTCACCTTGCTGAGGAGCACGGTATTACACTGCTTGTATCCGAGGAAGGGAACTATCCGTTCAAGGGCATCTATGAACACCTGATCGGCCTGGAAAGTGAACTGGAAAAAGAGATCGAATACACTTTCCCCGGCGATTATGAGGACGAGCAGCTGCGGAACCGCACAGCAATGTTCACCATCAAGTGCCTCGATGTAAAATCACGCGAGCTGCCGGAACTCACCGATGAGCTTGTTTCGGAACTCGGCGATTTTGAGAATCTTGAGGATATGAAGGGGAAAATTCGGGCTGATATTCTTGAAACAGAGAAGCGACAGGCTCTCGAAGAATATAACCGGGAACTTATTTCGAAAATCGTCGAAGGTGCAGAAATAGACTATCCGCCCATTCTTCTCGAAGAAGAAATCGACGAAATGCTGCAGGAAGTCGATCAAAACCTCAGGCAGCGAAAATTCAGTCTCGCAGAGCAGCTCAAATTGGAAAATAAAACCATCCAGGATTTCCGAAAAGACATCGAGCCTGATGCAGAATTCCGACTGAAACGTTCCCTGGTACTGGGGAAAGCCCTCGATCTGCAGAAGATCCGCGTGGAAAATGACGAAATCGAGGCAGAAATCAGCAACCTGCGTGCCCAGTTCCCTCAGAGCAACGCAGAAATCGAAAAACTGCTGAATCACCCGGTGCAGCGCCAGAGAATTCTTATGGACCTTCTCACGCGGAAGACCATAGACCGGCTCTCCTTGATCGCCCGCGACAAGTATTCTCCTGAAGAAGAAACCAAAGAACTGGAAGGAACTTCTGCCGCTGAGAAGAAACCAACTCCAAAAAAGAAAGCACCAGCAAAAAAGAAATCAGTAAAAGAAACGAAAACTGCTGAAGAAGAAACCAAAGAACAGAAAACAACCGCTGCTGCTGAAAAAATACCAGCTCCAAAAAAGAAAGCACCAGCAAAAAAGAAATCAGTAAAAGAAACAAAAACTACTGAAGAAAAAAATACCGATAAAGAAGAATCAGTTAAGCCAGCTGAAGAAGCTTCTTCAGACCCCGGTGAAGACCGCATTGAAGAAGATAAATCTTCGGATGAAGCCAGCTAGCTCCAGAATATTTATCCGGCTGCCAGCTGTCTTCTACACACCGGTCTGATCTAAAAGGAATAATAAAAATGGACCCACGTATGATGATCCCGATGGTTATTGAATCCTCCAGCCGAGGAGAACGAGCTTACGATATCTACTCCTTGCTCCTGCGCGAGCGAATCGTCATTCTCGGATCAGCGATTAATGACCAGGTAGCCAATCTTATAGTTGCCCAGCTGCTTTACCTGGACAACGACGATCCGGACCGCCAGATTCAGATGTATATCAACTCACCCGGTGGCCATATTTATGCCGGACTGGCGATCTACGATACCATGCAGCAGGTTCGAGCACCCATCTCGACAGTTGCAGTAGGCCTTACTGCGTCATTTGGCACAGTACTGCTCACTGCAGGCTCAAAGGGGTTGCGCTACGCACTTCCGCATGCCACCATTCATATTCATCAGCCTCTTGGTGGAGCCCAGGGCCAGGCCAGCGACATTGAAATCCAGGCCAAAGAAATCTTGCGCTTGAGGGAAGAAATCAATAATATATTGATTAAGCATACCGGTCAGAGTTTGGAAGTCATCGAACGGGATACAGAACGTGACTTTTATATGAACGGCTACAGTGCAAAAGAATACGGCCTTATTGACCATGTTCTCACCTCCCATGAGGATACGGACGAGAAAGAGAGCAGCTAGCTATGTCTCACGGTGGCAGCAAGGAAGATCCGGAAAGGCGTTGTTCCTTTTGTTCCCGGACAGAAACTGAAGTCCACCGTTTAATCGCTGGCCCCGAAGGGGTCTATATTTGCAATGAATGTGTAGATTTATGCCGGGATATTCTGGACAGTGAGCAAGCCCCCACATATTCCGGTTTGTTATCAAGTGGGCGTCCGAATCTATCGCCCAAAGAGATTTTTGCTCATCTTGAAGATTATGTTGTCGGTCAGGAGCACGCCAAGCGCGTGCTCTCTGTCGCTGTATACAACCATTACAAAAGAATATCCTCGCAGAGGAATAGTGGCGTGGAACTCGAGAAGAGCAACATTCTGTTGATTGGCCCTACTGGCTGTGGGAAAACCCTGCTTGCCCAGACACTGGCCAGGACCCTCGACGTTCCTTTCTGCATAACCGACGCCACTGCCCTTACGGAAGCCGGATATGTTGGAGAAGATGTTGAAAACATACTTCTTCGGCTGTTGCAAGCTTCGGATTTTAATATAGCCAGAGCAGAAAAGGGCATCGTGTATATTGATGAAATAGACAAGATTGCCCGAAAATCCGGGGATAATCCCAGCATTACTCGTGATGTTTCCGGGGAGGGCGTGCAGCAGGCACTGCTGAAGATTATCGAAGGCGCGGTTGTCAATGTTCCTCCTCAGGGTGGCCGAAAGCACCCGCAGCAGGATTTCATCCAGTTGAACACCAAAAATGTACTCTTCATTTGTGGTGGTACCTTCGATGGATTAACTGAAATCGTCGGTAAACGGATTGGCTCCCGCGGCCGGATGGGCTTTCCAGGCCGCCTTGATTCAGAGGGCGAGCTCTCCAGCGAAGCAAATCTTCTGCAATCCCTGATCCCTGATGATTTAATGCGGTTTGGGTTGATTCCTGAGCTGGTTGGGCGCCTGCCGGTTTCGACGTATGTTGAACCGCTCGACCTGGATGCCCTGCGAGCCATTCTCACCAGACCCCGCAATGCACTGGTAAAACAGTATCAGCGTCTGCTTGAAATCGATAAAGTTGAGCTGGTTTTCACTGAAGAAGCCCTTTCCTCTGCCGCTCAGCTTGCTCTGGAACGCGAAACCGGTGCACGCGGCCTGCGTTCCATTATCGAACATGCACTGCTGGATGTCATGTATGAAATCCCTTCCCGCTCCGATGTACGGAAAATCCTTGTAGACGCTGATGTTTTCGTCAAGAAAGAAAAACCGCGCCTGCAAGATTCCTTTGGCAATGACCTCTCCCGGGATACTACGGAATCCTTCCCTGATGCGGCTTGAACCTTCCTCGCCAGGAAAGCCCATTCCCTTCCACCCTGTTGCCACATTCTCCATTGTTGCCTTTGATCCGGACACCCGCAGCCTCGGGGTTGCAGTTGCATCCAAATTCCCCGCAGCAGGGGCAGTTGTGCCCTGGGTGAAGGCAGAATGCTGTGCAGTAGCAACTCAATCCTACGCTAATACCAGCTTCGGCCCGGAGGCCTTCAAGCTGGTCACAGATGGAAAATCAGCCAAAAAAACCCTGGACATTCTGCTTCAGGCTGACGAGCAGGCATCCCTGAGGCAGGTCGGCATTGTAGATTTCCATGGCGAAGCTGCAACGTACACCGGAGCTGAATGCCAGCCCTGGGCGGGTGGATATACCGGGCGCCAATACGCTGTTCAGGGAAATATCCTCACAGGCCCTGAGACCATCGATGCTATGCGATCGACATTTGAGTCTTCCACTGAAGCATTTCCGGAGCGTCTTCTGGCCGCTCTGCTCGCAGGCGATCGCGCCGGCGGTGACCGCCGCGGCCGCCAGAGTGCTGCTATTTACATCGCCAGAGCAGATGCCGGCTATGGCGGCTTTAATGACCGCTGGATCGATTACAGGGTGGATGACCACACAGACCCGGTTCCGCGGCTGCAGCACCTTCTTCGCCTGCACCGGTTGTATTTCGAACAGAGTGAACCATCCGATCGAATGAGTCTGGAAAATGCCCTTCCAGGCCTCTATGCCATCCTGGTAGCACATGGTCAGCTGGAACAGATCCCGGAGGAACCTCTTCATCCCCCCGCTCTCCAGGCACTGCGCAGCTTTATTGGTAGTGAGAATTTCGAGGAACGTATAGACTTCGAAGAAGGCTGGATCGATAGACCGGTCTACATTTTCCTTCAGGAAACCTTTCTGAAAGACTGACTCCGTCCTATTTTCCCTGACAAAGCGATAGCCGTTATAATACTTAACCTGAAGCAAAAATCGGCTCCTGCGAAAATTCCGCATTTTGAGCCTTTTTGCTGCTCAGAGGGCCTTTATGGATGCCAATACTATTTCAAGGATAAGGTATGCAACAGGAAAATTCAATCAGAGCGGTAATTTTTGATCTTGATGGTGTTGTTTGGCGCGGCAATACACCGCTTCCGGGAGCACAGGATATATTCACATACCTGCGCGAGAATAATATTCCCTTTGCACTCGCTACCAACAATGCTACTGCTTCCCGTGAAGAGTTTAAGCAGCGTATGGAAGATATCGGGGTTCCTGTTTCGGTAGAAGAGATTACAACTTCAGCCGTAGCAACTGCAGAATATCTCAAAGGCGAATACCCTCCCGGCACGAAAGTCATTATGCTGGGGGAAAATGGCCTGATGCAGGCCATGCTTGATGCAGGCTTAACCCTTGTAGAAGACCCTGAAGAGGCAGAAATCGCCGTGAGTGCTATGGATAGGGAACTTACATGGAAAAAACTCAATAAAATGGTGAACGCCATCCGGCGCGGTATTCCTTATATAGCTACAAACGGAGACGGTTCCTTCCCGCTGGAAAACGGTTATGGTGTCGGCTCAGGCGGAATTATGGCTGCACTGGAAAAAGCTTCCGATGTGAAGGCTTTAACGATCGGAAAACCCGAACCAAGAATGTATGAGATCGTCATGAAACGGCTGCAGGCGAAGCCCCAGTCGATCCTGGTGTTGGGAGACCGGCTGGAAACCGATATCCTCGGTGCGATCCGAGCCGGTATGAAAACAGGCCTGCTGCTTACCGGTGTTACCAGCAGAGAAATGTTGGAGACATCTTCCATTCAACCCGATCTGATTTTCGAAGATCTTTTCGAGGTTATTGAATTCCTGACGGGAGGCCGGCACTGACCCAGAAACCACTGCTGCTCGATTACTCCTATGAAGATCTGGCAGCCCTGATTAAAAAGATGGGTGAACCCTCGTATCGCGCACAACAGCTATGGACTGCGCTGCATAGAAATCACGTCAGCAGCGTCGAACAAATCTCAACACTTTCCAGGAATCTCCGCGCCCGCCTCGACCAGGATTTCGAGTTTCAACCTTTAAAGGTATTAAAGGAACTGCACTCCAGTGATGGTTCAACCCGAAAAGCCCTGTTCAACCTGCCTGATGGCCAGGCTGTCGAATCAGTGTTCATGTTGTATCACAAGCGCCGTACGGTCTGTATATCCACGCAGGTTGGTTGTGCTATGGGATGTGCTTTTTGTGCAACCGGCCAGATGGGTTTCCAGCGAAACCTCTCGAGAGGGGAAATTGCGGCTCAGGTCTACCATTACGCACGAGAACTGGAACAATCCGGGGATAAACTCTCCAATGTTGTCTTGATGGGAATGGGAGAGCCATTCCATAATTACGAAGAGAGTATCCAGGCGATGGAACTCCTCAATCACGCTGATGGTTTGAATCTGGGGGCTCGCCGGATCACAGTCTCTACCGTCGGACTGGTTCCCCAGATTCTCCGCTACACAGAGGAAAAACACCCCTACCGGCTTGCCATCTCACTTCATGCAGCCACAGAAGAGCTTCGCACCCGGCTTCTCCCCATCAACAGGAAGTATCCCTTGAAGGATCTCCTGACGGCCTGCCGGAACTATGTGGATCAATCCGGAAGACGAATAACATTTGAATGGGCGCTGATTGAGAATGTGAATGATACCGAAGAGCAGCTGGAACGATTGATTGCATTTGCCGGAGACATGCTGTGCCATATCAACCTGATACCGCTGAACTCGTCACCGCAAAGTTCCTATCACCGCACATCCAGCTCACGGGTGGATCAATTTGAAAAGGCTCTTACAGAGAATAATATCTCCTGCAGTGTAAGGCTGCGACGCGGTCTGGATATTCATGCAGGCTGCGGTCAGCTGGCTGTGGAAAATAAATACTCCTGATCAGAATCCCCCATAACATTCAATCCTTCCTGAATCTGGTTAATGACCATAGATCGCGTGGTAAAGGAAAGCCCTACTTCTTTGGAAGGAGCCAGCTCTCATACTGGTTGCCCTCAATTGTCCACCCGTCCACCGCATAGACAACGGAGTGGACGCGCCACCAGATGAATTGGTCCAGGCAAACCGGCCCTTCAAGGATTTCCACCTGTTCGCCAGGTTGCAACGAGGCCACCACCTGACTTCCAGACCACCCTGCGATATCCCGCAGTTGAATAGTCCGAACGATGTCGGATGTGACCACAGCACTCTGGCCTGCTTTGAGGAGTGAAAGTGGAATTGAAGGGTCATCCGGACATGCAGCCCACTCACCGACTGACTCCTGTAAGACTTCAGAATTTGGGTCTGGCCATGGTGTAGCTGTCCATTGAGGTGGAAGACGGATTGCGGAGGGTGTCGAGGAAGGCTGCTGTCCGAAGTCAGTTCCACCCGTTGCACATCCTCCCAGAAACACCTGGGCGATGAGTACAAACAGCACAATAATCCGTTTGCTTTTCATACCTTCTCCACCCTCCGGTCTGACCATGAAGCAGGCTTCTGCACCTCAAAGGTTACCCTCAGCCCATTGCAGGGCTTCCTGCAGCATTATGCAGAAACCCCTACTGTATTCTAAACGAACCGCAGACAATCGACAAATCCTTCATAATGGAATTAATGGTACTGAGTTCCTGTTAAACAGCTTCAGGCTAAAGCCCCATATGCTCATATAACCGGTATTTCCAATACCCGGGTAAGTCCTCCTTGATATTAACCTTTGGCAAAGGTATGATTGACCGCATGAAACAGCACTTGATTGCTCCATCCATATTAGCAGCGGATTTCACCCGACTCGGAGACCAGATCCGTAATGCAGAAGAAGCCGGAGCGGACTGGATCCATATCGATGTCATGGACGGTCATTTTGTCCCCAATCTGGCCATGGGGCCGATGATTGTACGCGCCTGTAAAAAGGTGACTGGTCTTCCTCTGGATGTACACCTGATGGTGCTTGAACCCGAAAAGATGCTCGAGAGCTATATCAATGCGGGTGCAAATCGTTTGACTGTACACATTGAAACCTGCCCTCATATTCACCGAACACTTCAATCAATCAGAGAACTGGGTGCCGATCCAGGGATTACATTAAATCCGGGCACACCTGTTGAAGCCATCCGTGAAGTCATTCAAATGGTAGATACTATCCTTGTGATGAGTGTAGACCCCGGTTTTGGCGGCCAGTCATTTCTGGAATCAAGTCTGCAGAGAATTAAGACTTTATCCAACTGGCGCAACGAAGGGCTTACAAAAGCGTTAATTGAGGTGGATGGTGGCATTGACGCATCCAGCATTCAAAAAGTAGCGCTGGCTGGAGCTGATGTATTTGTAGCTGGCAGTTCAATTTTCGCCTACCCTGCTGGAATTCAGGCAGGAATCGATCAACTGAGACAGAAATTATCCGCAATTGAAGTACAATAAAAAAAGACCGTCCATGGACGGTCATTGTAGAGAGGAAGTTCTGTCAATAAAGGTTCAGGGCTGACCAAGCCGCTTGATGCATTTGGTACAGAGTGTTCGTTGAATCAGCTTTCCATCTTCCATCACTCGCACACGTTGAAGATTCGGCTTGAACGTTCTTTTTGTTGCCTTCATTGAAAAACTTCTGTTTTGACCGAAGGTCGTTGTTTTACCGCAATATTCACACTTGGCCATTGGAGCATTATCCTTTGCAAAGGTAAGATTTTCTAATCAGGGATCAGCGGAGGCAATAATACCACATGTTCTGGCCATGTTCAATTACTTTCATTTTCACTGGAGGACCGGGCAATGACCCCAGGATCTGAAGTTCAAGGTCAAATTCTAATTTCTCCTAAAGCGATTGCCACCATTGCGGCGCAATCTGCTCTTGAATCTTATGGTGTTGTAGGAATGACGTCCGACAATATATTTGATGAATTGGCAATCCAACTGGATCTGGATCCCCACCACGGTGTAGAAGTAAAACAAATCGGGGATACAATTCAAATCAACTTATTCATCGTTATCGAGTATGGAACCCGCATCTCATCTGTAGCCAAGAGTGTTGCAAATACCGTGCGTTATCATGTTGAAAACGCTATCGGGATGCCTGTTTCAGCAGTGAATGTGCATGTTCAGGATTTACGGGTAAGCAATACAGATTAATCGAGGTATTAGATGAGCCAGGTTCTATCACAAATAAGCACGGAACAACGTTCCGAAATAATGGAAAAATACGTCTCCATCAACGCAGAGACATTTCTGTCCTTAACGGAAACCGGTTTGCAGTGGCTGCGCGCCAACCAGCAGCTGGTTAACTCACTGAATGTATTTCCAGTACCGGATGGGGATACAGGCACGAATATGCTGCTGACAATGCAATCTGCCGTGGACGAGACTGGTGGAGAAACGAATCTCACGGTCGGGGGGCTTGCAAAGAAGCTGGCTCACGGAGCCCTGATGGGGGCGCGAGGCAACTCCGGCGTAATTCTTTCCCAGTTGTGGCGCGGCATTGCCCGCGCTCTGGACGATCTACCGGTAATGACCACAGCAGATTTTGCCCGCGCGCTTCAGGAAGCTCGCGAAACAGCATATAAAGGCGTTGTACGCCCTGTTGAAGGTACCATTCTGACAGTATCAACTGACGTTGCCGCAGCAGCCAATGATGCCATATCCTCCGGGGTCACCTCACTCGTCGAACTGCTCGAGAATGTGGTCGAAGCTGCTGATATTTCTGTCCAGGGCACGCCAGAGCTGCTGCCTATTCTGAAAGAAGCAGGCGTGGTTGATTCTGGTGGAAAAGGCCTCTATTTTATCTTTGAGGGCATGCTCCGCTACCTGTACAACCTGCCTGTGGATGAATCTCAGGTGGAGGTACAACAGTTGGCTACTTTTTCGCTTGATGAAACACATGAAAGCATTGAAGATGGGCAGGATTGGGAAGTTGTGGTGGATTTTCGCCCCTCAGAATCACTTGATCTGAACAACTTCTACACACACCTTGAAACCCTGGGGACCTCCATTCAGCTTGGTGAAGGTGAAGGATTGTACAGAATGCATATCCATGTTCCGGATCATACAGAATATGCACCCATCGACTACATCCACAGCCTGGGAACGGTTACGCGTGTGGCCATCGAAAACCTGATGGACCAGCAAGCTCAGAATTCCGGCAGTTCAGGTTCAGGGAAATACGAACTGGCTGCCGTTTCTCCGGGCAGCATCGCCACCATCGTTGTAGCACCAGGTAAAGGCCTGGGGAATGTTTTCGCCAGTCTGGGTGCTGCTGCCATTATTGAAGGTGGACAAACCATGAATCCCAGCACACAGGAAATTCTGTCTGCTTTCGAAGACCTGCCCACCGATAAAATCCTGATTCTGCCAAATAATAAAAATATCTTGCTGGCAGCAAGGCAGGCCGCCGAAATGACAGTAAAATCAGTTCGTGTTATACCAACCGTTTCGGTCCCACAGGGTGTATCTGCAATGCTGTCGCTGGAGCCGGATGGTGATCTTGATGAACTAGCCAGCACAATGGAAGGACTCATCTCCGAAGTTCAAAGCGGGGAAGTTACCACATCGACGCGGGATGTAGAAATCGATGGAGTCCAGGTTCAAAAAGACCAGGTTATCGGGCTGCTCAACGAGAAGCTCGTGGTGGCCGGAGATAACGTCGAACAGGTTGTGTTCAAAATCCTCGAAGATGCAGGAACCGCTCAAGCCGAATTGATAACACTTTATGCCGGCTGTGAGTATTCTATGAAACAAGCGAATGCGTTGGCAGAAAAAATCCAGGAGAAATACCCTCAGCAGGAAATTGAAGTAGTTGAAGGTGGACAACCCCACTATCAATTAATCCTTTCTATCGAGTGACCATGAGCAAAGTCCATATCGTAACTGACAGCAGCATCTGCCTGCCTACCCGACATCCTGCCTACCGCTTCCCGGTTACAATCGCACCGATCCGGATCAGCGGGGACCTTCAGACGATTGAAGATGATTCGGATCTCCCGCCTGCAGAACTGGCAGCGTTTTTTGACAGCTGTGATACGTTTCCCTCTGCAAACCCGCCTTCAGCGGAGACGTTCCGTAGAATCTATGAGAATTTGCGCCAGGAAACAGATCAGATCCTGTCCATACATTCCTCAGGAGCCATGTGCAGCATTGTCGCAGAGGCAGAAAAAGCCAGTCAGCATTACCTGGGCCGGTCCAGTATCCAGGTTATTGACTCAAAAACACTTTCGATCGGTCTGGGGTTGATCGTTCAGGCAGCTGTTGAAGCAGCTGAACGGAATCGCAACCTCGAAGATTGTGTCCGGATAGTTCGAGGTATGATCCCGCGTGTATATGCTGTTTTCTTTCTGGAAGATCTTTCCTATCTCGATCAAAATGGGATGATCACAAGATCCCAGGCCATCCTGGGCAATATGTTGGGGATTATTGCATTCCTCACTATGGAAGATGGCCAGATTATTCCGATGGAAAAAGTACGCTCGCGCCCACGCGCTATCGAGAAGATGGTTGAATTTGTATCCGAATTTTCCACAGTTCAGCATATTGCCATCCTCAAGAATGGAGCGGCTTCCAGAGATGAAGTAACTCAACTTTCTGATCGACTGCAGTCACTACACCCAACCACCCCGCTGACCCTGCATACTTACGGCCCTTCTACTGCTACCTGCATCGGTCCCCGCAGCCTGGGAGTTATCGTACTGGAAGCCGAGGAAGATTTTTCCTGATGACATCTCCCCGCATTGCCATCGTCACCGACTCAACAGCTGACATTCCTTCCAATGAAGCTGCAAAACCCGGCATCAAGGTGGTCCCCGCATTAATCACTATCGATGGAGAATCCTTTCTGGATGGAGAAAATTTCGATCGAGCGGAATTCTACCACCGCCTTCCGGAGTACAAATCCCCCCCAACAACCGCATCTCCTCCCCCCGCCTTATTTACCGATGCATACACATCCTTGTTTAATGAAGGATTTGATAAGATAATTTCCATTCACGTATCCGGAAAATTAAGTGCCATCTACAACATGGCCTGCCAGTCTGCTCAGGCTTTCAACGATAGAGTCTCTGTCTTTGACAGTGGACAACTTTCACTCGGCATCGGATTTCAAGTAATGGAAGCTGCGGCTGCTGCTCGTGCCGGGGCTGATCTGACCACAATCCTGGATAAGCTGTCAAAGGCAAAACAGCAATCACGCGTGATTGCTATGGTCAATAAATTAGATTATCTGAGGCGCAGTGGCCGTGTCCATTGGTTGACTGCCGGTATCGGCGCCTGGTTGCATGTTAAAATGGTGGTAGGATTGACTGATGGGATGGTTCACCGGATCCGGGCAGTGCGTACAAGAAACAGGGCACTGGGCGAAATCCATGAGCTGGTAAAAGACTGGGGATCTCTCCGGCGGCTCGGAGTTATGCACACCGGTATTCCAGATGAAGCCAGTCAGTTTGCCCGCATGCTTGAACCGTTGTGTGAGAATTCACCCATCATCATCGAGGCAACCACAGTGATCGGCACACATGTTGGTGAAGGGTCCATTGGCATTGCAGCACTTACAGCCTGATACACAGCTGATCGATTATGCAGCAGCTGATATCTTTGAGAAAGTAAAAATTAGAACCGTATGAATCCAACCATTGAACGACTTTTAAAATTTTTTACCCTGGAAATTGAACGGGATTTTGATAACCGAGCGGTCCTCGGCGGGCTTGACCAGATGCTTGGTCCGTGGGAAAAAGACGCCAGCACAAGTGGTATCAATGATGAATTGATTGAGGTTGTAACTTCACGCTTGAGAGATTATCCCAAACTATCTGCCTTATCACGTGAGGAAGTTCTTCAGGGCGTCTGGAACCGGATCCGGGCTTCTTATCCAGAGACCCCTCCCTTTCCCGGAACTGAAAAACGGCCTGGGGTAAAGAAGATTGAAGCATCCCCTCCAAAGGAGCAGGCTTCGTCTCAAGAGCTGCAGGATGGAATTGAGGCAGGTGAAGAGGCTGAGCAGGAATTCAAGCTGGGATTCGAGCAGCAAAAAGAACCTGCAGCCGGAGCCGCTGTAACGAAAGCTTCTGCCCCTCCTTCAAATCCAATCGCTCTGTCCGCTTCTCTCACCACTCTCAGCGGTGTAGGGCCAAAAACGGCAAAGACCCTCGAAAAACTTGACCTTTTTACTCTCGGTGACATGCTTTACCATTTTCCTCGCCGTTACGATGATTATTCCCAGCTGAAACCTATTAACCGATTGTGGTTTGGTGAAGAAGTCACTGTGATCGGGATTGTGGATACGATATCAGTCCGCTCCATCCGCAACGGGAAAGTTAAATTGATTGAAGCCTCCATCAGTGACGGCACCGGTTCGCTCAAGGTCACATGGTTTAATCAGATCTGGATACCGAATCGTGTCCAGCCGGGTCGGGGTGTAGTTCTCTCAGGAAAAATAGACCAGTACCTCGGCAAGCTGGTTATGAATAACCCGGAATGGGAACTGCTTGAGCAGAAAAATTTGCATACCAACCGGATTGTCCCCGTTTATCCGCTGACCTCCGGTATAACCGGTAAATGGCTGCGCCGCACTGTCCATACTGTCGCAACCCATTTAGCACCACGCGTTCTGGATCCAGTCCCTTCATCTGTACTGGATTCTGCTGATCTGATCCCACTGAATGTCGCATTACAGCAGATCCATTTCCCAGATAGTGCAGAAATGCTCAAAGAAGCCCAGCACAGACTGGCTTTTGATGAGATGTTTTTCCTGCAGCTCGGTGTGCTTCAACAAAAATCTGCATGGGAACAGTTGGAAACCATACCAATTCCCGTACCAGAAGAATGGGCAGACCATTTTATTTCTCAACTGCCATACACCCTTACGAATGCTCAATCTGCTGCGCTGCAGGATGTTCTGCAGGATCTGGCATCTTCCAAGCCTATGAACCGCCTGCTGCAGGGAGACGTTGGTTCCGGAAAAACGACAATTGCTGCCGCTGCAATCGCCATAACCGCGGCATCAGGGGCTCAGGCAGCCTTTATGGCTCCCACAAGTATCCTGGCAGAACAACACTACAAAACACTGCAGAAGACCCTGCCTCAGACAGGTATTGAATCCGACAGTATCAAAGTGCTTACAGGTGCCACACCGGAAAGTGAACGCAGAGAGATCCACGAAGGTCTGACAAACGGCAGTGTCAGGGTACTCATAGGTACCCATGCGTTGATCGAAGCACCTGTCACTTTCCAACAGTTATCACTGGTGGTTATTGATGAACAACACCGCTTCGGGGTCCATCAGCGGGCTTTGCTGCGGTCAAAAGGGAACAACCCCAATCTATTGGTAATGACTGCTACGCCTATTCCACGCTCCTTATCACTCACCATCTATGGAGACCTGGATCTGAGCATCATTGATGAAATGCCTCCTGGTCGGCAGGAAATTGAAACCCGTGTGCTTTCCCCGCGCGAGAGTGGCAGGGCTTACAACTTTATAAGCGGCCAGGTCGAACTTGGCCACCAGGCATTCATCATTTATCCTCTGGTCGAAGAATCAGAGAAAATGGTATCCAAAGCTGCAGTCGATCAGTTCGAAACCCTGCGGGACAAGATCTTCCCCTCACTGGAACTCGGCTTGCTGCATGGAAGAATGAAGCCGGATGAAAAAGAGAGTGTAATGCGCAAATTCCGTGAAGGAGAGTATCACATTCTTGTCTCAACGTCCGTTATCGAGGTCGGCGTGGATATTCCGAATGCAACAGTTATGGTCATCGAAGGCGCCAACCATTTTGGCCTCTCCCAGCTTCACCAATTTCGCGGCAGAGTTGGTCGTGGCAATGCTAAATCCTATTGTCTGCTGATACCTGATTCTGAGGATGATGTTTCAAACGAGCGCCTGAAAGCACTTGAATCAACCAACGATGGTTTTGAGCTTGCAGAACTCGATCTGAAACAGCGCGGGCCTGGAGATTTTCTCGGCACACGCCAATCCGGTTTCGCTGAACTGCTGCTTGCAGATATCACAGACATCCATTTAATCGAAAAAGCGAGGCGACAGGCCAGAGGAATATTCGAGCAGGATCCGGATTTAAAACAACCGGAGCATAAGCTGCTCGCAGAAAAAGTCCAGCAGCTCTGGTCAAATGGAAGAGGAGAAATCAGTTGAAAAGAGTCATCTTTCCCGGTACGTTTGATCCTATCCATAACGGTCATATTGATATTGCCAAGCGGGCAGCACGTCTGTTTGATGAAATGATAGTTGCTGTCTATGACCGCCCGTTGAAGAATCTGCTCTTCTCCCCGTTGGAACGTCTTGAACTGGCGAAAAAAGCATTTTCAGGTCAGAATAATATCAAAGTTACTCTCTTTCATGGGCTTACTGTAGACTACTGTAAAGAAATCGGCGCAGAAGTGATTGTGCGCGGGTTACGGGTCTTCTCTGATTTCGAATTGGAGTTCCGAATGGCCCTGGCAAACCACAGGCTTGCCCCAGATATTGAGGTTATCGCGTTGATCACCAACGAAGACCACAGTTTTATCAGTGGTTCGAGTGTGAAAGAAATCGCATCACTGGGCGGCGATGTCAGCAGTATGGTACCGGAACATGTCGCTATGGCGCTGTATGAACATTTTCGTGAAGCTGAAGCGAACGGCAGTGCCGAAGACATCAATGTGTCCTTGCGCGATTGAACAAATTGACCGACAATCAGATGGATTGAGGGTTTTGGTCTAAAGCTTGCAACCAATACACCAGAGCACGCAACCTGTACAGTACCCGAGGCGATAATGGATATACTGCATCTGGTAGACCGACTGGAAGACATGATCAATAACAGCCGCGCGATTCCACTTACGCGGAATGTTCTGATCGATGAAGATCGTTTTATCGAGATCATCGATCAAATGCGCATCTCTATCCCCGATGAAATTAAAAAAGCACAGCAGCTTCTTGCTCAACGCGATCGCGTCCTCGCTCAGGCCCAGGAAGAGGCGAACCGGACCATCCAGCTTGCCAAACAAAAAGCGGAAGAATTTGCCGGCCGCGATGCGATTGTTGAAGCTGCCCAGTCACGTGCAGAGCAGATCATCGCCCAATCACGTATCGAAGCGGAAAATATCAGAACAGATGCCGATGAATACGTATTGGATGCACTGGGGACAATCGAGGCTGAACTGAGCCGGCTGCTCAACCAGACACGAAACGGCATCGCAGCGCTCGGAATCGACCGCGATAACCGAATGCAGGACAGGGCTGTACAACTTGATTCATACTCCATCGAAGACCCCCAGGATGAATCGATGCAGGGGTAATATATACCCCTGATCCTATGGAAACCACACACAAACGGCGCTTCTGCGCCGTTTTTTCTTATCCCCCACCTTCCAATTCAGGATCCTATACCGGCCTTTAATGAGGCGGCTTTAATAAACCCACTGAAAAGAGGATGCGGTCGCTGAGGTCGTGAGAGGAACTCGGGATGAAACTGACATCCTACCATAAAGGGGTGATCGGCCAGCTCAACGATTTCGACCAGCTTCCCATCAGGTGATTGACCCGAGAAACGCAAGCCGGCTTTTGAAAATTGCTCTCTGTAGGTGTTGTTAAATTCAAAACGGTGACGATGCCGCTCCTGAACTTCATCAACCTCATAAACACTGCCTGCAATGGAGTCCGGATCCAGTTTGCAAGGGTACAGCCCGAGACGCATGGTTCCACCAAGATCACCAATTCCCCTTTGCTCAGGAAGCAGATCAATCACCGGGTGCTTTGTATTGCGGTCAAATTCCGTTGAGTTAACATCATCGTTCCCCAATACAAACCGTCCAAAGTCAATCACCTGTACCTGCATGCCCAGGCACAGGCCAAGGTACGGAATACTGTTTTCACGTGCAATCTTTGCCGCAGTTACTTTGCCTTCAATCCCGCGCGATCCAAACCCTCCAGGGACAATAATTCCGTCCATGGTTTCCAGTTCTTCAACACCCTTCCCTTTTTCAATGTCTGTAGAGTGATACCAGATTATCTTCGCAGAAAGCCCCTGGGTCAGAGAGGCATGATTGACAGCTTCCCGCACACTCATGTAGGCATCTTTTAACTCAATATACTTCCCCACAACCCCAATTCGGACTTCAGGTTTTTCTGAATGAATAGCCTTCAACAGCCGTCGCCATTCCTTCCAATCCGGTGCGTGCTTTTCTTTCAACCCCAACCGGCGTAGAACAACTCTTCCCAGCCCGTTCTCTTCAAAAATCAGGGGGACCTCGTAGATCGCCGAAGCTGTCTTCAGAGGAATTACAGCGTCCATCTCCACATCACAAAATAGGGCAATTTTCGAGCGAAGATCATCCTCGACCGAATAATCGGACCTTGCAATAATCACATCTGGAGAAATGCCGATCGAACGAAGCTCCCTTACAGAGTGCTGCGTGGGTTTGGTTTTCAGCTCTCCCGTTGCACCGATGTACGGCAGCCAGGTAACATGGATAAAAACAGTATTCTCACGACCTATTTCTGATCGCATCTGCCGCAGCGCTTCCAGAAAAGGCAGCGATTCAATATCACCCACGGTCCCGCCAACCTCAACCAGCACTATCTCTGCTTGCAGTTCACGCGACACCTGTTGAATTCGGCGCTTGATTTCATTGGTTATATGTGGAATTACCTGAATAGTACCCCCCAGATAATCTCCCCGCCGCTCCTGTGTAATCACATCGGAATATATCTGGCCGGTGGTTACATTGCAGACCTTGCTGAGACTCGCATCGATAAACCTTTCATAATGGCCAAGATCCAGATCAGTTTCTGATCCATCATCAAGGACAAAAACCTCACCGTGCTGATAGGGGCTCATCGTTCCCGGATCAACATTGATATAGGGATCCAGCTTCTGGATGGCAACCCGGAAACCGCGGTTTTTCAAACAGCGGCCGAGTGCAGCGGCTGTAACACCTTTCCCTACGGAACTGACAACACCACCGGTGAGAAATATATATTTCGTCATTACTCTAGCCACCTCTGCTTTGTTTTTCGATTAAATAAGAAGTGGGGAGGGCACTCTCAGGCACACTCCCCACCTTCCAACAATTGAGTAGAATTGGAGTCCGATTCAGGAAACCAAATTGGTAAGATCCTCAGCTGCACGCCTCATCTCCAGAAATATTAACCCGAGTTTTGCCTGTTCGCGAGCCAGTACTGTCAGGACTGCATCCTGCCCCACAGCCATCAGAATAACAAATCCACTATCACCATGGATATAGACCTGATCCAATGCCCCCCTTCCCAGCTCGCTCGCGATACGTTCGCCCAGGCTGAGCATTGCAGCGGACATCGCTGAGACCCGGTCTTCTTCCACTTCTGCCGGAAGAGCAGATGCTATGATCAAACCATCTACACTGACTACCGCAGATGCCTCGACATCAGGTGTATTCGCCTGCAGATCCCGCAAACGTTTTACCATGGATTCGTTACGATTCGCTTCCATTATACCTTCCCCGTTACTGGTTAATCAGCGTTCAGTCTACCATATCCTGTTGAATGCACACAAGTCTCAAACATGCCCACGCCAAGGATTCTCCGAGCGCTGCTGCCTGACTTGAACCCTGTCCCTTCTGTATTCCCCTATGCACCTTCCACGTTTCTCTTCCCGTTCCCGTGTTTAGAAATCAGATCAGAGAACAAACACCCGCGCCAGGCACAGATATGATAGAAAAGCCATGCACTCCAACGTAACTTTTCAGCCTGTTGCACCATCTAATTAATAGAAATGGGGCAGATGTATTTTTCTCATCATATGTTAATTTGACATTTACGACATATTTGGTAATATTATGTCGAAATCGGGTAAATCATAAAGTATCTTTAGATCAACTGCAGCCGCTTTGGGTTCACAGTTGTTTGGTCCAGAAAGCAGGAGACTATGAGTAAACAAAATGCGGTCATCAACCCTGACATGAAACTTCTACATGATGATGTAAATCAGGATACAACCCGGCACCTTAACCGCTTCGACAACCTGATCGAATTTGGTCAGAATCGCGGATATGTCACATTCGAAGATGTCCTGACATATTTTCCGCTCGCAGAAGAAAATGAAGAACTGCTGGAAGATGCCTATCATGCACTGGAAATCGCCGGTGTGGATATTCAACCAGATTCATCAGTTGAAGAAAAAGAAGAGCCTGAAGAAATTATGCCAACTTCAGCATATTTTGACAACACAATCATCGACAACACCGATATGATTTCAATGTACCTTAAAGAAGTTGGCTCTATCCCGCTCCTCTCTGCAGAGGAAGAAGTGGATATCGCCAAACGGATTGAACGCGGGCGCAAAGCCAGTAAAAAATTACTCTCCGACAATCTGACCAGGGAAGCCCGCAGAGAACTGGCTCTCGCCGTCGAAGAAGGCTGGGCAGCACGAGAACACCTTCTGCTTGCCAATTCGCGCCTGGTGGTCAGTGTGGCCAAGAAATACATCGGCAGAGGAGTTCCATTTATCGACCTCATCCAGGAAGGTAATATCGGATTGATGCGGGCTACAAAAAAATTCGACCATAAACGTGGTTATAAGTTCTCTACCTACGCCACCTGGTGGATCCGCCAGGCAATTACCCGGTCCATCGCAGATAACGGGCGAACCATACGAATTCCGGTTCATATGGGTGATCAAATAAATAAACTTGTCCGCATGTCTCATCAGATGACACAGGAGCTTGGACACGAACCAGATATTGAGGAACTGGCTGAAATAATGCAGCTGCCGGCAAAACAGGTAGAGACCATTATCCAGGTGGCACGCCAGCCCATCTCACTCGATTCGCCCACTGATGACGAAGATGATGCAGTCGTGGCTGATTTCACACCCGACAATCACAATCCTGCCCCTGATGACGAAGTGACCGACGGCCTGATGCATCACCATCTCAAAGAGATCATCCGATCGCTGCCGCCGCGCGAAGCTCAGGTTCTTGAACTGCGTTATGGATTTAATGACGTAAAGCCACTTACTCTCGGTGAGGTTGGCCAGAGATTAGGGATCACGCGTGAACGTGTGCGCCAGATTGAGAATCAAGCGCTGCGCCGCCTGCGGATGCCTCGTATCCGGCGTGAGTTGGAAGACTATCTGGAAGCATAAGAACAACTGAAGGGGCTGATTCCAACATTAGCCCCTTTTTTTATAATTTAAAAAAAAGGAATAGACACATCCTGTACTTCTCAGGGGCAAGCATTCTGCAGGTGTTCCTCATATGTTGTAGCAAATGAATGTCTTCCCGATCCATCGCAGCGGGCACGGAAATAAAGAAAGGGTGTCTCTTCAGGATTCGCAACGGCCTGAAGCGATTCCAATCCCGGATTCGAGATAGGGCCTGGTGGAAGCCCGGTGATTTCATAGGTGTTATACGGTGAAACAAACGCCAGGTCGTCATAGCTGAGAGCCTGTTTCCACCACGTTCCATCTTCCTGCTGACCGAGAGCATATTGCACCGTTGGATCTGTCTCCAGCTTCATCCCCAGTTCCAGACGATTGAGAAACACTGCAGCTATCAGCGGCCTCTCATCGTTAAGCACAGCCTCCCGTTCAACAATAGAGGCGAGGGTTACGGCATCATAAATAGAAATCTCCTGGGCAAGAAAACCAATCACGAGTTCTTCCGTCAGTCGGGCATCGAAATTGGTAAGCATCGCGGCCACAACCTCTTCCGCCGAACTTTCGGGGTCGAAGCTGTAGGTATCAGGAAAGAGAAAGCCCTCACATGAAGCATTTTCAGGAACGAAATCGGAGAAGAAATATCCCATCGGTCGTGAAGCCATTACAGCCAGCAAAGCTTCCTCAGTGAGATCGGGAAAATCCGCCGCGATTTGAGACGCAATCTGCTCTTTTCGCCAACCTTCAGGAATGGTCACCCGGATTTCCAGTGTTTCAGCTGCTCGCAGCTGCTCAGCCAGCTGGCGAATCGACATTGACCCGGACAACGGATATCGCCCAATCTCAATTTCGCGATCGATTCCACGGTAGCGGAGGTAATTGCGAAGCAGCTCAGCATTATGCACAAGCCCCACCGCTTGCAGACGTTCAACAACCACAGAAGCAGATTCACCCTCTTCAACAAGGATTTCTATTTCCTGTGCAGGATCCCCTGCCGATGAATCGAGGTCCTTCTGGTGCAGAGCCAGATAGACGGTCAGATACACCCTTTCTGTTGTTCCAAGTCCGGTTGAAGGTTCTCCCAGCTGACGGATCATAGATGGCCAGCCAAGAATGAAGCCGGAAGTCAACCAGACAATACACAGACAAACCAGACTGCTCAGGATCAGAACCAGCAGGATTGATACTCGATTACGTTTCGCGGGCATTAAGATACTCCTGTAGAAGATGTGCTGCAGCCCGTGCATCCAGCGCAGAGTCCTTCTTTCTGCCCTTCAACGCTGCCAGGGTTGTTCCGCTTTCATCATACGTCAGTACCGTAATTGTGGTCACTGCCTCGATAGCAGCAGCCAGTCGCAGGCCTTTACGCGCCTGATAACCAACATTGCCTTCAGCATCCAGAGCCAGGCCTATGACGATTGCCACCGCCTGGTGTTCCTCAGCCACCTGGACAATATGTGCTGCGTCCTCAGCACGTGCTGTGTGCCCAAAAACCTGCAGCGGCCTCGCTATCAAACCAGTTGGATCCGATACAGCCAGGCCAATCCGAACATCCCCGGGATCCACTGCCAGGATAACGCTCATGACTCCACCTCCCAGGCCCAAAAAACCTGGATACGCGAAGGGATTAAAGGAAACACAGGCAGCCATGAAGGGAATCGGTATACATACGGGGATACTGCCAGTGAATATCTTTCAACAAGAACAGGCACCGACTCTCGGACCGGTTTGGCTGCCAACCACGTACTGATCTCCCGGAAATCGACGCTTTCTGCGGACTGATACTGCAGCAGCAGGTTCCAGGTTTCACTGTCTTCGTCCATTGGAGAGACAAACTCTGAATCCAGAGAACCCGAGATCAGGAACGATTCGCTGCTCATTTCGCTTGCCAGCAAATCAGCGCCAGCTCTGTTTACCAGGCTCTTCTGTACAACCGCCATACGGATTAGAGCAGTCCAGCTGAGTTGAAATCCTTCTGCTACATCCCCTGCCTGCACACCAGCTTCACCTTCATCTACATCAAGTAATTCAACACTTCCGGGAAGCAGCATTTCGTTTTCTTCAGTCAGTTGGGAAGCAGACAATTCCATCTCCTGCCCGATAATTTCCATCATTTTTTTCTCAGCGGATCGGAGATCGTAAGAACTGACTGCATGGACACGGACAGTTCTTCCCCCCGTTAATGCCTCCGGGTTAACAACGGTCAGAAATAACCCGGGGGAACCATCCAGCCATTGAATTTCCTCTTTTGCCACATTCCCGCTCTCTCCAGCCAGAATCGCCCTGACAGGCACCTCTTCGGATACTTCTCCAGCCTCCAGACTGACAGCTTCAAGCGTCTCAAAACGAACAGCCCTTTCTGTCCGCACCCCGGTTCCTGAAGGCACAGTAACTTCAGTTAAGCCGGGATTCTCAAACACAACGAAACCCTGTGCATGTATATCCCCCACCTCAGCCCTGCCTGTGGTCAGGAAATACTGTGTGACGGTGAACGCCTCCTTCCGTTCTTCCACAGGAATCTCACCCGGGATCAACCTCGCCCCAACCTGATCAAACCCGATCGGGATCTCAGTTTCCTCATAGCTTACTTCCGGGATAATATAGAGTTTTGCAGATGGAACGGATACCCCCAGGAGCGCCAGCAGCGAACATGCTGCAAGCACCACACTGAGAACGCGCAGACCAGTAGAAGAATACCAACGGCTGCCAGCCCGATTGGACTTGTCAGAGTCCAACGCAGTATTAATTAACCGTGCTTCAAGGAAATGCCCATTTACAGGCTCTGACTTTCCCAAGATGTGAGACGCGACCTGGTCTTTCTCCGTGAAGATCGCCTGATCGGAATCTGCGTCAATACCATATTCACTCTGAAGGCCAACAACATCCCTGCTGCTGGAAGTATCAGCTGCAGGTTCTTGCCGCCAGCCGTTAATTATGTCCCGCTCCGGGACAATCCTGCTGGCCGGCGATTGCGCCAGATCAGTGAAGCGGTGCTTTTCCCAACGATCTGCAGGAAGATGTTCGAGGGACGAAAATAGAGGGAGGCCAAGTTCCCGGGCATTCCCTCGCACTTCGGGATGGAATGAGACCAGCCCCAACTGTAATCCGCGCTGACGGGCATAGCGGGAAATCCGGACCAGTTCGTAACGTGTACAGAGTGGATTACCCTTATCAGGCCATACTAGAAGCACTCGGGCAGACTTTACCCAACTCAACTTATCCAGTGTTGAGGGGACATCGTCGCCTGAGTCCAGGTAAATCACATGTTCTTTCACAAGATATCCAGCCCCTGCTGGTTACGAAACCTGATTTGACTGCTCCCTGATCCACACAGGCACTGCTGCCAGTGCCTCACCCAGCTGTGATGGATCGCTTCCTCCTGCCTGAGCGAGGCCGGGTTTTCCACCGCCGCCGCCTCCCATAATGGGTGCAATCGCCCTTACCAGATTACCTGCATGGAACCCCCGCTGAACAAGATCCTTGCTGACAGCAGCCACCAGAATTGGTTTCTCATTCTGGATGGTTCCCAGAACAGCGATACCGGATGGATACTTTTCCCGAAATTTATCCGTCAGTCCCCGGAGTGTATCCACATCTGCATTTTCGATCAGAGCTGTCAGAACCGGAATGTCCTCTACAAACACCGGCTCCTGGTGTTCAAATGCCTGTTGAGCCTGTTCCTGCTGAAGCATTTCAACCTGGGCTAAAAGCTGCTTCTTATCTTCAAGCAGCTGGTTTACGCGCTCTTCAAGATCCTCAGTGCGACCTCCTAGGGCCTGTGCCATGTTCCGCAGTATCTGGCGGCGATCAAACACTTTACGCAGCGCCTCGCGGCCGGTAATCGCTTCGATACGGCGGATGCCGGCTGCAGCACTTCCTTCGCTGACAATCTCGAACAATCCAATCTCACCTGTTTCCTCTACATGCGTACCACCGCATAATTCAAATGAGAAACGGTCTTCCTTACCGATCGTGACAGTCCGGACGACATCGTCGTATTTTTCACCAAAAAGCGCCATTGCACCCTGGCTGATTGCTTCCTCGCGCTCCATGGATCTGATATGGAGTGGATAATTCTCCAGAATCGCATTATTTACCAGCTTTTCAACAGTTCTGACCTCTTCCACGGTCATCGCTTTGGAATGGGTGAAATCGAAACGAAGCCGATCCGGTGCTACCAGAGAACCAGCCTGGCGGGCGTGATCTCCCAGCACCTCATGTAAACTGGCATGCAGCAGATGCGTCGCTGTATGATTGCGCATGATGTCATGCCGGCGAGTGGTGTCCACCAGTGCTACCGCAGGATCACCCTGGTGAGGTGTTCCTGAAGTCACTTTTCCAACATGAACGATCAACCCTTCAGCAGGCCTTCGGATTTCATCAATCTCAATTTCCCATTTCGGTTCCTGCAGGGCGAGCAAAGATCCCTTGTCCGCAGCCTGACCGCCGGATTCCACGTAAAACCCGGTCACCGGCAGGATAACCTCAACGGTTTCCCCTTCATCAGCCTGCTCGACAGGTACTCCATGCTTCATGAGTGCCAGAACCTTGCCCTCTGCTGCCAGGGAAGCATAGGGATCATAGGTAACACCCTCAGCAGAAAGCGCTCCTTCTGCCTTTAAAGCATCGTACACTTTTTGATAAGCTTCAACCGGTATGTCCTGTACGCCACCGAAAGTCTGGCCAGCCCCAGATGCCAGACGATGTTCTTCCATCGCTTCTTTGAAACCAGCTTCATCAACAGCGTATCCATGTTCATCAGCAATATCACGTGTAATCTCAAAGGGAAGCCCATACGTTGCGTAGAGATCAAACGCTTCTTTTCCAGGAAGTGCTGGCAGATTCTGTTTTTCAACTTCGGTGAACAGAGACATCAGTCTTGAAACACCGGTGTCAACCGTATGGTGGAAGCGCTCCTCTTCATCAGTCAGCGTATCGAGAATCGTCTTTCTGTTGCGCTTCAGTTCCGGATATGCATCGCCATATTCCTCGATCACAACAGTTGCAACCTTCGCCAGAAATGGTTCGTCAAAGCCGATCTTTGCGCCAAACCGGCTTGCCCGGCGTACAATCATCCGGCATACGTAATTACGGCTGAGATTGCCGGGTACAACACCGTCAGCGATAAGAAAGGAAGACGCTCGAACATGATCAGCAATCACTCTGTAGGGAGTGTAGTTCTGCATACGTTGTTCAAAAGTGTGGTCTGCCAGTTCCTGAATGCGTGCCATAATCGGTTCGAAGAGGTCAGTTTTATAATTCGAGTCCTTATCCTGTATCACAGAAACAACACGGTCAAATCCCATGCCGGTGTCAACATGCTTTTTCGGCAGTGACTCAAGTGTGGTCGGGCTGGTGCGGTTGTACTGGATAAAGACCAGATTCCAAAGCTCGAGATACCGCTGACAGTCTCCATTCACCCCACAAACGTGCCCGGGCTCATCCTGTTTGTCACAGAATTCCGGGCCACGGTCATAGTGAATTTCCGTGTCAGGGCCGCAGGGACCTGTATCCGCCATCTCCCAGAAATTTTCCTTACGGCCAAAGAACAGAAGATGGTCTTTCAGGAACCCTTCCTGCTCCAACCATATTGCGGCAGCTTCATCATCCCGCGGAATTTCGCCCAGTTCATCCTCGAAAACGGTTGCATACAGGCGTTCGCGTGAAAGCCCCCACACACGGTTAAGCAGATCCCAGGCCCAGCTGATGGTTTCCTTCTTGTAATAATCCCCGAAAGACCAGTTTCCAAGCATTTCAAAAAATGTATGGTGGATATCATCCCGCCCGACATCTTCCAGGTCATTGTGCTTGCCGGCAACCCGCATACATTTCTGGGAATCAACAGCTCGCGTATATTTCCGAGAACCGATATCCAGGAAAACATCCTTGAACTGCACCATACCGGCATTGGTAAAAAGCAGCGATGGATCATCGCCAGGAACGAGGGATGCTGAGGGAACAATAGTATGACCTCTCTCAGCAAAGTAGTCCAGAAAAGACTGGCGTATCTCCGCGCTTGTTTTTATTTTTTTACCGGGGGTTGTATTCTTTTCAGAAACCATTTCTCCTCCATTTGTTGAATGATGATTATACGTCATCCATATACTGCTTTCAACTACACCAAACCAACCATTGAACCAGCCTCAAAGCAAGATCCACCTACGTAATTAGAAAGCCTGTGATCAAAACTTATGTGACGGTATACTTGATGCAACACGCGGATCGAATCCAGGAGACCACTGGTATGAACCCAAAACCACCTGTTTTTCCCCAAGCAGACCGGAATAATCCTGCCGCCATCTACCGCCCTGTTTCGACTTCCCGCAGGAATGAGTTGCTGAGCTGGATAAGCGCTGCTGCCCTGGCAGTCTCAGGTTACTACACAATATACCGCACGGGCAGGTTGCCCTGGCTCCACAGCCTCTTTCTTGGAATCTTCCTGACAGCCTCAGCCGCCATCTCTCTGGCTAACTGGCTGGATCGGGAAACCTCGATCACGTCATCGGAACAGGGTATTGAATACTCCAGCCCCCTGCGCCACTGCACAATGGCCTGGCAGTCTGTGGAAATTGTCCGGATTCTCACGTTCAATCGGGGGTTTCGGATTTTTGTACAATCCGGGAAAGACCATTTCACCTACCGCACTATCTCGCCGGGTGTTTCAAAATCAGAACCGGATCAACCGGGAATAATCCTGGATGGAGACCTTCTTACCGCACAGATCCTTGAGCAAGGTTGTTTCTCCTTCCCGATCTGGCAGGATGGCTACTGGGAATACAGAGCTGCGAAACCGGAACAGGCCAATAGCAGTGCGTCCGGGGAAACATAAAGCCCGTTATGGTATTATTCACAAATCCTCAAGAGTTTTCACTTGCTGGAGGAACTGCCTGACCGATAACCAGTTTACACAACTGAGATCCGGCAGCCAGACACAATATACACTTCGCCGGTTTCCACTCCGGAGATACAATGAACCCTGCTGTTTCAGGAGGAAGTAACAGAATGGCCAGATATACTATAGACGAACAGGTTGCACTGCTGATGCAGGGAACCGAATATGGTGATGAAAATCTCACTAAAGCGATGGCCCGGGAGTTGCGGGAACGATTAATCCTTGCCGAGAAAGAAAACCGCCCGCTGCGCGTATACTGTGGTTTCGATCCGCGTACGTCTGACCTGCATATCGGTCATACAGTGCCCATGCGCAAAATGCGTCAGTTCCAGGAACTCGGGCATGATGTCACTTTTGTTGTCGGCCGATTCACTTCCCTGATCGGCGATCCTTCTGACAAGGATAAAGTCCGCGCCCAGCTTACATCCGACCAGGCTGCAAAAAACGCAGAAACCTACGCAAACCAGGCGTTTAATATCCTTGATAAGGACAGGACCGAGATTGCCTATAACGACACATGGCTTTCCAAACTCTCTTTCAAGGATCTGATCGAACTTTCAGCTAACTTCACCCTTCAGCAGTTCCTGACCAGGGAGAATTTCCGCAAACGCTGGGATCAGAATGATGCCGTATACCTGCATGAGTTTTTCTATGCCATCATGCAGGGTTATGACGCCTACCATCTGCGGGCTGATGTTCAGATCGGCGGTACAGATCAGCTGTTTAATATCATCACTGCGAGCCGGAAATTGATGGAATCACTGGGAGAAAAACCCAATATAGGTATTATTCTCGGGATCCTGCCGGGAACAGACGGCGTGGTCAAGATGAGCAAATCACTCGGCAATCACATCGCCCTCAATACAACACCGGAGGACATGTACGGCAAAGTGATGAGCATCCCTGACAGCGCCATGCCTTCCTTTTTCCGTCTGGTTACACGCTGGTCTCCTGCAGAAATTGATCAAATAGAGGACGAGATTGTATCCGGAAAAAAACATCCGCGCGATGTAAAGATGGCACTGGCAAGGGAAATTGTCGCCATTTACCATGGGGAGCATACTGTAGAGACTGCTGAACAGCAGTTCCAGCAGATTTTCCAGCAGCGCGAAGATCCTTCAGTAATGGACCGCGTTACAGTCAGCCCTGGTAGTTCTCTCCTGGATATCATTGTGGATAACGGACTTGCCCCCAGCAAGAGCGAAGCCCGCCGGCTAATGAAACAGAATGGTGTTCGCCTCGATGATGAAGCGATCACAGACCCCACCTATGCTCTGGAGCTGGAGAGTACCGTTGTCCTGCGGGTAGGGAAACGCCGCTTCCTGCGCCTTGAGCCCTGAGAAAACCCCGGAGTGCGAAGCATTTTCCGGGCTATCAAACGGTACTGAAAATATAAGGCGGGCAAGACAGCAGTCTTCCCCGCCTGTCGTATTATATTCTTCGTTCAGGTCCATTCGCGTGTGCTGCATTCAGCCTTTAATAACCACAAGCGGCCTGAGCCTTGCCACCTTTCTCGCAATACCTGCCTGATGCACTACATTGACAACTGCATCAACATCCTTGTATGCATCCGGTGCTTCTTCTGCCAGGCCAGGCATCGAACCAGCCTGAACAGCGATCCCCTTAGCCTGCAGATTTTTTAATAGTTGATCACCTCTGATACTGCGCTTCGCCTCTTTTCTGCTTTTCACCCGTCCGGAGCCATGGCAGCTCGACCCGAACGAAAGCTCCATACTATCCTGCTGCCCCACAAGCACCCAGGAGGCAGTCCCCATGCTGCCAGGAACGAGCACCGGCTGCCCTACACCCTGGTACCTGGCCGGCAGCACTTTATTTCGCGGGCCAAATGCCCGGGTAGCCCCCTTCCGATGCACACAAACCCGGACAGATTTTCCGGCTACTTCATGTGTTTCCATTTTTCCAATATTATGCGCCAGGTCATACACCTGGATCAACTCCCGATCCTGAACCCGGCCGGCAAAAACAAGGTCGAATACCTCACGGGCATACGAAGCCAGAATCTGGCGGTTTGCAAAAGCATAATTTGCTGCACATGCCATCGCTGATAGATACAGCTTCCCTTCGGGGGAATCCAAAGGCGCACACGCCAGCTCACGATCCGGCAGTGTATACCCATACCGCCGGGGGACATCCTGGTACGCGCGCACAGTGTCAGAGCAGACCTGGTGACCCAGCCCGCGCGAACCACAATGGATCTGCAGAGTCAGACAGCCCTTTACCAGCCCCATTACAGCCGCAGCCTGCTCATCATAGATTTCCTCAACCCGTTCCACCTCAATGAAATGGTTCCCTCCACCCAGTGTGCCCAATTGAGGCAGACCGCGTTTCCGGGCGCGAGGGCTTAGATCAGCTGGATCCGCTCCTGCCAATTTGCCGCTATCCTCTGTCGCCGCAAGATCAGCATCGGTAGCAAATCCTTTGTGCCGCGTCCACTCAGCTCCATCACGGCACACTGCAGTCAATTCCTTGTCACGCAGCTGCAGCCTGCCCCCCTTCCCAACACCACTGGGACAGGCAGCGTATAACCCGTATTTCAGATCTTCGACAACCGGTGCGAGTGCGTCAGAGGGTATCCGGCTCGCTAACAAACGTACACCACAATTGATGTCATAGCCTATGCCGCCAGGAGAAATGACACCATCAGGAAAACGGCTGGCCGCCACTCCCCCGATAGGAAATCCATACCCCTGATGTACATCCGGCATAACCGTCATATGACTGACCAGGCCAGGCAGCCCTGCAGCATTGACTGCCTGAACAATCGAATCATCCTTGAGTGCATCTTCCAGAATTCTGCTGTCAGCAAAAACCCTGACAGGGACATTCATTTCCGGTTTAAATGAAACTGGCAGTTCCCACAGGTAATCAGTTATCCTGGTGAAATCCTGTTTTCTGATCATATTTGTCCTCCTTTCGTGTCGTGCCGATATGTATAGCACGCTTCGCCTTTCCTGCCCAAACCGATCCATATGGAAACCAGCCGTGCTTTTCAGACATCAAACACAACTGCTGCTTCCCATCGATCTGCTTTCCGGGACACCTCCAGGCGATGAAAGGTTACAGCCTTAATAAAACGCTGGATCCGTTTTACCGGAAAAACCTGCACATCTGCCTGCAGCACGCAGCCGTCAACCGTCACATCCTCCGGCTGCCAGGCCAGGCGATCGATTTCAAGCGAATAGAGAAGTTCCTCAAGCCATACGACCAGGAGAGTCTCCAGATCGGAAGCTTTAAGGGTAATCTTTCTCTGACACGGCTTTGTATCACCAGCCTCAACCCCACTCAATACCTGAACAGCCTGGACAGCCTGAATAAACAAACCTGGCAGGTTTTCTGCAGATAGCTGCACTGAGTAATCAGCCGTATGCTCAACTTCTGTATACACTTTCTTTTCCTTCCTACATAAAGTATAGTTGTAACCGTATCGATTCGTTCTTTGATTTTCTATCCGGAGTTGAGAAACTGAAGATGGAAGATCCAAATTCGCGGCTGGAAAACGATCTCGAAACACTTATTCTAGAAACCTTCGCCAAAACGGAGGGTTCGTTGTTTTCCGCGCGGTCTCTGGCTGACCAACTCGTGAACGAGATCTCAGCTACAACACTGAAAAGAAAAGACCCTCAGCAGTTTTTCGCACCTGACCAGTATACACTCAGCATCCATCCGGATGATATCCAGCTGCTGATTCCTGATGTCTCCCATACACAGACCATCCTCTCAAAGCAGCTTCAGACAGCTCTTGAAAAAAACGGTTTTACTCTGGCTCGAGAGCCACATATCACCGTGGCAACTGATCCCACGCTCGACCGCTGGGAGCAGCGCGTCATTGGCTGGCACAGCAGTAATCCACTACAATTCATGCCCGGTGACGCGCCTGTGCACATGGTCGATCATCGTCAGCCGCCAGAAAACGCATTCCTGATTGTGGATGGCAAACACCAATTTGTCCTGGATAGAGAGATTTTTACCATCGGCCGAAGGCTGGACAACCATCTCATTCTGGAAGACCTTCATGTTTCGAGACGTCATGCCCGTCTTGAACTCAATGACGGCCATTACTACATTATTGATTGTGGTTCAACTGCAGGAACCTATGTCAACAACCGGCAAATAAATCGGCACCGACTTCATCCTGGTGATCTGGTCAGGATCGCTGACTCTCAGCTGATTTATGGAGAAGGCAGCGGCGCACCGGATCTGCAGCCTTCTCCTCACAAAGCCGCTGAAAGGGAGAAAACAGCACTTGATACCCCTGCAGCTCGCAGTGCAGCGGACAGACTGATGGATAGAACACGCCCCATGGAGCTTGATGGTTTCCATGCTAATAATCAGATTACACATCCCACCTCGATAAAAGAGGCTGACGACGCCAAACCAACGGACGCCTCCGAACCAAACAGGGCTGATTGATGGTGGTCGAGCGTTCCACCCGATAGCAGCCTTTCTCGTCCTCTGAACCAATACATCCTGATAGAATTAGTAATACCCTGGTTTTACCCTGGATTCAGATTTTTACCTTTATTAGCACAATAAGAAGGCATAAACCATGCAGGAAATATTAAAGAACTTCGAAAAGAAGCTGGAACAGATCCTGGAAGATCCAATATCAAACCTGCTTGATTCAAGGATAAAACCAGCCGCGCTTGCCGATTCGATTCTGGACGCTCTTGAAGCAAACCTGCATGAAGGCAAGGATCAGCCGCCATCCATACCGGATCACTACAATCTGTTCCTTTCTCCGGATACATTCACCTTGTTTTCTGTACATGAAGAGGAGATTCGATCCAGTCTTTCCGACTGGGTCCTTGAGAACGCTCAGCGACGGAATTATTATGCACCTGATAATATAGTCATTCTGTTTGAAGCCGACCCAACCCTGAGCGGAGATACCATTGTCATTGCTGCCAGCCACAGCCATATCCTGGACACCACTCATTCACTCGCTTCATCCCCTCCAACACTCTCCTTCCCGGAGGGAGCATATCTGATCCTCAATGATACCCACATACCTGTAAACAAGCCGATCCTGAATATCGGCCGCAGGCGGGATAATCAGATTGTTTTAAACGAGCGCAGTGTCTCCAGAACCCATGCACAGATCCGCGCCCGGGACCATCATTTCCTCGTGATTGATCTGGGTTCCACGACAGGAACCTTTATTAACGGAAACCAGATCCACCAGGCAATTCTTCATTCTGGTGATGTGATCACGATTGGCGGTCAGAGACTGATCTATTTTGAGGAAGATCCCAGCTACTCCGATGAAACTTCAGCGTTCAGAAGATCCACACCCGAAGCCGGTATTGAAAGGATAGATTGAACTCCATGGAGCCTTCGATTATCGTCCTTGTTTTGCGTATTCTGATCGTCTCTCTTCTGTTTGCTTTCCTGGGATACATAATTTCCCTGCTGCGCCGGGATATGGCACATCAGGAGGAAGTCCTGCTTGTTCCACCAGCACACTTCTTTCTTGCTGAAGGGCCTGAAGTCGGGCAGGTGTTCCAGCTTGCTGAAACAAATCTGATTGGCAGAGCGCAGACCTGCACCATTCAGATCAATGAGCCCACCATCTCCGCTGTCCATGCTCGACTAACCTACGCCAATACCCAATGGCTGCTGGAGGACCTGGGCTCCCGCAATGGCACCTATATTAATGACATCCCGGTCGAAGAACCGATGCCGCTGGCCTACGGTGACAGAATCCGGTTCGGCAGCGTAATGGTTGTACTAACTGCACGTATCGACCCCCCCACACAGCCAGAGAACACTCTCCCGGCTGACTGATCGACAGAATTCAAATGTCTCATATCCTTCCAACCGCTTCTTATCATTATTGTAAGTATTGGACGCTTTGTTATAATAGAGCAACTTTTACGCAGTAAAGGCAGGATGCCATGACATCAGAAGAAACCAGACCCACTGATTTCATCCGTGAAACTGTAACTGAAGACCTCGAAGACGGTCGGTTTAATTATGTTCGTACTCGTCTGCCGCCTGAACCGAACGGATACCTCCATATCGGCCATGCCAAAGCGTTTCTTATCGATTATCTTGTCGCGCATGAACAGAACGGAGAACTCTACCTGCGTTTTGATGATACAAATCCGGTCAAGGAAGACCTGGAATATGTGGAAGCGATCAAGGAAGATGCCCGCTGGCTGGGGATTGAATGGGTTAAAGAAACATATGCCTCTGATTATTTTGGAGCGTTATATGAATGGGCAGTCAAACTGGTCAAGAAAGGCAAGGCCTATGTCGATGACCAGACCCCTGAAGAAGTCAGCAGTACCCGGGGAACTCTTACCGAGCCTGGAACAGAGAGCCCTTACCGCAACCGTTCTGTGGAAGAAAACCTGAGCCTCCTTGAGCGAATGAAAAACGGCGAATTCCCGGATGGCTTATGCACGCTGCGTGCTAAAATTGACATGGCTCATCCCAATCTGAACATGCGTGACCCGGTAATGTATCGGATCATCCATGAACCTGCTCACCACCGAACCGAATACACCTGGAAGATCTATCCCATGTACGATTGGGCGCATGGCCAGAATGATTCCATGGAAGGTATCACGCATTCGCTGTGCTCGCTCGAATATGAAAATCACCGCCCACTGTACGAGTGGTTTCTGGAAGAGCTGGAGGTATTCAAGCCTCGCCAGATGGAATTTTCCCGCCTGGTGCTGAATTACACAATTCTCAGCAAGCGCTACCTCAGGCAGCTTGTGGACGAAGGCCTTGTTTGTGGATGGGACGATCCCAGGATGCCAACACTTCGAGCCCTCAGACGGCGAGGTTACACCAGGGAAGCGATCAGAGATTTTATCCAGCGTGTCGGGGTGGCAAAATCCGACAGTGTGATTGATATCGCACTGCTCGAAGCCTGCATCCGCGACGACCTTAATGTGCGTGCACCGCGGCGCATGGGTGTGCTTGAACCAATCAAATTGATTATTGATAACTTCCCGGAAGACCAGAAAGTTGATCTGGAGGCAGATAATAATCCAGGGGACCCGGGTGCAGGAAGTCGCAAAGTCCCATTCTGCCGCGAACTGTATATTGAACGCAGTGATTTCCAGGAAGAGCCCCAGAAGAAGTTTTACCGGTTATTTCCCGGCAATGAAGTCCGCTTGCGTTATGCCTATCTGGTAACATGTACCGGTGTGGTCAAGGATCCGGAAACGGGTGAGATCCTCGAAGTACACTGCACCTATGATCCGGAAACTCGCGGCGGAGATGCACCGGACGGGCGTCGGATTAAATCCACCATCCACTGGGTTTCCGCCAGGCACGCTGTACCTGCCGAAGTACGCCTGTATGATCGGTTGTTCACCATTGAAAATCCCGACAGTGAAAGTTTCAAGGATTATCTCAACCCGAATTCGCTGGAGATCGCACATGCATTCGTTGAACCAGGTCTGGCTCAAGCTGAACCCGGCTTCCGGCTGCAGTTTGAACGACTGGGGTATTTCAGTGTGGATCAGGATTCAACTGCCGACAACCTTGTTTTCAACCGTACAGTGCCTTTGCGGGACAGCTGGGCTAAAATTCAGAAAAAGCAGCGCTGAAGTCTCAGCCTGGAATATCTACCATAAGAAAACCGGCGGATTAACTCTCTGCCGCCGGTTCCACTATCTCTGGATTGGGCTCAAACCACAGGCTGATTTCCCCGCCTGTGATACCAGTACCCGCTCAGAAGCGGGAAACCGCCCCACAGTAGTCACAGGAAAATTCTATCTGGCCCCGAAGGATAGGGGCTGTGATCGTTGCGCCACAGCTGGGACATTTTGTCGGCGCGTTACGCAGTCGATCGACCTCCTCATCTGAAATCGGTGTGATTCGCTGGCAATCAAGTTCTCCCTCGGATGCGCGACGAATGAGATGCGCCCATTCTTCACAATCCTGGCCATCGATATGAAAGTGAACGGCATCTGTTGGAGCACCTGCTGCCAGATCAAGATACAGGTGATCCTCATGTTTCATAAAACCTTCCTTTTTCGCCGATGCCTTATCCACCTGCTTAACCGCGATCTCAAGCTCAGCCTGTTGAACAAGTTCTTTCTCAGTGGCGATAAAGAGAACCTTCTTGGTAGCCACTTCTTCCTTGCGTTCATACATCAGTCGCTGATCCGTTAAATACAGGACACCTTCAACCTTGTCTTTCTTACCTCGCACCCATTCAGCCTTGACCGCGCGGACAAGCCCTTCCAGCGCCAGCCAATCAAAACTCGATTCAGCGGCTTCATTCAATCCCCAATCAATCTGGTTAAGATGGGATTCGAGTTTCGAGATCTGATTCTCAAGGCTATCATACATACCCCGTACCGAAGAACTTGCCGCTTCGGCTTTGCCTTCCAACCCTTTTACGGCAGCCTCTGTTTCCTTTACCAGCTTAAGACCCAGCTGTGTATTGCGGCTGCTTGAGCGTGTCCGCAGCATCTGGGCATCCAGCCTTTTTACATCGGCCGCCAGTGTATTGACCTGCTGGGTTAATTCGCGTTGAATGGAGGGTTTCAGGCTGATCCACTGTTTACGAAGACTGTTACATCGCTTTTCCAAGTCATTTTCAAAGACATACCCCTTATCACGAATCGATTTTACAGATTGGGAAAGGTGTATCGCTTTCGTCTGCATATCTTCGATACTATCCTTTACAGAGACAAGCATGATATCCGATTGAAGTGATTGATAGGTGCTCTCAAGGCTTTGCAACTGTGAAGCCAATTCCTGTTCCGGCGTACGGGCAGTCTCACTCATTTCCTACTCCTTTAGATTTCACATTCAACAAGGTTTTCAGGTATGCTCACGAATAGGGTCTGTTCCTGACAAGGATTACAGCCTGTGCTAAGATAGCACAGAAAACCTTTGGAGGGCAAATGTCAGAGATACAACTGGGCATTCTTTCCGGATCCGGGTTGCCAGAGCTCAAGGGAATACTTCAGGGTAAGTGTATCGAAATGGATACACCTTTCGGCAAACCCAGTGGGCCAATTATGACCGGCTCCTTTAGAGACACATCCATCGCTTTTCTCAACAGGCATGGGAAGGGCCATACGCTTACACCCAATGAAATCAACTACCGGGCTAATATCTACGCGCTCAAGAGTCTTGGTGTAAAGCGAATTATTGCAGTCACTGCCTGTGGTTCCCTTCGTGACGACTATAAATTAGGTGACCTGGTTGTGCCCGACCAGCTGTTCGACTATACAAACAGCCGTGAAAAAACATTCTTCGGAAACGGGATTGTTACCCATGTTAATGTTGCCGATCCGTTCTGCAAGGATCTGTCGGAAACACTGGTACAGAGTGCCGAGGAAGCAGGTTTTCCACCTCACCGAACCGGCACATATATTACTATTGAAGGCAGCCGTTTTTCAACACGAGCAGAATCAAACACGTATCGTGCCTGGGGAATGTCGGTTATAGGTATGACAGTTGCCCCAGAAGCCTTCCTCGCCCGCGAAGCGGAAATGTGCTATTCAGTTCTGGCTTACGTTACTAATTACGATGTATGGCACCTGAATGAAGAACCCGTTTCTGCATCAAAAGTACTTTCCAGTGTCCATGCGACCAGCAGCGCAATTGTATCCGTGATCAATCGTGTTTGTGCAAATCTGCCGGAAGGAACATCCTGTCACTGCGGCTGTGCCCTGGATGATGCTTTCATGACAGATCTGGCATCAATTTCCGTTGAAACTCGAGAGCGGTTTGCACCGCTGCTCGATCGTGTCCTACAGAAAAACTGAGAACCCTGCAGCAATATCCGGAGAAAGAACCTTTGACTGACCTGATCGAGGACGATTCCGTCATCCTCCACCAGAAGAACCATTCAGGACCTGAACGACGCCTGCTGATCGTGAGCTTCCTGGCACTCTTGTGTACATCGCTTGCACTCATGCTGGCACCTGCAGTACGTTCAGGAAACTGGCTGACTGGTCTGAAACCTGTTTTCCTCTTTCCACTGTTCATATGGGGGATAACAGCTGCAAGTCTGCATCTATGGATAAAACGGCGCCTGCCTCGCCACGATCCGCTGCTTCTGCCGATCATCATGCTGCTCAGTGGTTGGGGGCTGCTAGAGATCTGGCGCCTTACTCCCTCCGCCGGTATCCGGCAAGCAATCTGGCTGATTGTGGCTGCGGCAGCTGCAGGATTGCTGATCAGATTTGCTTCTTCTATTCACCGCCTCCAGGAATTCAGACTTGTCTGGCTCAGCGCAGGACTGTTCCTGACCGGTCTTACGTTGTTGTTTGGCACCAACCCTTCCGGTGCAGCACCAAACCTCTGGTTTAACTTTTTTGGCGTCTATGTGCAGCCTTCCGAACCACTCAGACTTGTTCTGGTGATCTATCTGGCGGCCTTCTACACCAAAAGGCTTGATTTCTTATCGATGCCGTCAATTAAGAATTCAGGTTCAATCACACCAATCATCCTGATTTATGGGTTATCCATCACTCTGCTGATCCTGCAGCGCGATCTTGGTACAGCATTCCTCTTTGCTGGTGTACTGACTCTGATGCTCTATCTGGCTACCCGGCGCTGGCAGATTTTTATTGCGGCCGGTGTTGTCCTCGTTCTGGCAGCCCTGCTTGGAACCATGCTGTATGACGTGGTTCAGGTACGCATGTCAGCCTGGCTGACTCCCTGGCTGGACCCATATAACAACTCTTATCAGATCGTTCAAGCCTTAATCGCCTTTGCTTCCGGGGGCATATTCGGAACAGGGCCCGGCCTCGGATCACCAGGCTTCGTCCCGGCTGCTCACACAGACTATATCTACACAACCATCGGAGAGGAGTTTGGTTTTCTTGGTACTTTCATCCTGATTTCCCTCTACCTGGTTTTGATCAGCCGCGGGTTGAAAATTGCTCTTTCACACAGAGAGCCATTCCCCAGAATGCTCGCATCAGGCATCACCATCACTACAGCCCTCCAGGCACTGTTGATTATGGGCGGTAATGTCCGCCTCCTGCCTCTCACCGGTGTTACCCTGCCTTTTGTATCCTACGGCGGATCCTCACTCCTCACCAGCTTCCTGGGATTTGGGCTGCTGGTTTCGTTATCCGATGTAAAAGGCAAACCTCGATCAGATAGATCCTTCACGATTGTACAGCTGGGATTCATGGCTGCTTTCTGTATGCTCAGCCTGTTTACCTGCTGGTGGAGTGTCCTGCAAGGCCCTTCCCTTCTTTCCCGGGCCGACAACTACCGGAGATACGTTGAGAGCCGCTTCCAGGCCCGCGGCTCAATTCTCGATCGGACCGGCCGCGTGCTGGTCTCAAGCACAGGCGAACCGGGATCTCTGGAACGTAATGCTCCCTACCCCTCCTTCGCATCACTCATCGGCTATGATTCGAACCTGCTTGGGCAGAGCGGATTGGAAGAAGCGCTGGATCCGTACCTGCGCGGGTTATACGGCTACCCGGAAAGCGAGCTGCTGTGGTCCTATATGCTGGACGGTACCTCTCCCGGTGGCCTTGATGTCAAGCTGACGATTGATCTCTCTCTGCAGGAACAAATATACGCCGAGATCCGGGATCAGCATGGTGCAGCTGTGGTGCTGGACAGTGAAACAGGTTCTATCCTCGCACTGGTCTCCTCCCCCTCGTTTGATTCCAACACACTCGAGGAAGACTGGGAGATCATTGCGCAACGTGAGGACGCGCCACTGCTGAACCGTGCTGTTCAGGGTGCCTATCAACCCGGCAGCTCACTCACGCCACTTCTGCTTGCGTGGCAGATAAAAACGATGGGGTCCGCATCCAGCCAAACTGATATGAATTATGCAAAACCGGTCCGGATCAACGGCATGGAACTAACATGCGCCCTGCAGGGTGGATCTGATACTATCTATAGTGCCGCCCGGAACGGTTGCCCGGCTGCCGCGCTGTCCATCGGTGGGACGTTGGGTTCCGAGGCAATTAAAACCATGTTCACTACGTTCGCATTAACCGGAACTTCAACCCTGCCGCTTCAGCAAAATCAGCTTCCTGAACCAGCTATTCCAACCGAACTTCAACAGCTTGAAAAAGAATCGACCGGCCAGGGAAATCTTCTGGTCAGTCCGCTGCAAATGGCCCGAGCCATGGTTTCCCTGCAAACAGGATCTCTCCCACCTCTCCATCTGATTGACTCGGTTCATCTGCCCGACGGTTCCTTTCAGCAGCTGCAGCTGCAGGATGGAACTGTTAATATCTTCGATGCAGACACCGTCACTAAACTGCAAAACGGATTCAATCCAGGCACAGGCCATATCCCCTGCTTCACCGGTCAGGCTTTTACCGGTACAGACTACGAATCGCTCTCATGGGTTACCTGCCTCATACAGTATGAGGGGCCAGCTGTTTTTACCCTTGTCCTTGAAAACACACTGCCGGCCGAAGCAGCTGTATCAGCTGATCAGCTTCTCGATCTTCCGGCATTTGCATCCCCTTGACCATCAATTTGAACACGGCTACAATTTGGTCGTTGTACACAGGTACTGCTTTGTTTACCGCCGGCAGGGTCAGAACTCCTGAACTTTGCTCGGCGGGTTGTGTGTTGGAGTATTCCGCTCATGTTTGAATCACTTACCAATAGACTGCAGCAGGTATTTAAAAACCTCAGCAGACAGGCAAAGTTAAGCGAGGCAGATGTCGATGCGAGTCTGCGTGAAGTCCGGCTTGCATTACTGGAAGCAGATGTAAACTACCAGGTGGTCAAGGAATTTCTGGCCCGTGTCCGCGAGCGTGCGATTGGAGCGGAAGTATCAAAGGCACTGAACCCATCCCAGCAGATGGTCAAGATCATCCATGAAGAGTTAATCCGGGAACTCGGAGAGCCGGGTAAACTGAACCTTACCGGCCAGCTGCCGCGAGCCATCTTGATGGTCGGTTTGCAGGGATCCGGAAAAACGACAACCACTGCCAAGCTCGCCCGTATACTCCGGGCAAAAGGGGAACGGGTATGGATGGTCGCAGCAGACACCTACCGGCCGGCTGCAATCCAGCAGTTGAAAATTCTGGCCGAGGAAATTGATGTGCCCTTTTTCTCACAGGATAACGAAAATCCTGTAAAGGTCTGCGAGAAAGGGTTTGAATCCGCTGCCAGAGGTGGCGCATCGGTAGTATTGATGGACACGGCAGGTCGCTCACAAATCGATCCTGCCATGATGGAAGAGCTGGCTGCAATCCATACGAGAATCCAGCCGGTAGAGATCCTGCTGGTGGCCGATGCAATGACCGGTCAGGAAGCCGTAAATATTGCAGCAGGTTTTAAGGAAAGAATCCCACTGACAGGGTTAATCCTGACCAAGATGGACGGCGACGCACGCGGCGGCGCAGCGATATCCATGCGTTCTGTCACGGGTGTTCCGATCAAATATATTGGTACCGGTGAAGCACGCGATGCGCTTGAACTGTTTGCACCGGATCGCCTCGCCTCCCGAATACTTGGGATGGGAGATGTCCTCAGCCTTATTGAAAAAGCTGAGGCAACTATCGATCAGGAGGCTGCAGCCGAAAGCGCGGAACGAATGCTCAAAGGGGAATTCACCCTTGAGGATTTCGCCCAGCAGCTCCAACAGGTACGTAAAATGGGTCCGTTCAGCAAGATACTGGACATGCTGCCCGGTGGTATGGCCCCGGCAAGAGAGCAGATAGACAGCGAAGCAGCGGAAAAACAAATGGTTCACACGCTGGCAATTATTCAATCAATGACATTGAAAGAACGAAGGAATCCGCGTATCCTTAACGGCGGTCGTAAACGCCGTATCGCAGCCGGTTCCGGCACATCGGTACAACAGGTGAATCAATTGATCAACCAATATCGCCAAATGAAGAAACTTCTTGGTACAATCGGTAAACGAGGAACGGGGTTATCCATACCCGGGCTTCGATAAAAACAGCTGGGCCCGTGTAAACAGCGGCTCACCGGTGTGCCACTCCTTCCGGCACAACCTCCCGATGAGCTTGCCTTGCCAGTGCCCAACGAAAACATATATAGAGAGAGAGAAACACTATGGTACGAATTCGACTGCGACGGGTTGGCGCAAAAAACCAGCCAAGTTATCGCATTGTAGTAGCTGAAAAGGAAAGCCCGCGTGATGGACGCTTTCTGGAAATTATCGGACACTACAATCCACGCACTGAGCCGGCAACCATTGTTGTAGATGAGGACCGGCTGTTTACATGGCTCGGCAATGGCGCACAGCCATCCGACTCGATGCTCCAGGTCCTGAGGTCACACGGCAGCTGGGATCGCTGGCTTCGCCTGAAACAGGGCGAAGACCGCCAGAAGCTTCTTGAAGAAGCCGAGCAGAGCAAGGTGGATGTGGATCCCCGCACCCGCCGTGATGATCTGATTGAAAAACGGCACACTCAGAAAGCGAAGAGCGAACCCGCTCAAAAAGAAGAACCCGCTCCTAAGGAAGAACCGGCGCCAAAGGAAAAACCCGCCCCCAAGGAAGAACCGGCAGCGGAAGAAAAAGCAGAAGAAAAACCTGCTCCTGAGGAAGAACCGGCAGCGGAAGAAAAAGCAGAAGAAAAACCTGCTCCTGAGGTAGAACCGGCAGCGGAAGAAAAAGCAGAAGAAGAACCTGAAGCTGAAGCCGAAGAATAGGCGGAAGCAGAAGCAGCTTCATAAGACGGGCTTTCTGAACCAGCAGGCGTTTGAAATCTTTTTCACCTGGTAGAAACCGAGGGAACAATGAAGGATTTAATTAAATACATTGCTACATCTCTGGTTGATGACCCGGCAGCAGTAGACGTTTCCGTCCGGCAGCAGCACGGTGAAACCCATATTGAACTGACCGTTGCTGAAGAAGACATGGGTCGGGTGATCGGTCGCGGCGGCCGTGTAGCAAATGCAATGCGCAATCTGCTGCGGGTAGCTGCTTCACGTCGCGGTAGCCGTGCAACACTTGACATTGTCTGAATGAAAGACCGTAAGCAGAGGAATAAAACAACAGCACACGCCCAATTTCCAGATCCCTATCTGGAAGTTGGGCGCATTGTTCGCCCCCACGGTATCCGCGGGCAGGTTATTCTCGCATCCGACTCGCAGTTCCTCACTTCACTCCCGCCAGGAACCACCATCTACGTGGGATCCGATTTCGAACCGCTTATTGTTGAAACCATCCGCCGCCACCAGGACAGGTATCTCCTTTTACTGCAATCAATAACAACCAGAGAAGAAGCAGAAACGCTGCGAAATAAAGCCGTTTTTCTGGATATGAGTGAACTGCCGGATCTTGCGGAAGATGAATACTACTACTGGCAGTTGATCGGCCTGCGCGTGGAAGATACACAAAACCGCACACTGGGAACCTTGAAGGAAATCCTGGAAACCGGCGCCAATGATGTCTACATCCTTGAATCATCCTCGGGCAGCGAAATCCTGATTCCGGCGATCAAGGATGTGATTAAGAAAATTGATCTGGACCAGGGTTTGATCCAGATCGATATTCTGCCCGGTCTTCTTCCCGACCCGGACAAACTCTGATATATAATGCTTACTGTTCCATGGTTTGATAAAAGAGAGGCAGGCGCTTTACTGGTTCCGGAACGATGCGGTGAGCTGCCAGCAGTCGCTCTACAGCAGCATCACATGATTCCTCACTGCCTGCATGTACAGTAAATAGTAGATCTCCCTGCTGGACTGCATCCCCAACTTTACGATGGATGAGAATCCCTACCCTTGGATCAACCGGATCTCCCTTTTTCTCCCTGCCTGCTCCCAGCTCGAGGGCAGCTAATCCAACCTCGCGCGCATGTACCTGTTCCACGTACCCGGAAATCGGTGCAGGCACTTCCCGCATTATAGGAGCAAACGGCAGAAGATCAGGGTTATCAATCACCAAAACATCACCCCCCTGTATTTTTACCAGCTGGCGGAATTTTTCCAGTGCAGTGCCGCTGGCGAGAGAATCCACGACAAGTGCCCTGGCTGAGTCGATTGAATCAGTCCTGCCTGCCAGCAAAAGCATATGGCCAGCCACCTCAATGCAGTGGTCTCGGAAATCCTGAGGCCCATCACCCTTCAGTGTTTCAATTGCCTCTTTCACTTCCAGCGCGTTACCTACGGCAGTGCCAAGCGGCTGGTTCATATCTGAAATCAATGCAACGGCCTTTCGGCCAGCCAGTCTGGCAATTGAGAGCATTTCTGCTGCCAGCTGCTCGGCCTCCGAAACCGATTGCATAAAAGCACCATTGCCGGTTTTAACATCCAGCACAATCGCTGTGGTTCCCGCGGCCAGCTTCTTACTCATTACCGATGAAGCGATCAATGGAATCGATGGAACGGTTCCAGTGACATCACGCAGGGCATACATTTTCCCATCAGCCGGAGCCAGATCCGCGGTCTGCCCAGCCAGCACCAGGCCTATGGATTTTAACTGGTCCTTGAACTCCTGCTCACTGAGATCCGACCGGAAACCAGGAATTGATTCCATCTTATCAAGCGTACCACCAGTAAAACTTAAACCGCGCCCCGACATTTTCCCCACCGGCACGCCACAGGCAGCAACGACAGGCCCCACCACCAGTGTTGTTTTATCACCAACTCCACCGGTGGAGTGTTTATCCACTGCAATATCAACAACATCAGAAAGATCCAGCTGGTCTCCTGATTCGATCATCGCCATTGTGAGATCCGCTGTTTCCTGTGGCGTCATCCCATTCAGCAGCACAGCCATCGCCCAGGCAGATACCTGGTAATCCGGGATCGTGTTATTTACGAAACCCTGAACAAAGGAACTAATTTCCTCACGAGATAGCACCAGCCCATCCCGTTTCTTGATGATGATATCGACAGCCCGCATCTTCTCCTCCTGTCAGATTCTGGCCGCTCCCCTGGCAGAGCCAACTCCAGTGCTCTCCATGCGGCTGGGTTCCCCTGGATTAAGCAGTCCTGCCATCAAACTGCTTGACTAGCCTGCTATAATGAACAAAATGCACTGTATTGTTGCGCTCAGTGTGTTGCAGATTCAACATGTCGATCTGTTTCCACCTGTAGCAGATGAAGTTATCATACCACTTCAGTGTATGATCTGACATACTCGCTGTTCCAGATTGTTTTACCCGATACCATCAATAAGGGAGAATCATGAATCCAAGCAAACAGCAAGCTGACCTGATCCTCACCAATGCAACAATTCTCACAATGAACGGTGCTTTCGAGGTTTTCAAAAAAGGAGCAGCAGCTATCCGACATGGTGAAATTCTGGCTGTTGGTCCGGAGAAGGAACTTCTGGTTGAGTACAGCAGCAGCGATCTGCACGATTGTGGGGGAAAAATATTGATGCCGGGTCTGGTAAATACCCATACACATGTACCTATGACGCTGCTGCGCGGTCTTACGGATGATCGCAGACTTGATGTATGGCTCCTGGGGTACATGATGCCTGTAGAGCGAGAATTTGTATCCCCGGAATTCTGCCGTCTGGGCACACAGATCGCCTGTGCTGAACTGATCCGCAGTGGCGTGACCACCTTTGCAGATATGTATTACTTTGAGGATTCAGTTGCAGATGTCACAGCAGAAATCGGCTTGCGCGGCATTTGCGGAGAAACCATCCTCAAGTACCCCACACCGGATGCCCCATCCTATGAAGATGCACTGGCTTATATGAGGGACTTTGCAGCAAAATGGAAAGGCCACGAGTTGATCATCCCCTCAGTGGCACCTCATGCTCCTTACTCCAGCACTCCTGAAATTATTCAAAGCTGTACAGAAATAGCGCTTGAGTACGACATCCCGATCCAGATCCACATCGCAGAGACTGCCCAGGAAGTTGAACAATTCCGAAAAGACTACGGCATGCCCGTGGTCCCATGGGTAAAGAAACAAGGTATCTTTGAAGCAAAAGTAACTGCCGCTCATTGTGTGCACATCGATGAAGGCGAAATGCACACCTTGCAGCATGGGAATGTTGGTATCGCGCACAACCCTTCCAGCAACATGAAGCTCGCATCCGGTTTCGCACCCGTAGAACAGATGCGCCGGATCGGATTGAATGTCGGTATCGGCACAGACGGCACCGCATCCAACAATGATCTGGATATGCTGGAGGAAATCCGACTCGCCAACTTTATCGCAAAAGGATACTCCGGTGATCCCACGGCCCTCCCAGCTATCGATACGCTCACCATGGCCACAATCGAAGGTGCCCGGGCACTGCACATGGATCATCTGATCGGTTCTCTTGAAGCTGGTAAAAAAGCAGACTTGATCCTGATTGACCTCGATCGCCTGCATAATATCCCTCACTTCAACCATGATCCCAATGCAATCTACTCCCGGATCATATACGCAACCAAATCCAGCGATGTAACGGATGTTATGGTTAATGGGAAATGGCTCATGCGGGATAAAAAGCTGCTGACAGTAAATGAGGAGAAACTGTTCCCTGCAGCATCGAAGTATTCAACGCAAATTGATGCATTCCTCTCCGACAGAGAGGGCTCAGTGCTTTCCAAACTGATCGCGATCGGTGGTGCAGAGCGTGAAGAGAGCTATGAAATCCAGATCAAGGTGCGCCTGCCTGATCCCGAACCAGTCCTCAAGCTGCTGGACGATAGTAAATTTACGATTATCCGTAAGGCACACTACCGCGAGTACGATACATATTTCACCTTTGACACAGCCGATCAGGGGCGCTTGCGCTACCGCGAAGATGAATTCATCAATGATCAGGGGGAAATCTACAATGTCCGCTATCGGTTGACCCTTACAGGCCCTGCTGCAGAGTATGAATACCCCAACTCCATTCTGCTTTCCCGCTCCCGGTTTATCGCACCCGCAAACCACAGTCTGCGTTTCTACCGGGAATACTTCCAGCCTGAAGGAGAATTCGAAATCAATAAAGACCGGCTGCGCTGGCTGATTTCCTATGAGGATAAGGAATTCTTCATTAACATCGATCAGATTTCAAAACCAGGCCATGAGGGTAATTTCCTGGAAATTAAAAGCCGCACCTGGTCACGGCGTGATGCAGAGGAGAAAGCAAGGCTGATCACCATACTTCTCGGCGATCTGGGTGTATCCGACACAGTCTCCGGGTTAAGTGATTATTACCAGCTGCTGCAGAAGTAGGCAGCCTGCAGAAACAAATTCAACCGGCATCCATCTTTTCCTGGGTGCCGGTTTCCATTTATCAGGCTGAAGCAGCTTTGGAGGAGATTTGTTTCGTTCGCTTCCCTCATGATATGAGACACCAGCAACCACAAGAGGGCTCCTCGTAATGGCAGGACTTCTGCGTTACGATACGTCGATACCCATTGGAGTGCCAATCAGCTATGGATGAGTGATGAAACGATCTATAGGCAGCTCAGATGGCTGCGGCCGTTTCGCTCAGTCCTCCCCCGTTCCGAACCTGCGCTGCCATTCATAGATCTTATTCAACGCTTCAAGCGGAGTCAGAGTCTCCACATTCAACCCCCTGAGTTCATCAACTAGCGGGTTTGTTTTCGGGAAAAAGGCCAGCTGTCTGGGAGCCAGGCTGTCCTCCACTTCATTTGACCGGCTTTCCGCTTCCAGGCGAGACAGGATTTCCTGCGCCCGGTTTATCACCGGACGAGGCAATCCGGCCAGCTCGGCAACGTGAATCCCATATGATTTATCCGCTTTGCCGGGGATAATCGTATGCAGGAATACAACCTCGCCGCCCTCTTCTGAAACTGCCACATTGTAATTCCGCACACCAGGGAACCTCTGCGCCAGGGTGGTCAACTCGTGGTAGTGCGTAGCAAACAGTGTGCGGGAGCGCAGTTGTGGATAGCTGTGAATATACTCGACAATCGCCCATGCGATCGACAATCCATCATACGTACTCGTACCCCGGCCGATCTCATCCAGAATCAGTAAACTGCTGGAGGATGCATGATTGAGGATATTCGCCGCTTCCACCATTTCCACCATGAAAGTGGACTGCCCGGCATGAATCTCATCCTGTGCTCCAATGCGGGTGAAAATTCGGTCTGTTATCCCCAGCCGTGCCAGTCTGGCAGGCACATAACTGCCCATCTGTGCCATTAATACAATCAGTGCCACCTGGCGCAGGTAGGTCGATTTGCCGCTCATATTGGGACCGGTAATGATGCGGATGCGCTCATCCTCTTCAAAATGAGTGTCATTGGAAACAAACCGCCGGCCGGGAATAAAATCCTCCACTACGGGATGCCGTCCTTCACGGATATCCAGCGTGGCATCATCAAGCAGTTCTGGCCTGTTGTATCCGCGAACTGCCGCAGTTTCCGCCAGGCCGGTGGCAGTATCGAGCAATGCGATCTGTTGTGCGCTTGTCAACAGGCGCACTGCCTCGCTGGAAACCTGCATACAAACCTCACGAAATACCCGGGTTTCGATTTCTTTGATCTCCTCTTCCGCCGAAAGAACCCGGGATTCCACATCCTTCATCTCGGGTGTGATATAACGCTCAGCACCGACCAGTGTCTGCTTACGGATATAGTCTTCCGGAACCTGATCGCTGTTAGCCTTTGTCACCTCGATGTAGTATCCAAAAACCTTGTTGTAGCCCACCTTCAGGCTCTTTATCCCTGTGCGTTTGCGTTCCAAAGCCTCCAGGTTCGATATCCACTCGCGTGCCTCGCGCGATTCCTCTATCACCTTGTCCAGCTCTGCAGAGTAGCCACTCCTGATAATGCCTGTGTTCCCCAGAGTCGCAGGAGGTTCATCCTGGATTGCCTGGTGAAGCAGAGTGAGAACATCCTCACAGGAATCAAGTTTCTCCAGAATCTGTGTCAGTGCAGATTGTTCAGCCCGACTGGCAGCAGCATGCAGCGGTCCAAGCTTCTCAAGCAGAGCTCGCAGTGCTGTAAGATCAGCCGGTGTGGCAACCCCGACCAGCACCCTGTTGGTCAGACGTTCCAGGTCGCCAATCGGTTTTAGCGCTGCCCGGACCTCACTGCGCCACATTCCATCGTCAAAGAAAGCTTCCACCCGATCCAGGCGTTGGTTGATTTGGTCTGCATCCAGAAGTGGTTTATTCAGCCACTGGCGCAGCAGCCTGCGCCCCATGGGAGTGATGGTCTGATCCAGTACACCGAGTAGAGATCCCTTCGTACTCCCGCCGCGAATCGTCTCGGTAAGCTCAAGATTCCTGCGCGTAGCCCGGTCGAGGATCATAAATTCCTCGATCGAGTAAGTTGAAAGCCTGTTCAGGAGAGGAAGCACAGCCGGCTGCGTGCGTGAAAGGTACTCAATAATTGCACCGGCAGCCTGAACAGCCAGTGCCTGATTTGCCATACCAAAACCATCGAGTGTCAACGTACCAAAATGTTCTTTCAGTGCGGTTTCAGCACGACTCCATTCAAAATGCCAGCGCGGCAAGCTGGTTTGATGGCACTCAATACCATCAGGCAGTTCCATCTCTTCCGGAATTAGCACTTCCGCCGGCCGAAGCCGCTCGATTTCATGGGCAATCACTTCCCCGGGTGTTTCCGTTACCAGCTGCATAGCTGCAAACTCCCCGGTGCTGACATCGGTATAAGCTACAGCCATTGCATTACCTTCAACCAATACCGAGGCAAGGTAATTATTGGCATCACCCGGGAGCAAACCCTGCTCAAGAACGGTACCGGGAGTGATCACCCGCACAACCTCACGCGGGAACAACCCTTTTACCGGCTCATCCCCTACCTGTTCACATATTGCGACATGATAGCCCGCATCAATCAAGCGGGAGATATAGTTCTCAGCTGCATGGTGGGGAATACCGGCCATCGGAACCCGCGTGTTATTCCCGACAGTGCGTGAAGTCAGAACAATATCAAGTACCCGCGCAGTGATTTCTGCATCTCCGTCAAATGTTTCATAAAAATCTCCCAACCGGAAAAAAACAATCGCTTCCGGATGGCGACGTTTGATATCCAGATATTGTTTACGTACGGGGCTGGTTTTATTACTCATGAACGCATTCTAAGGTCTTGCTCAAAAAACTTCAAGCACTTGTGATATACTGCGCTCGGAACAAACTGCTGTGCCGTCCAGTAGAGCACCACGGCAAAACCACCGTCCTGCAAAGTTTTTTTTTAACAGCCTGGCTGTGGCACGCAGAACCATACACAATAACCTCAATCTTGCAGAATGTGCACAATGTATAAACGTCTGATTTATCCGATTTTTATTATCTTCCTGCTTGTCCTCAGTGGATGCCAGAAACCGAGCTCTGAGCCCGACCTGGTATATGGATTGACTCTCTCACCAACCGGCATCGACCCCCATCTGAATGCTTCCTCCGAGCTGGGTATCCCTCTGCAGTCTGTGTATGACACCCTGATCTTCCGTGATCCTGCCAACGGGAATTTTGTTCCTGGCCTGGCGGAATCATGGCTTATCAGCAGCGATGAACTGACATACACTTTCTCGCTGCGAACTGACGTCAGCTTTCATGACGGCACTCAGTTCAACGCCTCAGCAGTCAGAACCAACCTGGACCGTATCCTCAATCCCGACAATCACTCACAGAAAGCCTTCTCACTGCTCGGACCGCTGGAGTCAGCGACCGTGGAAGATGAGTACACGATCGCACTGCATCTTCGGACGCCATATGGTGCTTTGCTTGACGCCCTGAGCCAGGTCTATCTGGGCATGGCATCTCCGTCAGCACTGGAAGAATGGGGAACAGAATACCAGTTCCACCAGGTTGGTACCGGGCCGTACCGCTTTGTGGAGTACATTCCTGAAAACCACATCCTCCTGGAACGCAATGAGGCGTACGCCTGGGCACCATCTTTTATCAATGTTTCCGATCATCCACCGCAGAGGATCGAATTCCGCTTTTATGCTGATCCGGCCACTCGTGCTCTGGCACTCGAATCGGGCGAAGTGGATATTATGGGCGAGATTCCCATGCATGATGCCAGACGACTTTCTGCAACCGATAGCTTTGACCTGCTGGCAGTCCCGATTCCCGGCCAACCGCTGCAGTATTTTTTCAACACTACCCTGTCACCAACGGATGACCCGCTTGTACGGGAAGCACTTTTCCAGGGTATCGACCGCGCTGCCATAGTGGAAACAATCTTCGGCTCCTCATCACCGCCGGCCGGTGATGTAGTTTCCGCCAGCATGCAAACTTTCCCGACAGCAACGCGATTCGGGGAAACGGACTCGGGTATCGCGCAGGAACTGCTCGATCAGGCCGGTTGGCTTCTGGATGAAGAGAGTGGTGTGCGGAAAAAAGACGGCGTACCAATATTCATAAGAATAGCTGCACCTACCTGGGGCATGAATCCGGAAGTATGCCAGCTAATGCGTGCAGATTGGGAGCGCCTCGGAATTCAGGTAGAGATCCATGTAATGCCGGGGTTTGGCCAGCTCAAAGAAGCACACGACGCTCATGAGTACCAGCTGATCGGGATCAATTTTTTCGGTACAGATCCGGCCTTTCTTTCTTCCTTCTACAGCAGCGATGGGTTGTATAATTGGTCAAATGTAAAGAATCCCGAACTCGACAGCTGGCTGCAGACCGCAGCCAGCCTGCAGCCCGAACTGCCGGAGCGTGCAGAGATATATTCTGCTGCTGCAAACAGCATCAGGGACCAGGTATTAATCCTGCCCGTGCGTGACTATGTGAATCTGGTGCTGAAAAGGCAATCTGTCCACGGGCTGCGCTACAGCGCTGAAGGATGGTTTCCACTATTAATCGAGCTGAGCATCGAATCCTGATCCTTCTGATCAGAAAAAGCGGAGAAGCACTGCTGACCGCCTGGACAGCAGTCACCCTCACCTTTTTTGCACTACGGGCTACTACAAGCGATCCCACTGTCAATCTGCTGGCCCAGGGGCTGGCTTCTCCTGAACAGGTAGCGCGTCTCAATGCTTCCCTCTTTCTCGACCAGCCCTTGCTCACCCAGTATGGACATTTCCTGCTAGGCCTGCTGAATGGCGACCTCGGCATCTCGTTCTATACCCACCGTTCCGTCACCCTCACACTGGCGGAGCAGCTGCGCCCGACATTGGAACTGGGCGCTTTAAGCGTCCTGTTCTTGCTTGTTTTTGCTGCCCTGCTCGGTATCACCGCGGCCTGGCAGCATAACAAACCAGCGGGGCGTGCTGCGTCCTGGTTGGCAGACATGCTCACTACATTGCCTGTCGCGCTGGTGGGTCTGCTGTTTCTATACCTTTTCGCATCGATCCGGCAGCACTATGGAACCGGATCTTCGGTGTTCTATACGCTGGCACTGCCGGCTTTCGTACTCGGGCTCTCAATGTCAGGAGCGGTTGCCCGTATTTTGAAATCCTCCTTGCTGGATGTGCTGCAAGAGCCGTATATTCTGGCTGCGCGTGCCCGCGGCCTCAGAAAAAACGGTCGCCTGTTGTGGTTTGCATTGCGCCCGGCTTTGCCGCCGGCAGTGTCACTCAGTGCACTGGAAATAGCGTATCTGTTCAGCGGCACTGTTGTAACCGAGAATATTTTCAGCCGTCCCGGGCTGGGACGGCTGCTGGTATCCTCCATCCTCCAGGGAGATTTCCCGGTTGCCCAGGGGGTGATCACCCTGGCTGCGCTGTTTTACACCCTCACCCACTTCTTCGCCCAGACCCTCAGCTTGCTGATAGATCCCCGCCTGCGAGGAATCCAATGACCAGAAGGACCCCCTGGCTTTCATTGCTGTGGCTTGTGCTTGTTATTGCTTCCAGCGTGGCCGCGCCGCTCCTTACGGCCCACGACCCCATCCAGCCGGTAGCTGTACCGCTGGACCAGCCAAAAAAGAACCTGCTATTGGGAAGCGACCAGCTGGGCCGGGATCTCTGGGCCCGTCTTGTGTACGGCGGCCGGGCTACAATGAGTGCCTCACTACTTGCAGCCGCAATTACAATTAGCGGGGGACTCCTGCTGGGGCTGGGGGCATCATTTCTCGGAGGATGGTTTGAGCGCCTTCTGCTTTTGTTGTTCAATGCCACCATGGCTGTGCCTGGCCTGCTGCTGGCTATGCTGTTTGTTGCCAGTATGGGGCCCGGGTTCCCTTCGGTCATCCTTGCTGCCGGACTCAGCGGGATCCCCGGATTTGCCCGATTGATTCACAGCCAGGCTGGCGCTGTCCGAAGCCGGCCTTTTATCGAAGCAGCAACGGCACTGGGGGCAGGAAAATTGTGGATCTACACCTTTCATATCCTGCCGAACCTGCGCATCGAGCTGCTTTCCTTTGGTACAACCTATCTGGCCTGGACATTCACAGGTATAACTACCTTGAATTTCCTTGGACTTGCCGGAGATCCATCCATACCGGAATGGGGTGTGCTGTTGAACACAGGACGAGCGTTCCTGATCCAGGCGCCGCAACTGGTGCTGCTTCCGGGAGTATTGATCAGTCTGACGATCCTGTCTTTTTTCTCACTCGGAGAGTGGTTTTCCAGTGCAAGATTGCCACTTTACAAAACTCTCCGATCTGAAGAAAAGACAGATCAGGATGAGACTATATGAATTTACTTACCATTATTATCATACTTGCACTGGCGCTGGCCTTTGTGAACGGCATGATCGATGCTGCCAACATCG
>JAFGNH010000136.1 GCA_016927115.1 Anaerolineales bacterium | reverse complement strand
CTGCTCGGGGGTAACCGCCTTCTTCTCAGGTTTTGGTTTTTCCGGTTCGGTGCTGGTTTCTTTGGTTTCGGTGTTTTTTGCAGCCGGTGGCTGTTCCTCCGGTTCGGGCTCTTTGCCGGGATCCGTCTCTTCCTCCGGAGTCTCCTCCACGGGTTTCTCTTCAGCGGCAGGGTCGGGGGGATCGGTTGGAGGGACGTCCTTTTCAGGAGGCGGACTTTCCGGGAGTTCCTCAGACGCAGGATCAGAAGAGACCGGGTCTCCTTTTTTCTTCACGGCTGCGGGACCCGAGGATGTTCCTGCTGTTGTGGCGGCGCCGGGTGTCAGGGTTCCCAGGACAGCCGAGACCAGTGCGCCGGCAGCAGCGCCTGCAATCGGAATGCCGAAGCTTCCCAGGACGATAGCGAGAGGAATATCAAAGATCGAGTTACCCGGGTCGGTGGTATCCGTATCGGAAGGTGTTTCCGGCTGCAGCGGGTTTTCTTCTTCCGGCGAGATATCTCCGGTTTGCGGATCAGCGTTTTCTCCGGGAAGAACAGGTCCGTCCTGCTGATCCGTGCCATCAGCAGCAGGAGGTGTCAGCGGAAGGTTAGCCTCAGCTATAGACCAGAGTACATCAGCAATGGGTGTCGGGTCCTGGGCATGGCCGAACTCTTCAACACTGTCAGTAGTTGTGCGGACACTCAAGCTGTAGCAATAATCCCCTCCGCCATCCATGTACCAGAAGATGCTTTTGGATTCCATGTGTACAATGTCGTCGGTATCATGAGTCCTGGTCTTTTCAGAAACATATGTTTCCATGATAGCAAGGTAACCATGGAAGTTGAACAGGTAGGAGGAATCGTTCGGCAGTTCATCAGAATTCCTGCATTCTCCATGTGAGAAAGTTTCGTAGCGATCTCCGACATCGTTCAGGCCGAGCCCTGTTCCTAGTGCCTGGCGATTGTATCCTATCTGTTCTCTGTAGCTTAGCCCGCACGAAATCATGCCGAATCCATTGAGTCCTTCGAAGGAATTCAGGCTGGTGTCGCCTTCCACGCCCGCCTGCTGTCCGGCTGCCTGAAGTATGGCCATACAGGAACCGGATTGTAACGGAATCGATGAATCAGAAACCGGTTCCCCGGAGGCGGGTTGCGACAGGGCCGGTTGAGGCTGCGCCGGAACTCTGGCAGCGGACAGGGAAAGGGTCATCATCCCCGCCAGGATAAGGAGTGCGTAGTGGATCTTTGCTTGCATGAATGCCTCCATGGGAGAAGGGGGTGAGTTCTTGTCAGTTATTCTATTCTGGAATCGCATCGTTTTTACGCCCGGAAAGCAAACGCTGCAGGAGCTTATTGATTAAGAAGGAAAGCCCGAAGCTGATCAGGAACAGTACAATGAACCCGGGTACAGCCAGGCACCCAGCCGCCTGATCCAGCAGTGAATACATCAGATTTCCAATCTGACCAAGAAAGATCCCAATCAGAGACGACAGCATGCATGAAGCTGCCGGGATAATAACAGTTAGCAGAAGCTTGCTTTGTTTTCTGGTTCGAGCCGCAGGGTTGGATGTTGGTTCTGAGGTTTCCATTGACTCCTCCAGGAAGCCATGTTTTTTCCTGCCGCGTTCTTTAGAGTCGCAGGAAGATATCCAGATCATGTCTGGGTGGGGCGATGATTAGCAGGTTCGTTTTTCTATAGTTTTATTGTTGTGGAATACTATAAACATATCTGCCAAACAGTATTTTCAGACTTTTCGACTGATGCAAAGATGGTTCATTATAGCCATATATTATTTAATGTAAACCTTGGGATACACCAAATAAAGGATATGAATGGTATGACAGTTCTGTATCACGGTTCAGCGTCCGTCCTCAGCCGCCTGAAAGTGCATTATTATGAGGCTCCCGACACCGAATGAAGTCATCCAGCTTTTATTGAGCAGGGCATGGCAGGAGCTTGTTTTTCCGTCCATTCTTTGCTATGCTCGGTTAACCGGATCATGTCCGGGTTTGAACACGAAGGGGGATTATGAACCGCTGCTGTGAAGAAAATCGTGCCAGCTAATCCTGCTTTAGGGTACAATCTTTACCTGATTATGTGTTGCGGGCAGGCTTCCTGCTCTTAGAAGGATGAGTCTATGCGAATCGATGTATTCACCCTTTTCCCGGAGACCATGATACCTTATCTCGAGTCCAGCATTCTCGGCAAAGCGCAGGAAGCGGGGTTGCTTCATGTGCTTTTGCATAATATCCGCGACTACACCTCCGACCGGCACCATACGACCGATGATGAACCTTATGGCGGCGGCGGCGGGATGGTGATGAAACCGGAGCCCATCTTCTCTGCTGTTGAATCGGTACTGGGTGAAGGGATTAACACGATCCCATTGATCCTGCTTACACCGCAAGGCAGGGTATTCGATCAGAAAAAAGCAGTGGACCTTTCTCGGTATGAACATCTGGCTTTTCTCTGCGGCCGTTATGAGGGGATTGATGAACGGGTGCGAGAGTTTCTGGTGACCGAGGAGATCTCCATGGGAGATTATGTGCTGACCGGGGGGGAGCTGCCGGTACTGGTGGTTATTGATGCACTGGCCAGACAGATACCAGGCGTGCTGGGGGATGCAGATGCTGCAGCTAAAGATTCCCACGCAATGGGTTTGCTCGAACACCCCCATTACACTCGCCCGGCGGAGTTCCGCGGCTGGCAGGTGCCCGAGGTCCTGCTTTCCGGAAATCATGCCCGTGTGGAAACCTGGAGAAGGCAGGAAGCGCTGCGGCGGACGTATTTCCGCCGTCCGGATTTACTGGAAAAGCTCTCGTTGAATGCAACTGACCTTATTTTTCTACAGCAGCTGCGGGAAGTTGAAAAGCAGCTGTCGGATCCGCGGGAGTCAGAATCATAGCCGATTGAAAGAAGCACCTTGTTTTAAAGAAGGTTATCTCTGAGCATGAGCAATGCTGATGCTCAGTGTCCAGGAGGTATGCAAAGTATGAAACACACAAAACAACTCTGGTTTCCAGCTATTTTTCTATTGGCGGGAATACTGACCGGATGCAGTTTGTTTGCAGCAGGAGAGGAAGCAGGCGGGGATATTTCAACATCCGAGCCGGCAGCCACACAGGTACCTCCAACACCCACACCGATACCTCCTGAAACATTGATTGTCTGTCTGCAAGATGAGCCCGAATCACTCTATCTGTATGGAGCTGCTTCACGATCAGCGGATACGATTTTACAGGCGATCTATGATGGCCCGTATGATCTGCTGGACTACACTTTTGAACCAGTACTTCTGGAAGCAGTTCCCGGTCTGGAGGCTGGGGTGCAGTTGAACACGGTTATCGTTCAGAATGGTGAACGCTACCTGAATCCGGAAACTATGCTTCCGGATATGCTTAAATATGGAAAACCCTATTGGCCGGCAGGATGCTCCAGCCCGCTATGCCAGCAGTCCTACAGTGGTGGTGAAGCACAAATGGAACAGGTTGAAGTTCACTTTAGAATGAAAGAGGGAATTCTGTGGTCGGATGGAGAACCTGTCACTGCGGCGGATTCAGTCTTCTCTTATGAACTGGACAGGCATCCGGATACGCCAAGTTCCAAGTATGTGGTTGATCGTACACAGATTTATGAGACGACTGGAGAGTATGAACTTCGCTGGGTCGGCATTCCGGGTTTCATTGACCCGGACTACGGATCGAATTTCTGGAGTCCACTACCGGAACACCTGTTGGGTGCTGAAGATCCGGCTGCTCTGCTCAATTCTCCCCAAACCACTCTTCAGCCCGTGGGCTGGGGGCCCTATGTTATTGAATCCTGGCAGAACCAGCAGATTGTTCTGAACAGCAATCCACAGTATTTCCGTGCAGGTGAAGGATTGCCTGCATTCGACAGATTGGTTTTTCGTTTCCTGGGGAATGATTCCGATTCTGCGTTGCAACAGCTGGTGACCGGCGAATGTGATGTCCTGGATGAATCATTGATTCCAACAAGCTCGATTGAGAATTTACTCGATCTCCAGGAGCAGGGAGCGCTTGAATTCAGCTGGGCAGCCGGTTCTGTGATTGAACGGCTCGATTTTAATACAGCTCCACTGAATGCATCAGAAGCACGCTTCTTTGGAGAGACCCGGACCAGACAGGCCGTATCAATGTGTATAGACCGTGAAGGTCTGGTGCAAACGGTTCTGAATGGCCTCGGAGCGGTGCCTGACACCTATTTACCATCCGGGCATCCGCTGGTTGACCAGGATGTGAGTTACCCTGAATATGATCCTGCTGCTGCCATGGCGCTGCTGGAACAGGCTGGTTGGCTTGAGGTGGAGGGAGATGAGGTAAAGGGCCGGGTTGCTCAGGGTGTATGGAACGTGGAGTCGGGAACACCATTCTCGTTTACCCTCAAAACGGTTGATGGGGATTTGCAGCGCCAGGTAGCAGGAAAGCTGGCGGAAGACCTGGCGGTTTGTGGTATTGATGTACAGCCTTCCTATGGATCTTCAGATGGGTTATTTACTTCCTGGCCGGATGGGGAGGTTTTTTCACGCACCTTCTCCGCGGTAGTATGGGCCTGGCCTGTTTTCAGCAGTCCTCCGTGTGAGATGTATGAAAGCGGCCAGATACCTTCAGATACATCCAGATATGGGATCAATGCTTCCGGTTTTACAAACAGTGGGTTTGACCAGGCTTGCGGTACAGTTCAACTCAGCCTGGCAGACAGCTCCAAAGCGGTTGAGGCCGCTGCTGCAACGGAGCAGCTCCTGGCGGAGGAAATCCCGGGCTTGCCTTTGTTTGAGCGGCCGCGAGTTGCTGCCTATGCCACGGATATATGTGGTGTGGATGTAAACCCGAGTGCATTTAGTGTATTATGGAATCTGGAGGAACTTCACCGGGGAGATGATTGCGGGCAGGCTGAATAACACTTATGATGGAGAAAGGCAGCATTCCGGGTTTTGGTAAGAAATTTGCAGGAATCTGCCAGAGAATTGAACCTTTTTCTTTGCTGATCAGTATACATATAAGGAAGCGTTGATCTACTGAAAAAGAAGGGCACACGGCGTGGATCAGAAAACGGATAGAGAGCTGATTATTGAGCTACAGCGGGGTGAACTGCAAGCGCTGGGCGAATTATACGATCGGCACCAGCAAATGGTGTTCCGTACAGCACTTGGGATCACTGGCGACGCTGAATCTGCTGCGGATCTGCTGCAGGATACATTTCTGAGGCTGAACCGGTTTTGCAGCAGGGTTGATCCCGATCGACCTATCCAACCCTGGCTGTACCGGGTTACAGCGAATCTTGCCTACACTTATGTAAAACGACGCAGCCGCGGTTTCCAGGTACTGCGCGAGATGGGTGAATGGCTGGCGCGGGAATTCAAGCCAGGCCCTCAGGCGATTGTTGAACATGATGAAATTTGCAGTGTTATCAAAGAAGCTCTGGCAACACTGCCGATTTCACAACGGATAGTGGTTGTTCTTTACTATGTGAATGACCTGACGCTGCAGGAGATTTCAGAGATTATTGAAGTTCCGGTAGGAACCGTAAAATCACGACTGCATTACGGTCGATTAAAATTGAAGAAGGAATTGGGTGTTTATTCAGATTTGATTCCAGAGGTGCGTCTTGGGTACTCAGCGTAGGGATTTTGATGATTCGATGGATCGGTTGATCAGCCGTTCAATGAAAGAATGGGCGGGCACTCAGAAAGTTAATCCTGGAGTGCGGCAGCAGCTGCTTGTGCGTGCGGCATCACGCCGTGGAAGAAGGCGATTTTCTGTCGGGATACTGTTGTCGTACCTGATTCTGATGAGGGCATTCTTCAGGGATGCACACATGGATGCCATTGAGGCGATTCGATTACTTCGGGTTCCAGGAGGCGTTGGCTACGAGTATAAGCGCCGGTCGTTGAGTGAAGCGAACAGAACATTGGCGCATAATTTTCTGCCTGTCAGTATGACGATATTTGTATTCAGTTAGTATTTCCTCTGAACAGGAAATTGTTCAGTTCATGGGATAAAATGGTAAAATTCGGATTCAGTTGAAGGAGGGAAGGGAACAACGATAATTGACAGAGATAGTGTTTCATGTATAATCGCTTTGTATTGTCTTAAAAGGAAACCTCTTTACCAGTTGATCAAGTATCCGGGCACACACCAGATAATAATTGGGATAGAAGAAGGGTTCTATTCACAAGATAAGAAAAAGCAAATGATTGAAATAGCATAATTACCTTCCTGACCGGGACAATGAAATTCGACATCTGTCAGGAAGTTATCAGGTACAAGTCGAAATTCTTTTCGTTGGAGAAGCTAACTTGACGGCACACATATTGGAAATTAAGGATTTGGCAACCAGGTTTCACACTGATTCAGGAATCGTTAATGCAGTCAACGGCGTCTCGTATACCCTGGGGGAGGGTGAAACCCTTGGCGTTGTAGGCGAGAGTGGCTGCGGAAAAAGCGTTCATGCGCTTTCATTGATGCGTTTGATACCGATTCCCCCGGGAGATATCTACCAGGGGGAAGTGTTGTATAAAGGCAGAGATCTACTGAAGATCCCTGATAATGATATGCGGCGGATCCGCGGTGGTGAAATAGCGATGATTTTCCAGGATCCAATGACATCACTGAACCCGGTGATGACGATCGGCAAGCAGATTACGGAGGCATTGCATCTGCATACCGGCATGGATGACCTGGCTGCACGCGAGCGCGCTACGGAAATGCTCGATCTTGTAGGGATATCAGAAGCCAAACAACATCTTGATTCCTACCCTCACGAATTTTCCGGTGGAATGCGCCAGCGGGCAATGATCGCCATGTCGCTTTCGTGCTCCCCGAGTATTCTGATCGCTGATGAACCGACCACTGCTCTGGATGTGACCATCCAGGCACAAATTATTGACCTGATTCGCCGTCTACGGGATAAACTCGGAATGGCGATTATCTGGATCACCCATGACCTGGGAATTATGGCTGGCCTGGCAGAAAAGCTGAATGTAATGTATGCCGGGTATATCGTTGAAAAAGCGCCGGTCAAGCAGTTGTACGGGGATCCTCGCCATCCTTACACATTGGGGCTTCTCAAATCACTGCCCAGAGTGGATCAACGTAAGAAGGGTGAGCGTTTGATTCCAATTGATGGGCGGCCTCCGGATCTGCTGGGGCTTCCGATAGGATGCCCATTTGAATCGCGCTGTACATTTGCGATTGACCGCTGCAGGAAAGAAAATCCAGCACTCGAATCAGTCGATACGGATCATGAAATCGCCTGCTGGGTTGATGTAAAGACTGGAAAACCCCGTGAGGTGGTTGCATGAGCACACTCAACAATGGAACACAACAAACACTGGTAAAAGTCGAAGGATTAAAGAAGCATTTCCCACTATCCTCGAGTTTCTTTACGGGAAAGGGTGGAGAAGTACGGGCAGTCGACGGTGTAAATCTAGAAATTCTTGAAGGAGAAACACTGGGCTTGGTTGGGGAAAGTGGCTGTGGCAAGTCGACATTGGGGCGTACTATTCTCCAGCTGCACCGTCCCACCGAAGGTAATGTTTATTTTGAAGGCCAGGATCTGGTAACCATGGAAGGAAGTGAGCTGCGGCGCATGCGCTCCCATATGCAGATCGTCTTCCAGGATCCGTATTCTTCCCTGAATCCACGCATGACTGTGCGTGAAATTGTGGGAGAGCCGCTTGAAATTCACAATGTTGCACACGGCAAAGCCCGCAAAGAGCGCGTGAATGAACTGCTTGAACGCGTTGGCTTGAATCCACAGATGGCTTCGCGTTACCCGCATGAGTTTTCTGGTGGGCAGCGCCAGCGTATCGGGGTTGCTCGTGCACTGGCACTCAACCCTTCCTTTATTGTGGCAGATGAGCCCATATCTGCACTGGATGTATCCATCCAGGCGCAGGTGGTCAATCTGCTCCTTGATCTTCAGAAAGAGCTCAATCTTACCTATCTGTTTATTACCCACGACCTCAGCATGGTACGATATATTTGCGACCGGGTGGCAGTGATGTACCTGGGTAAGATTGTTGAACTGGGCAGCGTGGACGAAATCTATGAAAATCCACAACACCCGTACACACAGGCTTTGCTGTCGGCGGTGCCTGTACCGGATCCAATAGTTGAAGAGAAACGGCGGCGTATCATCCTCGAAGGTGATGTGCCCAGCCCGGCACATCCGCCAGAGGGGTGCAACTTTAACTCCCGCTGCCCATTAGCCTTTGACCGCTGTATGAAAACGGATCCGGATCTGAAAGAGCAGCTTCCCGGGCACTATGTTGCCTGTTACGCGGTCGAAGAAAGTATTCGCACGCAGCTATGATAAGCACTTAAACTGGTGAAGCACTGAAAGTTCACCAGGTGAAAAGGAGGTGAGTGTATCGAGCGGTCACGTTTCAGTATCGGGGCGAATCTGTCGATCCGAAAGAAAGAGGAACCCCTAATTCCAAATTTGAGAGGAGAGTTAGTAATGCCAAAGAAGAGATGGCATGTCCTGTTAGCAGTAGTAATGGTTGCCTCGTTAGCGTTGGCAGCCTGCGGTGGCGGAACGGAAGCACCTGCGGTTGACGCAGAAGCCGAAGCCCGCATCGCTGAACTTGAAGCAGCCCTTACCGAGGCTGAAGCAGCCGCTGCAAGTGAAGACGAAATTGCAGCTCTGCAGTCCGAACTTGAATCCCTTCAGGGTGAACTTGGCGACATGGGAAAAGAGCAGTGCTCCTACAACGCCTACCGGATGGGTTGGGTGATGGACTGGGCGGATGCCGGCAACATGGTTGACACCGTGTTCGGCGCCACTTCCGACTTCCAGTACACCTTCTGGCAGCTTACCAATCCTGACGCCGCCGCTCGTTTTGAAGACCTGGTGAGCCAGGCCTATACCGAGACCGATGCGGAAGTGCGTGCAGGACTATGGCAGCAGGCCGAGGACATCATCGTGGAAGAGGTTGTCATGGTTCTGCCGCTTATGGCCTATGACACCACCACACTTGTCCACACCAATGTAAGCTACCTGTTCCCGCCCTTTGGTGCAGCTCGAATGGCTGACTGGGCTATTGAAGGCTCCACAACCATGCGCACCACTGTCGGCACCGCTGTTCCTACCCTGGATCCTCAGCAGTCCACCGACACAACATCTTCCTTCATCATCTACCAGCTGATGGATGCCCCCTACCGCTTCAATGCGGATGGCTTCATTGAGCCGCTGGCAGCCGAGAGCTACGATGTTTCCGAAGATGGCGCAACCTACACAATCCACCTGCGCCAGGATGCAAAATGGTCCGATGGCGAGCCCGTCGTTGCACAGCACTTTGTGGACGGCATCAAGCGCCTGCTCAGCCCCGACATGGCCAATGACTATGCATACGTCATGTTCGATGTGGTTGACGCTGTTGAATACAACGCAGGCGAGGTTGACGACATCAGCGGCCTGGCCGTAATTGATGACTACACCTTCACCGTTACTCTGACTGGTGCTCTGTCCTACTTCGACAGCATTCTTGCATTCAGCACCTTCCATCCCGTCCGCCTGGACGTAATTGAAGCCAATCCAGATTCCTGGACCCAGGCTGGCAACTTTGTAGGCAACGGTGCCTACGTGCTCACCGAGCACAATCCGGGTGCAAACCTTGTTCTGACCAAGAATGAAAATTACTGGGATGTAGCTAATGTTGCACTCGATACCATCGAGGTTTCCATCATCAGTGAACCGGCCACCTCACTTGCAGCATTTGAGAATGGCGAACTGGATTGGATCGGCAGCGCTGGTTTCCCGTCCGAGGATACCCCCCGACTGGTTGACACCGAGGAATTCCTTGTAACACCTCGACCTGGCACCTACTACCTGGCTCTGAACACCATGGCAGCCCCGACCGACAATGTTGACATGCGAAAGGCCCTCGTTTATGCAGTGGACCGCCGCACTCTGATCGACAACGTCGCCGAAATGCCGTGGCGAGCTGATTACCAGGGCGTTATTCCGGTTGAGATCCCTGGACACCAGGGCTACGATGTTGGCTTTGGTTTTGATGTCGCAAAGGCACAGGAACACCTGGCAGCCTACATGGCAGCTGAAGGCATTGAAGATGCCGGCGATATCGTCGTCGAACTGTGGTACAACAAGGGCGGCGCGAACCAGGACCTCCTCGAAGGCGTTGAGGCCATGTGGGAAGAGAACCTGGGTATTGATGTCCGCACAGTTAACGTCGAATGGGCGACCTACCTCGATACACTCGAGGAGTGCAACGCCATTGGCGGAGGCGGCTTCTAGTTTGTAGTAATCAGAACAACCCTGGCTGTGCGGATTTCCGCACAGCCAGATTTTCAGTCATTATTCTTTTTTATTTTTATGTACGGCACTTCTAATTTCTTATCTTATTGACTGATCAAGTTTGAAATCGAAGGAGGCTCCGTTGATTCGATTTATTTTTAACAGGGTGATTCGGTCTATCATTGTTGTCTTCCTGATCTCTGTGGTGACCTTCACTTTCATGCAGCTGGTTCCAGGCGGACCGTTCAGCGCAGATGCTGGTGGCCGGCCACGACCACCCGAAGTTCAGGCTAAGTTGGAAGCTAAATACGGCCTGGATAAACCTCCTGTAGAGCAATATTTCAACTACATGGCCAATCTGCTCTTTCATTTTGATTTCGGCCCTTCGCTGCGGCAGGTTGACTTCACAACCAATCAGCTTCTGTTTGGGATCGATTTCTGGGAAGCTCCTTTCAGTACCCCGGTGATGATTTCGGCAGAAGTCGGCTTCTTCTCTTTCTTGCTGGCCGTGGTGGTTGGAATCCCAATGGGTATCGTCTCGGCACTCTTCCGTAACAAACCCCCTGACCACATTGCCATGTTTATTTCCACACTGGGTGTCTCAATTCCCAACTTCGTACTGGGCTTGATGCTGATCCTGTTGTTTTCGTTGACCCTGAGTTGGCTCCCTGTTTACGGTTGGGGCACATGGCAGCAAGCTGTCATGCCGATTATTACACTTGGAACCGGTGGTATGGCGATTATTGCCCGCCTGACGCGCGCAAGTATGCTGGAAACACTGGGCCAGGACTACATTCGTACCGCGCGGGCAAAGGGTTTGCGCGAACGCATGGTGATGGTGCGCCACGCATTGCCAAACTCGTTGATTCCGGTCGTTACGGTGCTGGGTCCCATGCTGGCTGCCTGGCTGACAGGTACCTTCTTTGTCGAACTGGTCTTTGCTATTCCCGGGATCGGTAAGTTTTTCATTACCGCAGTCACGGACCGTGATTATTCATTGATCATGGCTACCATTCTGCTGTATTCGATTGTTCTCGTGGTGGCTAACCTGATAGTCGATATTATGTATGCATTCCTGGATCCCAGAATTCGGTATCAGTGATACTGCTGGACTAAAAAAACAGGAACTTCGATGAGGAGTGTTTGATGACATTTGATACAACGAGTTTGCTGGAGCCCAAGGGAGACCTTGCTGATCGCCAGCTTCTGGAGCATAAAGAAATCAGCATGTGGGAGGATACCTGGCGCCGCCTGCGAAAAAATAAAATGGCTATGATCGCACTTATCTATGTTGTAGTACTGACAATAAGCTCGATTTTTGCCTTTGCGATTATGCCGTATGGCCGGGATGAAACAGATTTTGATTATACGCGTGAAGGCCCCATGTCCGAGCACTGGTTCGGTACAGATAAACTGGGACGCGACGTATTTACCCGTATAGTCTATGGTGCCCAGGTTTCTCTCGGCGTTGCTTTTGTCGGCTCGCTGACTGCGCTGTTTATCGGGGTTACGTACGGAGCCATATCGGGCTACTTTGGAGGAATCATCGACGACTTGATGATGCGGTTTGTCGATTTGATGTATGGCTTCCCGACCATGCTGTTTCTGATCCTGATGATGTTGATTGTGCCTCCTAACTCAAGTACAGCAGCCATCATGGGGGCCATGTTTATTGGATTGGGTATAGTAAGCTGGTTGAATGTTGCTCGTCTGGTGCGCGGCCAGTTTCTGTCACTGCGCGAGCAGGAATTTGTGGAAGCTGCTCGGGCGCTGGGCGCTACCCCGCGCAGGATTATTTCACGCCATCTGCTGCCGAACAGCCTTGGACCGGTGGTGATCTGGATGACGCTGCAAATCCCCGGCCTGATCCTCACTGAATCAACATTGAGTTTTATCGGTCTTGGTGTGAAACCACCAACACCGAGCTGGGGTCAGATGCTCTCTGAGGGTTGGCGGGCGATGCGGACTTCACCACATCTGGCTGTGTTTCCCGGATTAGCAATTACCATCACAATGATAGCTTTCAATTTCCTGGGCGATGGCCTCCGCGATGCTCTTGACCCAACCATGCGAGGGCGTGACTGACCTCTCAGGTAAATCATAAAATTCTAAAGAACCTTCCTGTTTGGAAGGTTCTTTTACTTTAATCTGCTGATTAAAACCTGATCTCTAAGACAAGGAAAGCAACTGTACCACCGTTGATCACTGGAGCCCGAAACCTCCAGGTTTCGGAGTCTGTTTATTAATTATTGTAGGGGCGCTGCAACTCTGGTGAATTGCTGTGGAGCAGGAGGATTTGAAGGCTTGTCGGGGAAAAGCGGTTTACAATTCTCCCCGCTGGTGAGTTTAACATAGCGTTGAAATTGAACGTATCGTCCTGCTGAGGAGTAAAACAAACAGAGATGAGGATTTCCATGAGAAAACTTCTGGTTTTGCTTTTCTGTGTTATTCATGGATTAACGATCACAGGATGCGGTTTGGATACTGCCAGGGAGCAGGCTGCGGAAACGGTCCAGTTTGTGCGGTTCGATGAAACAAAGGCGTTCCAGACCCTGTATCCCCAGGGTTGGGAAGCCCGTATTGTGGAAACCGGAATTCTGGTATTTGCGCCTGTGGAAGTTATGAATGAAGACAAACCCGGTCCTTCTCTGACTGTGTATCGCGATGCTCCCGCTGACTCAACCGAGTCACTTTCAGAACTAATGGACCATTTCCTGTCAAATGGGCCGATCCGTGAAGGATATAAGCTTGTCACACCGATTAATGAGACAGGGATAAACGGATTCCAGGGTTTGATGGTTGATTTTGAAAGCACTGCAGAAGATAACACGTTGAAAGGCCGAATTGAAATGGTACGCCTTGATAATCAAGCAGTGTATTATTTTATTGCATCAGCTCCACAACAGGTTTGGGAGAAGGAATGGTTTTTTATGGATCAGATCATTCGACAGAGCATCTTTAATGAAAGCTGATACAAGTTCTCGTGTCTGGATGTCAGGAGGAGAATCGGTGCAGGCCAACTTCTTGGATACACAACCCTTGCTGCAGGTAGAAGGATTACGGACCTATTTTTATACCGAGGACGGTATCGTCAAGGCAGTTGACGGCGTGGCTTTTCATGTGAACCGAGGTGAAGTATTTGGATTGGTGGGTGAATCCGGTTGTGGAAAATCTGTCACGGCGCTTTCAATCCTGCGTTTGATTGAGACTCCCGGAAGAATCGTCGGTGGAAAAGTTACTTTTGATGGAATTCCAATGCTTGAGACGCCTCAAAAGGATCTCATACACCTTCGAGGCAGCAGGCTTTCAATGATTTTCCAGCAGCCGCTATCCAGCCTGAACCCGGTATTTACCGTTGGGAATCAGGTTGCGGAGGTACTGGAGATCCACCAGGGAATGAGTAAGGAAGACGCAGCCTGCCAGGCTGTGGAACTGCTTAAATTGGTCGGCATTCCTGATCCTGAAGCCAGGGCTGCGAGCTATGCACATGAGGTTTCCGGTGGGCAGGCGCAGCGGGTGATGATCGCGATGGCGCTGGCTCTCAATCCACAGCTGCTGATTGCGGATGAACCAACCACTGCGCTGGATGTCACCATTCAGGCACAGATCCTGGATCTTCTCCGTAATCTTTCCACCCGCTGGAATACATCAGTTATCCTGATCACACACGATCTGGGCGTTGTGGCGGAAATGGCGGATCGCGTGGCAGTAATGTATGCCGGTAGAATAGTAGAGCAGGCTGCGGTGGATGATCTTTTTGATGAGCCTCTTCATCCATATACGCGCGGCTTGATGGGATCTATTCCACGCCTGGGAGAGGTACGGGACCGTCTGGATGTCATTCCGGGCACTGTTCCCAATCTGATCAATTTGCCCCCGGGCTGTCGGTTTGCTCCTCGCTGTCGGGAAAGAGTAGTGCGCAAGATGGCGATCTGCACCCAGCGTGAACCGGACCTGCTTCCGACTCGAAAAGGACACCTGGTACGCTGCTGGTTATACCAGGAACAACAATCCTGAAACGATTTCTGGCCGGGCTACAAATGCCGGAGTTACAGATTAACGAGGGAAATATGGCGGAAAAACCACAGGTATTGGACAACACACTGGATTTTCTTGAAGTACGCAATCTGGTGAAATATTTTCCGGTTCGCGGCGGTGTTTTTCAAAGGGTGGTGAACTGGGTTCAGGCAGTGGATGACGTCAGCTTTACGATCAAGAAGGGAGAAACACTGGGGCTTGTGGGGGAATCGGGTTGTGGGAAGACCACCGTAGGCCGAACCATTTTACGGCTCCTGGAACCGACCAGCGGTGAGGTGTGGTTTGACAAAACCGATCTGGTATTGCTTTCCAATAAAGAACTGAAACAGAAGCGGCGAGATCTGCAAATCATATTCCAGGATCCGTACTCTTCGCTTGATCCCCGTATGACTGTAGGTGAATCTATCGGGGAAGGCCTCCGAATTCATGAAAAGAAGAATCTGCGTGACCGTAACGAAATTATCATCAAAATGCTGCGAAAGGTGGGGCTGGAAGAATACCATGCACGGCGTTATCCTCATGAGTTCTCCGGAGGGCAGCGGCAGCGGATTGGCATCGCTCGTGCCATTGCGCTTAATCCACAGTTTATTGTGGCGGATGAACCTGTCTCGGCATTGGATGTCTCGATCCAGTCGCAGGTGCTGAATATCCTGAAAGACCTTCAGGCTGAATTCGGACTAACTTATCTTTTTATTGCACACAACATGAGTGTCATTGAACACATCTCAGATCGTATAGCGGTAATGTATCTGGGAAAAATAGTTGAAATGGCACCGCGCGAACACCTTTTTGCGAATCCAAAGCATCCGTATACCCAGGCACTGATGTCTGCTATTCCAATACCGGATCCTCATGCGCGTCGCAAACGAGTGATTCTGTCCGGTGATGTGCCCAGCCCTCTGAATCCTCCTTCAGGCTGCCGTTTCCATCCGCGCTGCCCTGCTGTGATGGATATCTGCTCCAGCAAGCAACCACGTTTTATAGAAGTACAAAAGGACCATTGGACAGCTTGTTGGTTGACCCAATAGACTGGTAGAATAATCTACGAGAGCGATGAAAAAACCCAGAATTTTACTCGTAGATGATGATCGCCAGATTGCCCGCATGTTTCGCTCAAGCCTTGAACTTTCCGGAAGAGCGTATGAAGTTATTGATGTGCCTTCCGGCGAAGAGGCTTTGCTGGAGCTAGGAAAAGCGGCTGTAGATCTGGTTGTTTCTGATCTAAGGCTTCCCGGGATTTCCGGCCTGGAACTCCTCAAGATCGTGCGGAAGCAGAATCCCATGGCTCGAGCGATTATGATTACCGCACACCCATCTGAAATCGTGCGCGATAAAGCTCAGGAACTTGGTGTGGTTGCTTTTATGACAAAGCCAATTCATACCAATGCCTTCCTGGAGATAGTGGATCGGGTTGTCACCCTGCAGGAGAAGGAAGTCCGGGAAGAGATAGTACGCCAGGAGCAGAGGAAAAAAGTCATACCGTTTCTTCAGGAGCTACAGAAAACAACCGGGGCAGTATTTGTTCTTCTGGCTGGTGCTGATGCGGAACCGCTGGCCTCTGTCGGGGAAGTCGGCAATACAAATTTTGATATTCTAAAGCCCTTGCTTGTCGATGCTGGACGGGTCAGCATCCGGTTAAGTGCGGCTCTGGGGGCGTCAACTCCTTGGAATATACACTACTTTTCCGGCAGTGATATTAGCCTGTATCTGGTTAGTGCTGGTTTTGATACTTCCCTGTTGATTGGTGTTCCTCAGGAAGCCGATTATGGCCAGGTCGGATCTGTTGCCCGCCATGCCCGAAAGACTTTCTCGCAGCTGCTTTCTGTTTTTTCAACGCAGGACACCCTGGCTGAAACCGTTTCTGATCAAGACCCCGATATCCTTCCGGTGGAACTAAAAGAAGCTCCTGTCGATCCGGAAGCTGTTGTAGATGCCGCGCGTTTCTGGGGCGTTATGGAAAACAAACCTTCTTCTCCCACCCAGACAGATAGCGATACAATTTCCTATGAAGAAGCAAGGCAGATCGGTCTGATACAGGATGATCTTTCGGATGATGAAACCCGGACCTGAAATGGTCTACTCCCATTTTCATGGGTATGTTACAATCTTGAACCAAATGACAAGAGGTACGATGGGGCGTGGTGTAATGGCAGCACAGCGGACTTTGAATCCGTTAATCCAGGTTCGATCCCTGGCGCCCCAGCCATATAAGAAGACTGAATGTGATTTCTGTGTCTAACGAAGAATCCTCCTTAACCGATGATCCCCTCAGTAGTAACCAGGTTCTTTTTCCACTTAAGGGAATCAGGGACAGCTTTATATTGTTCATAACGCAAATCAGGAGAAGTGTATGATTTGTACTTCGGTGATTCTCGGTGCCGGCCATGGTAAACGCATGCAGAGTGAACTCCCCAAGGTACTGCATTCGATCGCAGGTTTACCGCTGATTGAGTGGGCTTTACGGGTGGGTTCAGAAGCATGTGGAAGGAAACCGGTTGTGGTAGTCGGCCCGGATGCAAAGCAGGTTCGTGAAATGGTCGGTGATCGTGCGGTGCTGGTGGAACAGTCTGAACGACTCGGAACCGGCCATGCTGTTCAGCAGGCAGAGTCAGTGCTGCAAGGAAAATCCGATCTGGTTCTGGTTACATATGCTGATATGCCTTTACTCTCAGCTGACACACTCCGGGGTTTGATTGAACTTCAGGAACAGGAGCAGGCAGCCCTTTCCATGTTGACCGTTTTGGCTGAGGATCCCAGGGGTTTCGGCCGGATCCTGCGGGATGCGAATAATCAGGTTGCTGCAATCGTGGAAGAGGCAGATGCCACTCTGGAGCAGAAAAAAATCCGGGAGTTGAATCCCGGAGTTTATTGCTTCCAGGCGGACTGGTTGTGGGATCATCTTCCGCTTCTGAAAAGAAGTGTTTCCGGCGAGTTCTATCTGACAGATCTGATTGCTGTGGCTGTAGCTGAGGGCAGGAAAGTCGCAGCTTTTATCGCAGAATCCCGTGATGAATTGATTGGTGTGAACACGCGCGTGCACCTTGCAGAAGCGGAAAAAGCAATACGTATACGTATCAACACACACTGGATGCACTCAGGAGTAACGATGATTGATCCTGAGCGAACCTATATCGGCGCGGATGTTACCATCGGTAAGGACACTATTCTTGCGCCGGGATGTGTTTTGGAAGGGAATACTGTTATCGGTGAACACACGAAACTTGGACCGGATACCTTTGTACGTGATTCTCACATAGGGAACCGCTGCGAAATCCGGTACTCCGTTATCGAGCACGCGATCCTGGAAGATGATGTCGATGTAGGGCCTTTTGGGCACCTGCGGAAAGGAGCACATCTGAAGCAGGGTGTGCATATGGGAAATTTCGGAGAGGTGAAAAACAGCACGTTGGAGAGCGGTGTTAAAATGGGACATTTCTCCTATATTGGAGATGCTGAAATTCATGAAGATGTAAACATTGGCGCAGGGACGGTTACCTGCAATTTTGATGGGAAGCATAAGCATAAGACGGAAGTAGGTGCTGGTGCCTTTATTGGAAGTGGCACCATGCTGGTCGCTCCAATTCGGTTGGGGCAGAAATCTGTTACCGGTGCTGGATCGGTTGTAACCAGGGAGGTCGCAGAGAACAGTGTGGTTGTAGGGGTGCCGGCGAGGGAAATGAAAAAGAAAAGTGACTGAACAACCGCTACCATATATATGGCTGATAGTACTGATCGTTCTTAATGGAATCACTGTCGCAATTCAGAATGCCTATCTGAACAGTCATCCCACAACCCTGAGACAGTTGGAGGAAGCCGGTGAGCGCGGCGCGTCACTGGCTGCACGAATAGCACATGATTCCACCAATCTAATATTGTCTGTCAAGGCCAGTCATTCAATCATTCGTTTGATCATACTCGGGATGGTGCTGATTGAAGTCGGCGCCCCATTTTTCCTCTCGGAATCCACAGCTGAAGCGTGGCTGTTGCTGCTGGGCACGGGCACCCTTGTTGGTATGGTTGAGATGGCGGCTGAAGGAATTGTCCTGCGGGCGCCGGAACGGAGCGCACTCTGGTTAGCACCCTTTGCAGCAGTTATCAGGGCGATCTTCTTGCCAGCCGGGCGGATCAGCTTTCGCTTTTCCTCCATGATTGCTGGAACAGAAAAGAACCACACCTATTCGCTGGTAACCGAAGAGGAAATTATGACCATGGTTGATGCCGGCGAAGAAGGTGGAGTCATTGAGGAAGATGAAAAAGCGATGATTTACTCCATCTTCCGGCTCGCCAATACACTGGTTCGGGAGGTAATGGTACCCCGGATCGATATCCTGGCTTTTGATGAAAACACCACGCTTCAAAAAGCGACTGAAATGTTCCTCAAAACAGGATACTCGCGGGCACCGGTGTATCGTGACAGCATCGATAACATTATCGGCCTGGTCTACTCCAAGGATCTGCTGGCTGTATGGGAAAAAAGTATGCAGTTGCAGACAGTTGGAGAGCTGCTGCGCGAAGCGTATTTTGTTCCTGAAGCGAAAAAAGCTGATGATCTTCTTACCGAACTGCAGGCCAAGCGTATCCATATGGCTGTGGTGGTGGATGAATACGGAGGTACTGCTGGTGTGGTGACCATGGAGGATATCGTGGAGGAGATCGTAGGCGAAATTCGTGATGAGTACGATGATGCTGAGGAGACCCCGTTCCAGATGATCGCGCAAGACGAGTTTATCTTTACCGGTGGTATTGATCTGGATGATGTCAATCAGCTGACCGGCGCGAATCTGCCTAAGGATACAAGCGAAACATTGGGCGGGTTCATTTACGGCAGGTTAGGGAAGGTACCCGTCAGCGGTGAAACGGTGGAGGCAGGGGGGCTGCAGTTGACGGTTGAGCAAATTACCGGACGAAGAATTCGCAAGATTCGAGCTAAGATTGTGGAAAAAGTGGAAGAGGAGATGAATACCAATGGCAATTGAATCTCAGCAGCGTGAAAGTCTTCTCCAGGCAGCACAACAGGCACGTCTTTCAGCTTACACTCCATACTCAAAATACAAGGTCGGAGCAGCGCTTCTAACAGAATCAGGCAAAATCTTTACGGGGGTTAATGTTGAAAACGCTGCCTATCCCGTGAGCATCTGTGCTGAGCGGACTGCCATCTTCAAAGCAGTCAGCGAGGGCGAGCGGAAATTCTCAGCCATAGCTGTAGTGACAGAAAATGGTGGTTCTCCGTGCGGTTCCTGCCGCCAGGTAATGGCAGAATTTGCTCCAGATATGCAGGTTTTTATCGCCAAAACAGATGGGACCATCGATCTTGAGACAACCGTAAAGGAACTCCTTCCCGCTTATTTTGGCCCCGGCGATCTTCCCTGACCGGAGCGTGTTTTTCGCGCAGCAATCCGGGAATATGTAAACAACTTGTTTAACTGAATTGAGACCCTTTGCCTTTATGCGGTAAGGCGGTTTTTGCATTTGGATCTTTTGGCCCTGTTCAATTGATTGAAAATAATTTACCCCGGGAAGATTGCCCTGGTGTGGGCGGCTTCCAAAGACTCTTTCGAAAACCGGGGGTTAATGGAAACAAACGAACCATCCAGTAAAAGGATCCCTGGAACCTGCCCGTACAGACCCCGGGAAGATTGCCCCGGGATAGTTATGATAGAACCCTGCTGGTATAATGCGGTATGACTGGCCGCGAGCGTGTTTATCGAACTGAAGCGATCATTTTACGGCGCCAGGATTTTGGCGAAGCCGATCGAATCCTTACGGTTTTGACCCCGGAGTATGGCAAAATCCGCCTGCTCGCCAAAGGTGCTCGACGGCCATCCTCACGGAAAGCCGGACACCTGGAACCTTTTACCCGGGTAGATCTTATGGTTGCGCGTGGCCGAAACCTGGATCTGGTCACCCAGGCAGAGTCACGCTGGGTTTTTTCTTCCAGGGGCAGTGATTTGGTTCGGTTTGGATGTGCTTCTTATGCTGCCGAGGCACTTGATCGCTTTACAGTCGAAGAGAGTGAATCGCACAACTTATACTTGCTGCTCCGCCATACCCTTGAGAGGTTGGAAGAGGACATTGATCCAGGCATGGTTCTGCGTTATTTTGAATTGGAACTGCTGGACGCAGCTGGTTTCCGCCCATCTCTGTTCCAATGTGTGGGTTGTGGGGAAGAAATCCAGCCGCAGGATCAATTCTTCTCTGTACAGGATGGCGGAGTGCTTTGCCCTGCCTGCGGAAAGCATAGGGCGGATGCTCTGCCAGTCTCGCTTTCTGCACTGAAAGTGCTGCGCTACTTTCAACGGGAACCGTTCCATAAGATCGCGGGACTGAAGTTGAATGAAAAAACATTGGCAGAACTTGAACTGCTGTTGGAGACGTATTTTAATACTCTCCTTGAACGAAGATTGAATACTCCGGCCTTTATCCGGCAGGTAGAGAAACTCAAACAAAAAAGAAAACTTGCTTATCAACAGAGTGAAACGCTCCTAATTCGGGATTGATTTTTCCCGGGAATTGAGAAGGAACACGTATCTATGAAACATTTACTTTTTTTACAATCAATCATCATGCAGCTGCAGTCATATTGGGCTGATCAGGGTTGTGTGATCTGGCAACCTTACTATACACAGGTGGGAGCCGGTACGATGAATCCCGCCACTGCGCTGAGGGTTCTGGGACCAGAACCGTGGAAAGTGGCATATGTGGAGCCTTCCATCCGCCCTGATGATGGCCGTTATGGCGAAAATCCAAACCGGATGCAGCAACATTACCAGTTCCAGGTCATCCTGAAACCGGATCCAGGAAATCCACAGGAAATCTACCTCAAATCCCTTGTTGCCCTGGGAATTGATCCTGCGGAACATGACCTTCGTTTTGTTGAAGACAACTGGGAATCCCCGGCGCTGGGAGCATGGGGTTTGGGCTGGGAAGTGTGGCTCGATGGTCAGGAGATCACCCAGTTTACCTATTTCCAGCAGGCAGGCGGCATCGTGCTTGACCCGGTTTCGGTGGAGATCACCTATGGCCTGGAGCGGATCCTGATGGCGCTGCAGAAGGTCAATTGGTTCACGGAAATCCAGTGGAACGATCAATACACATATGGCGATCTGAATCTTCAGGGCGAACAGGAGCACAGTAAATACTATTTTGAACTGGCCGATGTGGACCGGTTGTGGCTGATGTTCGATGCGTATGAAGCTGAGGCCGGGTCAGCGCTGCAGGCTGGTTTGATCCTGCCGGCACACGACTATGTGCTCAAGTGTTCTCAGACATTTAACATTCTGGATACACGTGGCGCCGTGGGTGTGACGGAACGAGCGGCACTGTTTTCCCGTATGCGGGACCTTTCCTGCGGAGTCGCAGAAGCATACCTCGAACAGCGACAGAGACTCGAATTCCCATGGCTCAAAGAAGCATCGGCAGTTTCGGATGAAGCAGCAGCTCCTGTCCCAGCCGGGTTTTCTGCCTCCTCTATATCCACCAGCCCCGCAGATCTTTTATTTGAAATAGGAACGGAAGAACTTCCAGTGAGCGACCTCGGTTCTGCGATTGGCCAACTGGAACGCCTTCTCGTTGAACAGCTGCAGGAGGCCCGCCTGGACTATGGTGCTCTGAAGGTCAGTGGCACACCCCGGCGCCTGGTTGCCATGGTAAACGAGCTGGCCGGCCGGCAGCGGGATGAGGTGCAGGTAGTAAAGGGCCCACCGGTGGACAGAGCCTATGATGCCGATCAGAAGCCGACCAGAGCAGCTGAAGGTTTCGCACGCAGTCAGGGGATCAGTGTGGAGCAGCTGCGAATGGCAGAAATCAATGGGGGTTCCTATGTTGTTGCTGAGGTGCACCAGGCCGGCAGGACAGCTGTGGCTGTTCTCCAGGAACTGCTGCCACTCTGCATAGAAAAATTGCACTTTGACCGTTCGATGCGCTGGAATGCTTCCGGCGTCTCCTTCTCACGACCAATACGGTGGCTGCTGGCGCTGCTTGGTAATGATGCTGTGCCTTTTAACTATGCCGGCCTGCAGTCCGGCCGGATCACCCGCGGCCTTCGATTTTACACACCGGAAACAGTTGAGGTGAAAAACCCAACTCATTACGCAGAAATTTTGCAGGAGCAGGGCATCATTCTTGATCAATCGGAACGCAGGAAGCTTATTCTCTCACAGGTAGCAGCTCTGGCAGAAGAGGTGGGCGGAGAAATACCTCATGATCCGGACCTGCTTTATGAGGTTGGTAACCTGGTAGAAAGCCCGACTGCCATGCGGGGCAGGTTTGAGGAAAAATACCTCGAATTACCCAGGGAAGTGCTGATTTCGGTTATGAAGAAACATCAGCGCTATTTCCCGGTCATCAAGGACGAAAAACTTCTGCCATATTTCATCACTGTTCGAAACGGCGATGAAGAGGGAAAAGATGTCGTTGTTGACGGGAATGAACAGGTGATTCGAGCCAGGTTCGCTGATGCCGCGTACTTCATACACCGCGATCAGAAACTGAAATTGGAGGACTTTGTTCCTTTACTGGAGAGACTGACATTTCAAGCGGACCTTGGTTCGATGTTAGATAAATCCAGCCGGGTTGAAAGATTGGCAGAACAATTCGCCGGTATACTGAACGTGCCGCCTGAAACACGGGAATTAATAATGCGTGCCGCCCGGCTTTGCAAAGCAGATCTTGCATCTGAAATGGTAGTTGAGATGACATCGCTGCAGGGAGTAATGGGCAGGGAATACGCATTGCATAGCGGCGAAGAGGCGGAAGTGGCAGGGATGCTTTATGAGTACTACCTGCCGCGCTCCGCAGGTGATGTTCTGCCGGAAAGCACCGGCGCCGTGGTACTGGGATTGGCAGATCGATTGGACACGCTGGTTGGTTTATTCGCTGTCGGACTGCAGCCGAGTGGTGCACGTGACCCCTATGCCCTGCGCCGAACGGCAATCGGCCTTATCCAGATCCTAGTGGGGAAGAATCTTGATTTCGATTTGAAACCGCTGATCGATATGGCGGCAGAAACACTCCCTGTGCAGGTGTCAGACGTTGTGAAGGCGGACTGCCAGGCATTCATCTCAGCACGGCAGCGGGCGCTGCTGCTCGGTGATGGGTTTGCCCACGATGTGGTCGAAGCAGTTCTGTCGGTTCAGGGCAGTAATCCAAGCAGTGCTGCAAAGGCCGTTGTTCAATTGTCCGGGGCTGTAAGCCATAAAGAGTGGCCTGTACTTCTGCAGGCATACGCTCGCTGTGCCCGTATTACCCGCAGCCTTGAAGAGGACCTGGACTTCTCGCCAGAGCACCTTCAGGAAGAAGCGGAAAAAGACCTTGCCCGGGCATTGGAAAAGTCTCTGGCCGGGTATCCGGAACCGCACACCGCTGGAGGTTTACTCACTGCCCTGCGGGAACTTGAGCCATCGATTACCAGATTTTTTGATGATGTACTGGTTATGTCTGAGGAAGATAATGTTCGGCAAAATCGTCTGGCACTGCTGCAGCGGATAGTATCCCTGGCGGACGGTGTAGCTGATCTTTCCCAAGTAGAGGGTTTCTGAGCTGCGTGACCACACGGGCAAACCGGATCCAAATAGTTCACGCACTCGTATCGTCGGGTGGTGAGGTTTCGAATGACAGTTATTGATGAAATCAAAGACCGCCTGGATGCCGTCGAAATTATCGGCGAGACGGTTAAACTGCGTAAAACCGGAAAGAATTACACCGGTTTTTGCCCTTTCCACCACAATACCCGTACGCCGGCTTTTGTTGTTTTTCCCGAAACAGGAACATGGCGTTGTTTTGGCGCTTGTAATGATGGTGGCGATATTTTCAAGTTTGTCATGCAGAAAGAGGGCTGGGATTTCCCTGAAGCACTGGCCAGGCTGGCAGAGAGGGCAGGTGTGGAACTGCGGCCGCACACTGAGGCGGAAGAAGCACAGGATGAGGTAAATGAACGTCTGCGCAGTCTGCTTGAAACACTGATCACATTCTACCGTGACCAGATGTTGCATACACCCGCTGGTCAGAAGGCACTTGTTTATCTACAGGGACGAGACCTCCTTGATCAGACCATCGCTGACTTTGAACTGGGTTATGCACCGGAATCCTGGGATGCTGCCATGAATTATCTCCGCGAGAAAGGTTACTCGCCGGATGAAATGACCCGTGCCGGTGTTGTTTCTGAACGTGACAGCGGCGGCTGCTACGACCGCTTTCGGCACAGGGTTATGATCCCCATACGGGATGGGCGCGGCCGTATCGCCGGCTTTGGGGCACGCAGCCTGGATAAGGACCAGCTGCCCAAATATCTGAATTCTCCCCAGAACCAGTTGTTTGATAAAGGACGTATCCTGTATGGCCTGGATAAAGCGAGAAAAGAAATCCGCAAACAGGATCAGGCCGTTATTGTCGAAGGATATCTCGACGTGATCGGCCTGTACCAGGCAGGCTTTATGAATGCAGTTTCCCCGATGGGAACTGCCTTAAATGAGTTCCATATGCGAACGCTGAAGCGCTATTCGCGCCGGATAGTTCTGGCGCTGGATGCCGATGCGGCCGGAGACAAAGGCACTCTGCGGGGTTTATCGCTGGCACGTGAATCCATGGATAGAGAGGTTGAGCCGGTTTTTACAGTAAAAGGACTTCTGCGCTATGAAAGCCGCCTCGATGCGGAAATACGCGTGGCGGCTCTGCCTGATGGTGTTGATCCCGACGAACTGGTGGCGGAATCGCGCGAGGCCTGGCCTGCACTGCTGGAATCTGCACTACCGGTCGTCAGTTATGTGTTCCAGGTGGTAACAAAAGACCTCAATCTGGAAGATCCCAAGGTGAAAGCACAGGTGGCTGCGGAGATGATACCGCTGATTGAGGATGTGTCAGACCGGGTGGAGCGAGAAGCCTACCGGCAGATGATTGCACGCAAGCTGCAGATCGATGAACGCAGCCTGATCGGATCCAGCCGCGGCCGGCTGGCGGGCAACCTGCGTACAGCTCAAGCGAGGGCGGGACAAGTACACCGTTTCTCCGGAAAACGTTCTGCACAGGAAGATTTCTGCCTGGGCCTGTTCTTGCGGCAGCCGGAACTACTCACTATGATTAATAACCGTCTACGAGCCCTTGACCTTGAAGATGTCTCTCCGGGGGATTTTATGGGGACAGACCGGCAAATGATTGCTTCTCAGGTAATAGAAGCTGCCCGGCATCAGGATCAGGGTCTGGATGAGAGGGTGTGGGATAGGCTGGATACAGATGTGGCGGAGGCTGCAGCAGCGCTTCGTGATGCGATCTCTGAGGATGAACTCGATCTTCCACAGATGCGGGAGGAAGCCCTGTTTTCCTTTCTGATGATTCGCCAGAAGAATCTCAAAACAAGACTCGATGCGATAAAATTTAAGCTGGAACAGCCAACTGAAGATTCAGGCACGGTCTCAGATGGAGAAGGCGTACAACAAACACCGACCAGGGATTTACTTAAAGAAATTCAAACCCTGCTTTCAGGGAAGAAGCGCCTTGATGTAGCACTTGCGCAAAGGAACGGAATGATGCAAGATGGAATGGTTTCCGAGAGATAGAGAGGAATCATGGCTGAACGAAAGAATAGAAAGCCTGAACAACCTGATGAGGAGATATTTGACGATCCTCCCCTGGAAAATGCTGAAAAAACCGACGAGATTTCCGAACCAGAAGAGGAATCTTCCCAGGACAGTGATGAAAGCACCGAAGATATTGAGGACGTTGCGATAGATCCTCTGCTCTTCGCGATGGACCTTTCAGATGATCCGGTCAGGTTGTATCTTAAAGAGATTGGCCGGGTGGAACTGCTCAGTCCTGATCAAGAACTCTGGCTTGCTGTTCAGATGCAGGCAAACAAGACATTCGAGCTAATCGTTGCCGGGGTAAAAGCATGTGAAACAAACGAGGAAGTACTCTGCAGCGCGTATGATTCGATCTATACATCAGTGCTATCAAGCTGGAAATCAATAGAATCTAATATCCGGAAGCTTAATAAAACTTCACCTGAGATGGAATTCATTGTGGCTGAAGCACGTCAGCTCCGGATCACATGGGAAGGCAACAAGCCTTCCTATCTGCGAAATTGGCTGGATAACGACCTGTGGGGGATGAATTCTGATTGGGAGGGGATTGCCCGAGAGGCAATAGATCTGTTCACTTTAATCTATCTCCTGCCTGCGGATGTCCAGGAACGTCTGTCAGAGCGTTTTACTGAGGGGAAGAAATTACCCATCCGGCGGACATTGTACCGCTGGCTGGAACAAAATGAGTATCTGGATCTTGAGGTTGAGACCATTCATGAACGTGCTGAAGAAGCACAGGCTGCGCTGATCCGGGCGAATCTGCGTCTGGTTGTCAGTGTGGCGAAGCGTTATATGGGCAGGGGGATCGCTTTTCTTGATCTGATCCAGGAAGGCAACATCGGCCTGCTGCGAGCTGTGGAGAAATTCGATCCAGCCAAAGGGTACAAGTTCAGCACCTATGCCACCTGGTGGATCCGACAGGCAATCAGCCGGGCAATAGCGGATCAGGCGCGGACTATCCGCATCCCCGTTCATATGGTGGAAACAATCAACCGCCTGATGCGGATTCAAAGGCGGATGGTACAGAAACTGGGCCGAGAACCAACTTCGGAAGAGCTGGCACTCGAAATGGATCTGATGGAAGAAGAAGATATCCAGGCTGTGCGGGCTGTAATGAAGGCGGAGGGTGTCCTGGATCCTGTGCTGGAGCGGAAGCTGAGCAGAGCTGCGGCGAAAGTCCGGCGAATAATCCGGGTTGCACAGGAGCCCATGTCCCTGGAGACTCCAGTGGGAACCGAGGATTCCAGCCAGCTGGGTGATTTTATTGAGGACGAGTCGATGCCAGAACCTGTCGATGCAGCTGCGCGGGAGCTTTTAAAAGAGCAGGTGCAGAATGCTCTTTCTGTGCTGACAGAGCGCGAACGTCAGGTGCTCGAAATGCGCTTTGGCCTGCTGGATGGCAAGGATTACACATTAGAAGAAGTAGGGCGGTATTTTAATGTAACGAGGGAGCGGATCCGTCAGATTGAAGCCAAAGCGCTCAGGAAACTGCGCCATCCTACACGGAGTCGTCATCTGCGCGATTACCTTTCCTGAACGGGTTGACAAAATCCACTTCATTGGATTACATTGGGTTGTCTGTACCATTGTCTGCGAAGGGTGTCTTAACGCAGATGGTCTTGTGTAGAAAATAATTTGACATTGTGATGCGTTTCCTGCAGAATCTGATAGTTGCAGCTCCCGAACGATATCGGGTTATTACTCTGTAATGAGGTGGTTATGCCACGCGAATATTTACCGATCGCAGTATTGATTACCCTCGCAATAATTCTTGCTTTTCTCATTATCATTATTGGCAACCTCTTTGGACCAAAGCGTTATGTCCCGCGCAAGGGAGAGCCGTATGAATCCGGCATGCGGCCCTATGGCCCCGGGCAGCGACAGATGCCGGTCCATTTTTATCTGATTACAGTTTTATTCATTCTGTTTGATATTGAGATCATTTTTATGGTCCCATGGGCAGTAATTCTGCGTGAGCTGGGGATGGGGGGGATTCTCAGTATGGGTATTTTCGTCACTATCCTGCTCGTTGGGCTTATTTATGCATGGAAAGTTGGGGCTCTGGAATGGGAATAGAACAGAAGCTGGGAAATCTGGGATTTATCACGACAACGCTGGAGCAGGCAGTTAACTGGGCGCGCAAACGTTCCATGTGGCCGCTTGCATCAGGCCTTGCATGCTGTGCGATTGAGATGATGTCCACCCAATGCTCCGATTACGATATGAGTCGCTTCGGGATGGAAATTATGCGCCCCAGCCCGCGCCAGTCTGATCTGTTGATAGTAGCCGGCAGAGTTACCCGAAAGATGGCACCGGTGCTGCGCCGGTTGTATGACCAGATGCCGGACCCCAAGTATGTGATTGCCATGGGCGACTGCTGTTCATGTGGCGGTATCTTCAATAACTATGCAGTGGTGCCGGGTGTCGACGAGATTATGCCGGTGGATGTGTATATTGCCGGCTGCCCACCACGGCCTGAAGCACTGCTGCATGGGATAATGACCCTGCACGATAAGGTGATGAATACAAAGCTGGATCGATGGGCTTGATTTCAAACGTTTACGCTCCTGTCGAATCCTTTGGATGGATGGATCTTAATGAAACCAATTGAAGCAGGAATACAGGATCTGCGCGAAAAGGCAGGGCAGCACATCCGGAAGGAAACCACCTTCCGTGATTCAATGGCCTTCGAGATCGCACCAGATGGAATTGTGGATACCTGCCGGTGTCTCAAGGAAGGGCCGGGCAAATTCGACTTTCTGGCAGCGCTGACAGCGGTTGACTATTTTCCCGATTCCCCGCGATTCAAGCTTGTGTATGAGTTGATGAACAGTTCACAGCCCGATCTTCTCAGGCTGGAGGTTTTTCTGAGGGAAAGTGAAGAGCTGGCTTCAATCACTGAAGTTTACCCTAATGCAAACTGGCATGAGCGGGAAGTTTGGGATATGTTCGGTATCTTTTTCAGGAATCATCCGGATTTACGCCGGATCCTTATGCCGCAGGATTGGGTCGGACATCCGCTGCGCAAGGATTATCCATTGGGATATGAAGAAGTCCAGTTCAGTTTTAACTTTGATGAGATCAATCGCCGCAAGCGGTATTCAAAGGAATAAACGGGCAGGGAGCTGAGGAACCGTATAATGTATGGACCCGAGTTAGATGTTGATAGAAGTAACCTGAGTCACCTCTTCAGTGAGCGTGCGCGGACGGGCGAAACCATGATCCTCAACATGGGCCCCCAACATCCAAGCACGCATGGTGTACTTCGTATCGTGCTTGAACTTGATGGTGAGGAAATTGTCACCTGTATTCCGGATATTGGTTTCCTGCATTCCGGTATCGAGAAGAACATGGAAGCCAAGCGCTTTGAACAGGCGCTGGTGATGACGGACCGGATGGATTACCTGAATAATCTGGGTAATAACCTGGCGTTCTGCCTGGCCCTCGAGAAGCTTGTCGAACTTGATGTGCCGCCCAGAGCCCAGGTTGTCCGGGTGATATTGGCAGAGCTGCAGCGGATCTCTTCACACCTGGTATGGTTGGGTACACATGCAAATGATCTGGGAGCCATGTCTGTGCTTCTGTATAGTTTCCGTGAACGCGAGATAATCCTCGATATCTTTGAAATGGTTTCCGGCCAGCGGATGATGACATCCTACTTCCGCCCCGGAGGCCTCTGGCGCGACCTGCCGCCCGAATTTGAAGATACCGTACAGGCTTTTCTGAAGATTTTCCCCGGTCGTATCAAGGAATACGAAGGGCTGTTGACCCATAACCCGCTCTATATGGAGCGTACAAAGGGAATCGGTGTGATTTCGGCGCAGGATGCACTTGAACAAGGCCTGACCGGCCCGCCGCTGCGAGCCACAGGTGTGCCGCTTGACCTGCGGAAAACCCGGCCGTACAGCGGGTATGAAACATATGACTTCGACGTTCCGGTCGATAACAGGGGTGATACCTACGCCCGCTATATCGTCCGCATGGAAGAAATGAGACAGTCCGCGCGCATAATAAAGCAGGCGCTGGACAGGCTGCCTTCGGGGCCGTTCCGCAGTAATAACCGCAAATTCGTTCCACCGCCGCGGTCAGAGCTGGGACAGAGTATGGAAGCCGTGATCCATCACTTCAAACTGTGGACCGAGGGCTTCCTGGTACCGAAGGGCTCTGTGTATATGCCCGTTGAATCCCCCCGGGGAATTCTGGGCTGCTTTATGGAAGGCAACGGCACTGCCAAACCGCAGCGTGTGCATTTCCGCACCCCGAGTTTCGCCAATCTGCAGGCGATGCCGCCGATGTCTGAAGGCCACCTGGTAGCAGACATGGTCGCCATTATCAGCAGCCTGGATCCAGTTCTGGGAGATGTGGACCGCTAATTCAAAGATTCATCCTGGACAGGTGCTGCAGCAGCCTTCCAGGAAAGAAAATGGAAAAATGGGAGAACGTCCCTTGCTTAAAGAGAAGTATGCTCAAGAGATAGACCATATACTGGCAAAATTTCCACCAGATCACTCCCGGTCGGCTGTGATGCCGCTGTTGTTCCTTGCACTGCGTGAACAAAGCTATGTGACGGAGCAGGCTATCACAGAAATTGCAGAAATTCTTTCAATCAGCAGAACCCAGGTGCGATCTATCGTCGGTTTTTACACACTGTACCAGGAACGCCCCGGCGGCAAATACCGGATACAGGTGTGTGGAGATCTGCCGTGTGCACTGCGAGGTGCTGAAGAGTTCCTGAGCGGTTTATACAGCCGGTTGGGAATATCACCTGACGAGACCACGGAAGACGGCCTGTTTTCGGTTGAAGAAGTAATGTGCCTGGCAGCCTGCGACCGTGCACCGGTGTTTCAGCTGCAGGGTCCGGATGGGGTGCATTATTATGAAAACCAGACGGTAGACAGCGCAATGGAAATTCTGGAACAAATCCGGCAGAGGGAACAAAATGCCTGAATATGTCTTGCTTCGGAACCGAGAACTTCCCGACATCAACCAGCTGCCGGTGTATCTGAAATCGGGCGGGTTTGAATCGTTTAAAAAGGTAGTCCGCTCACAAACACCGCAGGAAGTTATCGACCTGGTGAAAGCCGCCGGGTTGCGCGGACGGGGTGGAGCGGGCTTCCCAACCGGTGTGAAATGGAGTTTCCTTTCCCGGGGTGTGTACCCACGCTATGTTGTTGCCAATGCAGATGAATCTGAACCGGGTACATTCAAGGACCGGGAAATTCTGGAGAAGAACCCCTTCCAGTTCCTGGAAGGCGTTGCGATCTGCGCCTATGCTGCAGAAGCCAACACTGCTTATGTATACTGCCGGGGTGAATTCTGGGACCTGGCCCATGCGCTGGAAGAACGGATCAAGGCACTCTACGACCAGAAACTGCTGGGGAAAAACCTGTTCGGTACAGACTATCACCTGGATATCCATGTGGCTCTTGGTGCAGGAGCGTATATCTGCGGTGAGGAGACGGCGCTGCTTGAGTCGTTAGAAGGCAAGATAGGCCAACCGCGTCTCCGCCCTCCGTTCCCGGCTGCAGAGGGGTTGTTTGGCAAACCAACTGTAATCAATAATGTGGAGACATTGACGAACCTTCCACCGATTGTCGAAAAAGGTTCAGAGTGGTTCCACGGTTTTGGCACCGAGAAGAGCCCCGGGGTGAAGATCTTTTCGCTCTCCGGACGAGTGAATAAACCCGGTAATTATGAACTCCCACTCGGCACAACCTTTCGTGAGCTGATCTTCGAACACGGCGGCGGGATTCCGGAGGGGCACAGGATCAAGGCGATTATGCCGGCCGGTGCTTCTTCACTCATTCTGGCTGCCACCGAAAAAGTGCTCGATACCCCCATGGATTATGAAGCTGTGCAGGAGCTCGGATCTGCCCTGGGGTCAGCCTCTGTTATTGTCATTGACGACAGTATCAACATGAAGAAGGTTCTTCATAAGACGGCTGCATTTTTCAAACATGAATCCTGCGGCAAATGTACGCCCTGCCGTGAAGGAACCTACTGGATGTACAAACTGCTGGAGCGTATTGACTCGGAGAACGGGACCCGTGCTGATGTGGAACTGCTTGAATCCGTAGCCCGGGGAATCCAGAATAAATGTCTGTGTGCACTTGGCGAGTTTTCCACAGCGCCTGTGCTGACAGCCCTGGAACGTTTCCCGGAGGATTTTCAGCTTGAGGATAAAAGCATCGTATGAGTGATAACCTGGTGCGATTGACGATTGATGGCAAGGAAGTAAAGGTTCCGCAGGGAACCCTGGTGGTGGATGCGGCCAAACAGGCAGGCATTTCCATCCCGGTGTTCTGCTACCACCCAAAAATGGAACCAGTGGGAATGTGCCGTATGTGTCTGGTTGAAATTGGCAGACCGGTGATGGATCGGGAAACCAGAAAACCAACACTGGATGAGTCGGGAAAACCGGTTTTGCGCTATGGGCCCAAGCTGGAAACAGCCTGCACCACACCGGTCGGGGAAGGCTGGGATGTGCGTGTGAACAGCCCGCAGGCTTTGGAGGGGCGGAATCAGATCGTGGAATTCCTGCTGACCTCTCATCCGCTGGACTGCCCGGTTTGTGATAAGGGTGGCGAGTGCCCGCTGCAAAACCAGACAATGGCGCATGGTCCTGGTGAGAGTCGCTTTGTGTTTTCCGATAAGAACCATCTGGCCAAACATGTCTCGCTGGGGAACCTGATCTTTCTGGACAGAGAACGCTGTATCCAGTGCGGGCGCTGTGTGCGTTTTCAGGATGAAATTGCCGGTGAAGCGGTGATTGGATTTTTCCACCGCGGCCGGAAGCTTGAGATCAGTACAAGTTCCGATCCTGGCTTTGATTCGATTTTCTCCGGTAACACGACCGATATCTGCCCGGTGGGTGCACTTACGACAGCAGATTTCCGCTTCGGTGCCCGCCCCTGGGAGCTGCAGAAGCAGGCTTCCATCTGCACACATTGTGCTGTTGGCTGCAATCTCACATTGAATACACGCCGTGAAGCCCAGGCGGATGGCAAAATTGTGATCAAACGCGTGATGCCGCGTCAAAATGAAGAGGTTAACGAAATCTGGATCTGCGATAAAGGCCGCTTCGGCCATCACTTCGCCGAAGCAGAGAACCGCCTGCGCGAACCGCTTGTGCGTAAAAATGGAAAACTTGTACCTGCAACCTGGGATGAAGCCCTGACTGCGGCAGCTCGGGGACTGAAAGCTGCATCTGGCAATGTTTTGGGATTGGCCGGAGGCAGAGCTGCTAATGAAGACCTATTCTGCCTGCGCGAGATAGTGAAGGGCCTTGGCGGAAACCTGGCTCAGCATACAATTATGGCCGGCGGTGATCTTATCGCCGCGTATGGCCTGGCGCCTGGAAGCAATCTGGCAGATCTTGGTACTGGTGATGCGATCCTGGTGCTGGCCAGCGATCTGTATCACGATGCGCCGTTGTGGTGGCTGCGTGTCAAGCAGGCTGCACAACGAGGTGCAACTCTGATTGTGTCCAATGGGCGCTCCACGAGCCTGGACCGCTGGGCAGCGCATATACTGCGTTTTTCGTTCCAAAAACCGCTGCTGGGGATCAGTGCGCTGCTGGCCGGCCTTGGTATCGATGCAGGCAAACAACCGCAGCTTGAAGGTGCATCCGAAGCTGCGAATGCATTAAAAGCCGCGGACAATGTGGTGGTATTCTACGGGGCTGAAGGGCTTACTACTGTCCAGTCCGGGGCCATGGCTGAAGGTTGTGCCCGTTTGATTGATACAATCGGTAAAACCGGTAAGGTCAACAACGGCATGGTGGGAGTATGGCAGGCTGCAAATGCACAGGGCGCCTGGGATATGGGTTTTGGAAACCCGCAGGATGGCCTGGCACAGGCTGTAAAAAAGGCAGGCGCTGTGGTGGTACTGGCAGCCGATCCGGTGGGAGATCAGCCTTCCCTTGCTCCGCTGTTTGAAAAGTCCTTTGTCATCGTGCAGGAGTTATTTGAGACGGCGACCACCGCAGCTGCTGATGTGGTCTTACCGGCTCTTTCCTTTGCCGAACGCGACGGGACGTTTACATCCGGTGAACGGCGGGTGCAGCGGTTCTACCAGGCGCTGCACGCAATCGACGATGCCAGAGCCGACTGGCAGATCCTGGCCGGGCTTGCAGAGAAGCTCGAAATGGATTGGAAGATCCGGTCTGCTGTTGATATTCTGCAGAGAATACAGGAATCAGTCGCGGGATACGAAGGCGTTGATGTTCAATCGCTTGCAGCCGTGGTACCGCAAATTCCGGATGTTGGCGGAAAAGACCTGTACTATGGTGGTAACTCCTATCACAATGTTGAGGGAACAGGTGTACAGCTTGCGCTTCAGGCCGCGGCGGGCTTTTCCGGTGGGTACAAACCTCCGGCAGATAACGCGGCAGAGGGACGCCTGCTGCTGGTACCGGTGAACAGGATCTATGATCTGGGTACAACGCTGCGGCCTTCCACGTTGTTGGAAAGCAGGATCGCAGCGAAGCAGGCAGCGATGCACCCGGAGGATATGCAGCGACTGAAGCTGAACGATAATCAGGAGGCCGTGATTGAGGTGGATGGATCCGGCGAACGGATTCCGGTCTTCGCAAATTCGGACCTATCCAGGGGCGCTGTTATGGTGCCCCGGAGTTCCGGGCTGGCGGTTTTGGAGCCGGTCTGGGTTGATCTCAGGATCGGATAACAGGGAGACGTATGGATTGGGGATTGCTGATTGAATGGATTATCAAGTCCATCGTAATCATCGTGGTGCTGCTTGCCGGGTTTGCTTACCTGACGCTGCTTGAGCGCCGGTTATTGGCAAAATTCCAGGTACGGATCGGACCGAACCGTGCCGGGCCGCAGGGTATCCTGCAGCCGGTGGCAGACGGGATCAAGCTGATTTTCAAAGAAGAGCTGGTGCCGGATGAGGTGGATAAAGTTCTTTACCACCTTTCGCCGGTGATCATGGTGGTACCCACGCTGATCATCCTGGCGGTAGCGCCGTTCGGGCCGACCATGAATCTGTTCGGTCGTGAAATTACATTCGGGTTGGCGCCTGATGTGAATGTTGGTGTGTTGTACCTGATGGCGGTGAGTTCGATTGCTGTCTATGGTGTGATTGTAGCCGGCTGGTCATCACACAGTAAGTACCCGCTCCTTGGCGGCATCCGGGCTTCGGCACAGATGGTCAGTTATGAGCTGTCCCTTGGCCTTTCGTTTCTGGGACCGGTACTGATTGCGGGCTCACTCAGCATGCAGGCGATCACCGAAGCACAGCAGACGCTCCCGTTCATCTTGCTGCAGCCGCTTGGTTTTATCATATTCTGGCTGGCAGGTTCGGCAGAAATCAACCGTGCGCCGTTTGAATTGATGGAAGCCGAGCAGGAGCTCACCGGCGGCTACCACACCGAGTATTCCGGGATGAAATTTGCCATGTTCTTTATGGCTGAGTATGTCAAGATTATTGTCCTGGCAGTCATCGGTACGGTGCTGTTCCTGGGCGGCTACTGGGGCCCCTTTGTGAGCCAGGTGCCGATTCTTGGCCCGATCTATTTTGCAATCAAAGTGGTGATGATCATTGTGATGTTGATCTGGATCCGGGCCAGTTATCCACGCATTCGTTATGATCATCTGATGAGTGTGGGATGGAAAGTATTAATGCCATTAGCCCTGTTGAATATAGTCGTAACAGCGGTCGTTATTGTGGCGGTGGGAGGCTGATGCATGCTTAGAGGGGTGCTTGAGCTTTTACGGGGCTTATCGATCACGCTGAAAGCGCTGCTTGGGCCTACAGTGACCTACCAGTATCCTGAAGTGAAGCGCCCGGTGCGTGAACGGTTTAAAGGCCGGCATGTGCTGGAGCGATATGACAACGGATTGGAAAAATGTATCGGTTGTGCACTTTGTGCAGCAGCTTGTCCGGCTGATGCTATTTTTGTGGAAGCATCGGAGAATAACGATCAGGAACGGTACTCGCCGGGCGAGCGTTACGCCAGCACATATGAAATAAACATGCTGCGCTGCATTTTCTGCGGATACTGTGCCGACGCCTGCCCTACGGAAGCGATTGTTCTGAAACACAGTTACGAACTGACCTACACAGACCGGCGTGATGCTATTTATGGTAAAGATCAGCTGCTGGTCCCGGCTCCGGAGGGCGGAAAGCCTACTCCACAGGTTGTCGAACCGGGAAGTTTTGATCGGGCGATTCCTGACATGGAAGACCCGTCATGAAGTGGGGCAGTAAAAAAAGGGAAGAATTGAAGGAACATCGATGAGTACTGATTTAATCCTTTTTCTCGGGTTGGCTGTTGTCGCTGTTGTGACTGCACTCAGCATGCTGCTGAGCAGGAACGCAGTGCATTCCGCCCTTTTCCTTGCATTGAATTTCCTTGCAGTGGCGGTTCTGTATCTGCTGATGAACGCAGCTTTTGTTGCCATGGTACAGATCACGGTGTACGCCGGCGCAATCATGGTGCTGTTTCTGTTTGTCATTATGCTGCTCGGAGCTGAGTCCGCCGCAAAAGGCCGCAACCTTCCTTGGCAGGCACCCGTTGCTGTATTGTCAGGGCTGGTACTGCTGGTGGAACTGGTCTATTACTTCATGGTTAAAAAACCGGAAGTTATGACCGCTGCGGGTACGGTCGGGCAGGATTTTGGCAGCCCGGCAGAAATCGGGCGTTTATTGTTCGATAGTTACACCCTGCCGTTTGAGCTCACTTCGATCCTGCTGCTGGTAGCCATGGTAGGCGCAATCATTCTCAGCAGAAATGAAAAGGAGGCTGAATGAATATTCCGGTCAACTACGTGCTGGTACTGGCCGGCATCCTTTTCACCATTGGTGTGCTTGGTGTGCTGATCCGGCGTAATGCGATCGTGGTGTTCATGTCCATTGAACTCATGCTGAATGCGGCGAACATGATTTTCATCACCTTTGCGCGTTCGTTCCAGAATCTGGATGGACAGGTTATTGTGTTTTTCCTGATTGCCGCTGCTGCGGCAGAAGTGGCCATTGGCCTGGCGCTGATGGTTACCATTTTCAGGACGAAAAAGAGTATTGATATCGATGAGCTGAAGTCACTCAGTGGTTAAGGGAGTGGATCAACCGTGAGAATTGGGAAGGGAAGCATGCAGATTTGTGATCTGAAAGCGGAGGACGGGTATGCTAAGTAGACTTGCTCCGCTGATCATATTCCTGCCTCTGGCAGGCCTGCTGATCAATCTCGCATTCGGACGCCGGCTTGGTGAACGGTTTACCGGCGTGGTGGCATCGTCTGCGGTAGGATTGGCTTTTGTAGTATCTGTGCTGCAGTTTTTTGTGCTGCGTGTGGAGCATGAAGCACTCCAGGTGCCGATTGCCGACTGGATCAGCATAGGCGCGCTGGATGTATCCTGGACAATGCGGCTGGATACACTGTCGGTGGCGATGATGATGATGGTCACCGGGGTCAGCACGCTGATCCATATTTACGCGATCGGCTACATGCACGCTGATGTGCGGTTCCATGAGGATGAAGGGCGTTATACACGTTTCTTTGTGTTCTTCAACCTGTTTGTAACTGCCATGATGATCCTGGTCTCCGCAGACAACATGCTGATGATGTTTGTCGGATGGGAAGGGGTGGGGCTCTGCTCCTACCTCCTGATCGGGTTCTGGTATGACTTCGGTGAGGGCGGGATAGCCAATGCGCTAGCAGGGAAAAAGGCATTCATTGTCAACCGCATCGGCGACTTCGGTTTCCTGATGGCGATGTTTTTCACATTCTGGAATTTTGGCAGCCTGCAGTTTGATGAGATCGCCGCCCAGCTTCAAAGCGGATCGGCGGATACCGGTGTTGTTGCGATTATTGCGCTGTTCCTGCTGCTGGGTGTGACGGGGAAATCGGCTCAGATCCCGTTGTTTGTGTGGCTGCCGGATGCAATGGCAGGCCCGACACCGGTTTCAGCACTGATCCATGCTGCTACGATGGTTACAGCAGGCGTTTACATGGTCACCCGCAATGCAGCGGTGTTTAATCTTGCGCCCGGCTCAGCCAATGTGGTTGCCTGGGTCGGCGCAGCGACAGCCCTGTTTGCTGCAACGATCGCAGTTGGCCAGTTTGATATCAAGAAAGTGCTGGCCTATTCGACGATCAGCCAGCTTGGTTTTATGGTTGCAGCCGTGGGGATGGGCGCTTATGTGGCAGGCATGTTCCATCTGATCACACACGCCTTTTTCAAGGCGCTGCTGTTCCTCTCCGCAGGTTCAGTGATCCAGGGTATCGAGCATGGACACCACCATACCGCACACGGCCACGACGATCACGGTTTCGATCCAAATGACATGCGGAATATGGGCGGCCTGCGTTCACGGATGCCAACAACCTACAAGGTATATCTGATCGGCGCACTGGCGTTGGCCGGGCTTCCACCGCTGGCAGGGTTCTTCTCGAAGGATGAAATTCTGGCGGATGCAAGTCAGGTCAATTTTGGTGTGTATCTGCTGCTGGCGATCGCAGCTGTATTTACAGCTTTCTATATGGGCCGCCAGATTCTGATGGTGTTTTTCGGTGAATCGCGATCAGATGCAGCAGAACACGCACCGGAAAATCCAAAGGTGATGACCACACCACTGGTGCTGCTGGCTGCCGGTGCCGTGTTGATGGGGGCTCTCAATCTGCCTGGCGTTCACAGCCTGACCCATTGGCTGGAACATACCCTCGGCCATTTGCATGTGCCGGAGTTTAATGTGACAGTGGCGCTTGTTTCCACCGTGCTGGCGCTGCTCGCCATCGCCCTGGCCTGGCAGCTCTATGGCAAAAAACCGATGACAAAAGGGCAGCCGGACCCACTGCGCAAGATACTTGGGCCCGTCTTTGCGGGCATGGAACATAAGTGGTGGGTGGATGAGCTGTACCAGCTGCTGTTTGTAAATACATACAACAGGCTTGCTGCTTTCCTGGCAGATAACGTCGATTGGCGCTTCTGGCATGATTGGTTCCATGATTCCGTTCTGGTTCGCAGTTTTAAAGCCCTGACAGGTTTTCTGGCCCAGGGTTTCGACCTGCGTGTAATCGATGCCGGGTTTAATTCACTGGCGAAATCGGCGGCAGCCGCTGCAAGTGGTCTGCGCAAGCTGCAAACAGGCTATGTGCGCTCGTATGCGTTGTCGGTTTTTGTTGGTGTAATACTCGTGCTTTCCTATTTCTTATTTGCCTGATCCTGGCAGAGGATGCTTATGAATGCTTGGATGTTAACTCTGGTTACTTTCTTCCCCCTTCTGGGCGCACTGGTGATTCTGGTGCTCCCCGAAAAACGCTCCACTGCGATGCGCTGGACTGCATTCCTGTTCTCTGGTGCAACGTTCGGCCTTTCGCTCTGGATGCTGTCGATGTTCGATGCCTCCAATCCGGAACTGCAGCTGGTGACCCGGCTGTCCTGGATCCATATTGCTAATTGGACCATCGAATACCACCTTGGTCTGGATGGCTTGAGCATTCTGCTCGTGCTGCTGACAACGTTCCTTACTCCTATCGCCATCCTGTCGACCTGGAGTGCGGTTCAGGAGCGGGTTAAGGCTTTTATGGCCTTTTTCCTGCTGCTTGAAGTCGGGATGACCGGTGTTTTCCTGGCTCAGGACTTGTTCCTGTTCTACATTTTCTGGGAATTCAGCCTTGTGCCGATGTACTTCCTGATCGGGATCTGGGGTGGGCCGCAGCGCATGTATGCTGCAATCAAGTTCTTCCTCTATACGATGGCCGGGTCGCTGCTGATGCTGCTGGCGATTATCTGGTTGGGAATCTCGGCGGATACCTTCTCTGTACCGGACCTGGTAACAACCGGATCAATTCCTGCTGATATCCAGACCTGGCTGTTCCTTGCCTTCGCGGCCGCCTTTGCGATCAAGGTGCCGATGTGGCCGCTGCACTCGTGGCTGCCGGACGCCCACGTGCAAGCGCCGACAGCGGGTTCTGTGATCCTGGCCGGTGTTATGCTGAAAATGGGAACCTACGGGTTCCTGCGCTTCAACCTGCCGTTGTTCCCTGAAGCAGCAGTGAAGTTTGCGCCGTGGATGGCGGGGTTGGCTGTTATCGGTATCCTGTATGGTGCTGCTGTTTCATTCTCGCAGAAAGATGTGAAGAAACTGGTTGCCTACTCATCTGTCAGCCACCTGGGCTTTGTCATGCTCGGTTTATTTGCACTCAATTCTCAGGGCATCCAGGGCGGCATCCTTCAGATGATCAACCATGGCCTCAGCACAGGCGCCCTCTTTATTATTGTCGGAATGATCTATGAACGCCGGCATACACGGGAAATGGACGCGTTTGGTGGTCTGTGGAAGATCATGCCGGTATATGGTACGCTGGCGCTGATCGTTACGCTGTCCTCTATGGGGCTGCCGGGACTGAATGGCTTCGTAGGCGAGTTCACGATCCTGCTCGGCTCATTCGGATCGGAAGCGATTGGCTCCCCCTGGTTCACCGGATTGGCAGCCGGTGGTGTAATCCTGGCTGCAATTTATATGCTGTTCATGTTCCAGAAACTGTTCCTGGGAAAGCTTGATAAGGAAGAAAACAAAGCCTTAAAAGATATCAATGCCCGTGAAGTGCTCACGCTGCTGCCGCTGATTGTGTTGATTTTCTGGATCGGGCTCTACCCGAAACCGTTCTTCAACCTGATCTCACCTGCCGTGGACCATGTAGTACAGGCCATTCAGGCAGCAGCAATGGTGGTGAAATAAACCATGGATGGAATGATGCTTTCCGCGATGCTCCCGGCATTGATTCTAATTGTGTGGGCATGCGCGTTGTTATTGATTGACCTTTTTATCCCGCGGAAATGGGAGGCGATCACGGCCCAGCTGGCAGCTGTGGGTATTGTGGCAGCCTTGCTTGTCGGTCTGCTCCAGACAAGTGCACAGGTTATCAGCCCGGACGGCATGATTGTCGCCGATGGTTTCGCAGGCTTTCTGCAGGTGTTGTTCCTGCTGAGTGGGCTGATAGCAATTGCACAGGCATTTGACTATATTCGCCGGACAGGGATCGAGCGCGGTGAATACTACGTCCTCCTGCTGTTTACGCTTGCCGGTATGCTCATCATGTCGCAGGCGACCAATCTTGTAATGATATTCCTCGCCCTTGAGGTGCTTTCCATTCCGTTGTATGTTCTTTCCGGTTTTGCCAGGCCGAAACCAGCATCGGAAGAATCTGCCTTAAAATATTTCCTGCTGGGTGCTTTTTCCTCGGGTTTTCTGGCATTCGGGATCGCACTGGTTTATGGCGCCACCGCTTCTGTTGGTTTCGAGGGAATTGCTCAAGTGGTGCGGGCACAGGAAGCTGAGATGGCACTCTTGCTCTCCGGTGCGGGTATGATTCTCGTAGGACTGGGATTCAAGGTGGCTGCAGTTCCGTTCCACATGTGGACGCCGGATGTGTATGAAGGCGCGCCGAGTTCGGTGACGGCTTTTATGTCCGTGGGTGCAAAAGTAGCCGGGTTTGCAGCGCTGCTGAGGGTCTTTATTACCGCATTCCCGGATCTGGCTGGAACCTGGGGGCTGCTTGTGGCAGTAATTGCTGCAGCAACCATGATTTGGGGAAATATTGCTGCTATTGCCCAGAACAACATAAAACGAATGCTGGCGTACTCCAGCATCGCTCATGCCGGTTATATGCTGATGATCTTGCCGGCAGCTGCAAAAGCAGGTGTTACAGCTTCGGCTATCACCGGTGCCGTTTTCTACCTGATGGCTTATGGGGTAGCCAATCTGGGAGCCTGGGGTGTGGTGATCACACTCGAAAAGAAAGAAGCACATGGCCTGAAACTCGACGATTATAACGGACTCTTCAGCCGCAGTCCCTGGCTGGCTGTGGCCATGGCTGTCTTCCTGCTTTCACTTACAGGTGTACCGCCCACGGTTGGTTTTTCCGGCAAATTTTTCATTTTCAAGGCAGTACTGGACGCTGATTTATTGTGGCTGGCCTTGATTGGTATTGCAACCTCGCTGGTTTCTGCATTCTACTACCTTCGCGTTGTGGTCAACATGTTTATGAAGCCTGGTGAACCGGAGCTGCGCCGTAATGTGTGGCTGCAGGCAACTGTGTGGATTACTGCGCTGGCGACACTGCTGTTGGGTATCTTCCCCGGGACGGTACTGGCGCTGGCGGAAAAAGCCAGCATGTGGCTTCCCTGAAGTACCGTTCGTTTGATTTACAGAGAGGCTGTTTGAAAAGACAGCCTCTTTTTATTTAGCTGCTATACTCCGTGCTTAGCCCTGTCCCTCCACCCGCCAGGAATAACCTCCCCCGTTTCCCCTGAATAGACCGGGGACATGATGAGCACTTCAAGCAGGTTGTTTGATCAGCATACATCAATATTCATCATTCATTCCAGCCCTTGAATGATCCACCAGGATAAAAACCTGTGTGGGCAGATTTCACAGGCTTCATTCCCGAAAGCGCAATCGCTATAAGTCCAATTTTGCCTGTTCAGACATTTCGCCGGCAATCCTGCCCGAATAGCATAACCCGGTGATGCACTCTAATTAGTTTTGAAAGGTTTTCAATTCTCAACGGGCAGGATTGCCGGCGAACAACCAGTTTTCTTCCAGTACCTGACAATCAGGATTGCCCTTTTTTCTCCATCGACCGTGAATCCTGCCCCTACAAGTCGCCCGAATTATGTTCACAATACATCTATTCACTACGTTCCCTGTCCGGACAGGAGGTTTAGTGGTGTGTTCCCGTGCGGGAGAAACAGTTCCTAAAAGACAATCAGATATCCATCCCCGTTTGCACAAAACCGGAACAGGGGATAAGGTAATTATGATTCGGGAAAAACATTCTGGAAAGGGGTTTCGGGAAAAATTATGACCGTGGTTTCTTTGAATCCATCACCTTTGCTTACGGTTTACAGGTTTGCGCCGGAGAAGGATTTGCAGGTTATCGAAACCCAGGCTCCTGCAGATATTTTTCCGCTGCAACAGCCAGGTTTTGTTACCTGGTTGAATGTGGACGGCATAGAGAACCAGGAACTTGTTGAGACAATCTGCAGCGAGCTGGATATCCACCCTCTTGTTGTGGAAGATATCCTGCACACCAGGCAGCGTCCGAAGATTGAGCCATACAGTACGTTCCTGTTTCTTGTCTTGAATATGTTTTCCTGGGATGCAGATTCCCGATCAGTGGACCAGGAGCAGGTCAGCTTTATTGTAGCGAAAGACACTCTGATTACTTTTCAGGAGGATATAAAAGCCGGGAAGGATGTTTTTGACGGTGTGCGCGCCCGGCTGCAGAATCCTGTAGGCCACCTGCGGCTGGCAGGACTGGACTTCCTGCTGTATTCACTGATTGATGCTGTGGTTGATGAGTATTTCACGATCCTGGACAAGTATGGAGAAGTGATTGAGGACCTGGAAGAAGAAAATCTGACCAACCCCGATACCGGCACGATTGAGAGAATCCATACCTGCCGCCGTCAATTGTTCTGGTTCCGGAAGTCAGTATGGCCGCTGCGGGACGTGGTTGTATGGCTGTCGCGTGAGGATGTAGACTGGATCAGCGATGCTGCCCGACTGTATCTGCGCGATGTATCGGACCATGTCCTGCGCATCCTTGACACGCTTGAAACCTACCGTGAAATGGTTATGGGCCTTGTGGATGTACATCTCTCGATGGTGAGCAACCGCCTTAACGATGTGATGAAGGTTCTGACGATCATTTCCACCCTGTTTATTCCGGTATCGTTCATTACGGGGCTGTATGGGATGAACTTTGTCAATATGCCCGAACTGCAATGGCGTTATGGCTATTACGTGGTGCTGGGCGTGATCGGAGTGGTGCTTCTTCTGATGCTGTGGTATTTCCGCAGGCGAAAATGGTTGTAAGGCTGGGGGATCTTAACACGGTTGGGGGACAGCAAAGGAAAGCCGGAGAAAGAGGCGAGGACCGGCGCCAGGAACCGGGAGAAAGCAGCTGATGTAGACTGTGAGTACCTGGATGGGAGGGATAGGATGACTGAAGAAAACAGCGAGGAGAAGGTTGAACAACGTTCGAGCCAATGGCTGAGTGCTGCGGTAAGCACGGCGGGTATGCTGGGAGTGGTTTTCTGTCTGCTGCTGATGCTTGCTGCTCCATTCGCAGTTGCGCGCTACCGGAGCAGGCTGCAGGCTGCAGTGGGGGAGGCAGCGCATCTGCTTACGGCCAGCGGAGGTGGGCTGGCAGAGGCAGCTGAGGCCGTGGGAGGCCTGGCTGAAGTGCTTCAAACGGTTGTGACAACGCTGGAGGGCGCTTCCGGCAGTCTTGAGGAAGCACAGGAACTCAGCAGCACGGCTTATGTCCTGCTGAATAAGCAGATCCCGGAAACATTGGAGAATACCAGCGCGGCGCTGGAGGCTGTCGAAGCGGCTTCCGGAGAAATTGATTCCATGCTGCGGGCCATGGACGCTATCAGTTTTATCACAGGTGTGGAGTATGATCCGGAACAGCCGATGGATGAAGCTGTTTCCGGTGTGGCAGAGAGCCTGGATCCGGTTTCGCAGTCGATGCAGGATGTCAGCCAGTCGCTGCTTGATTCTACCGATGAATTGGTGACTACAGCGGACTCGCTGGCACTGCTGGCGGAACAGCTGTCACCCTACAGTGAAAACCTGCAAAACCTGGATCAGGAGCTGGACTCACTGGCCTCCCTAATAACGGATACCGGTGAACGCCTGAACAGTGCATCCGAGCATTTTACTGTCTGGATGTGGATCAGCTTCGGAGTAGTTGAACTTGTGCTGCTGTGGAGCTTGTTAAGCCAGGTGGCGGTTTACAATGTTGGGAAATGGGTTATGCTTGAAAAGAAGGAACCAGAAGAACACGCATAGAGGGTGCATGTGTGGCGGATATACCGTTGGAGGTTTCCATGGAGGAGAAAGCAGTCCGGGTACGGATTCATGGCCGGGTGCAGGGTGTTTCATTCCGATACTATGCGTATCAACAGGCGCTCCGCCTGGGGGTGAAAGGCTGGATCCGAAACAAGCCGGATGGCAGTGTTGCTGGTTTCTTTCAAGGTACAGAAGAACAGGTAGAGGGCATGGTTCGCTGGTGCTCAAAAGGCTCACCGATGGCAGTTGTCGAGTCAATAGAAGAAGAGACGGTACCGTTGGACGAGACGATGAACGGTTTTAATGTCCATGTGTAGAAGCCAGGATACTTCCGGATCAGCGCCGATGTTTTTTCCCGGGATCCTGCCGCACAACACACTTCTCCAGCACCCGATGACGCAGATAAGCTGCCCTTCCGCTCAACAGGCAATATGCTGGACCGAGACCTGATAGAGCACATTTAATAACGGCCAATTTCCGACTCTATTTAAGGAAAAAAAGCATTGTTGAAGGTATTACAGGAGAATTATCTTGGGAGTCTTTGAGCGTTTGAATCAGGTGGCTGCGGCGGCACATCGTATCCAGTTTGGAGATCAGGATCGAATCGTACTGTTCAGCGACTGCCATCGGGGTGATAACAGCTGGGCAGATGATTTTGCCCAAAACCAGAATCTGATGTATTACGCCCTGCAGTATTACTATGAGCAGGGGTATACCTATATTGAAGTAGGCGATGGCGATGAGTTGTTTGAGATCAGCAACTTTTCCGTGATCAGAAGTGCCCACAGCCATATCTTCAACCTGCTGAAGCAGTTCTATCAGGACAATCGACTGTATTTACTCTATGGCAATCATGATATTTCACGCAGAAATCCGATGGTTGTCCGAAGAGACTTCCACGAGAAAATCGAAAACATGTATGGCAGATGGGATCCGCTTTTCCCGGGAATAACTGTTCATGAAGGGTTGTTTCTGGACCACCAACCAAGTGGCGCAAGCCTGTTCCTTGTTCACGGCCATCAGGGAGACTGGTTTAACGACACATTATGGCCTGTGGGCTACCTGTTCACTCGTTTTATCTGGCGAAACCTGCAGCTCATAGCAGTGCAAAACCCCAACAGCCCGGCAGAGAGTGTTCACAAGAGGCGGCGCATTGAGCGCAAGTTGATTCACTGGGCGCAGGAGAACGACCAGGCGCTGGTGTGTGGCCATACTCACCGTCCGCGCCTGCCTGTCCCCGGCAGCGTACCGTATTTCAATACGGGGAGCTGCGTTTTCCCGCGCTCTATCACTGGTATTGAAATAGCGGATGGCTGGATCAAACTTGTACAGTGGGTAGTGCGCCCGGATTTTTCCAGGGATAATGCTCTCAGGATCGTCCGGCGTGATATGGGGGAACCACAGAGACTGACTGCATACTTTGGTAAACCTGAAACGCCGGTTGAATCCGAATTCCTGTCACTGGATGAAAACGGTTGGTAGAGAAGCCGCCTGGTATTGAACCGCTGATTGCGCTGAGGATAACAGATTACTGATCGGGCTGATTGATACGTTGCGTTTGCAAGGGGTTTATGGTTCTTTATCAGAACGGGCGGGGGGAGTACATGTTGTCAGTGGCTTTATTCTGGTTCATAGTAACAGGGACAACATGGGGTAGAAGACAGAGAGTGTACAGCCGCTGTTGGGGCGGGATCCACAGATACCTTCTGATACAGCTGGGATCTGGATCCGAAGAATTAATCAGATTGGAGGAGCCTTTGGAACGCGCCCGAACGGTTCCGTATGGCTTTTTCTATAGGAGAGGGTGTGGCAGGAGGGCTCTCCCACATGCCCGGAACGCTGATCCTCCTTCGGATAAGGAAGACATACCATTGACTGTATGCATCCTCCCCGGCAAAGTTGGGGAGAATGGGTTAACACAAGGGGCTGCACTGATTTTTCAGGACAGCCCCATTACTTTTCGGTGGTGTTGTGAAAATCAGTCTACCAATCGTCGTCGTCTTCCACATCCTCCGCATCATCATCGTAATCGTCGATATCATCATCTGCCCAATCGATTTCGATTGGTGAAAGAGAGATAATCCGCAGAAAAGCACCACAGTTCGGACAGGTCATTTTTTGACCGACAAAAGGTTTTTTTCCTACTGCAATATCGGCATCACATTCAGGACAAAAGCCCATTTCCATTGGTAACCTCCAATGAGGATTGAATTTCGGTTGCATAGTAGTACAGCCGCGTGCAAAGTAAGTGTAAAATGGGTGTCAGGATTGTCTCAATAGATTTGGCAAATACCTGTATGAGGATGTAGTCATTGAAGGCAGCCGTAATCTTAAACCGTTTTTCAGGTTTCCCGGTTTTTAGAACGGGGTTAAACTGAACCAGTTAATATCTGATGTAAAAAGGCATTGGAGGAAGCCATGCAATGCATCTTGATAGCAGATAATATTGATGAGAAGGAAATATTTTCATTCATTCTGCGCCGGACGGGTATGGCCGTGAACATCAGTACGGATGTTTCGAAGATGGTAAGCTCATGGAGTGAGGAACCATTTGATTGTATCGTACTGGCGTTGAATGGGACCACGATCCCATTCAAGCAAATGGAAAAGATACGATCTATAAGTCATTCTCCGGTATTGATGGTGCTGGATCCCCTGCCTGAGGCGGATTTCTGTGCGCTGATGGAGGCAGGGGTGGACATTGTGCTGCAGAGGCCGGTATCAGCCCGGGTACTGGCAGCACAGGCCCGGGTGTTAATGCGGCGCAGTTCATCGGTTCCCTATTACGTTCTGCCATCGTTAAAGCAGAAGCAAATCGAGCTCGATTCAGCAGCCCATATGGTGACGAGAGAGGGGGAAGAACCAATCCGCCTGACCCAGCTTGAGTTCAGACTGTTGTATACCCTGATGACTCACCCTGGACAGGTTGTACCAACAGAGGTTATTGTCGAGCGGGTATGGGGATATAGTGGCGAAGGTAACCGGGACCTGGTACGGGGCTTGATGAGCAGGCTGCGCAAGAAGATCGAATTATTCGAAACTGATCATTTTCTCGAAACCATTCCTGGCGTCGGATACCGGTTTCTTAACGATTCAAACTGAGATCCTGAAATCTTTAGTTTACTGGTTCGTAAGAAGAAATCGCGTGGTTTTAACACGCGATTTTCCTGTTTTATCGTCATTTTATCGGCTTTTACCACACTTTCAGTACACATATTTCTCGAATTCGCAGTACTCTTGCTATCAGATTTTGGAAATATTCTTCGGGGCAATGTTTCCGGACAGCCTGATTCAGGAACTACCTGAAGGAGCAGCATGCAGGCGCTGCTTCCGTAAATAAACCAGGGCAGGTTGATGCACAGCGATATGGTTTAAAAAAGATTCGAACCCTGGATTTTCCCATGTGAGAAGGAGACGTTAGTGGATGAGACAGATCGAGTGTGTTGAATGTGGGAGAATTTATCACCGAGAGGCACCGTTTTTTGCCGGAGAGGTGATTTGCTGCCCTGCCTGTGAGCGGAAAATGTATGTGGTGTCAACCGATCCGCTTGTGCTTTCCAACAGCGCACAGGATCTGTTTGAAAGTCCTGGAATTTCCGTACGAGGCAGCCGTTTTCGGCGCAGCGAATTTTGGCACTGATCTGAAGTGATCCCGGAACCGACAGGTAAACGTGCCGTGAGATCAGACGGCAGCTGTCTAATAAACCTTGAAAGGTTTTGCAAGTTGAGGAAAAGGAGAAGATGAATCCTGAAATCAGTACAAAAAAAATGAAGGGGGAGAAAAAAACGATTTCACCCCATAGCTATGGCCCTGTAACCGATCTGGAAGAGCTGGTTCCACATGACTGGTGGCGAAAGCTGTTCAACTCCTATTATCTGCGTACAGATTCAGATGTTGTCACTGATGAAGAATTGACCGCCAATGAGGTTGATCTGATTTTAAAGCAGGCAAATCTTACACCGGAGGATAAGATTCTGGATCTCTGTTGTGGTCAGGGCAGGCACTGTTTTGAGTTCTACCGGCGTGGTTTCTGGAATATCCAGGGGCTGGATAGATCCGCCTACCTGATACAGAAGGCACGCAAGGAATCGCAAAAGCAGAATACGCCTATCCGTTTTCGGGAAGGGGATGCACGCAAACTTCCCTGGAAGGCAAACGAGCTCAATGTTGTAACCCTCCTGGGGAACAGCTTCGGTTATTTTGAACAAGAGAACGATGACAGCCGGGTCCTCAGCGAAATCTATCGTGTGCTTGTACCCGGCGGAAAACTGGTACTTGATATCACGGATGGAGATTTTCTACGCTCCCATTACGAACCGCGTTCCTGGGAATGGCTGGATAAAAACCATTTTGTTTGTCGTGAGCGGCAGCTGTCAGAAGACAGCGAACGCCTTATCTCGCGGGAAGTGATCTGCCACACACAGAAAGGCGTTTTGAAAGACCAGTTCTATGCGGAGCGTCTGTACGCACGCGAGGCGATGATTGCAAGGCTTGAGGAGCTGGGTTTTACCTGCAATCAGGCTGCCACGTTTCGACCGGTTTCCAGACGCAACCAGGATCTTGGGATGATGGCACAGCGGTTGATCCTGGTGGCGCAGGCGGAGAAAGAAAAGCCCGCACTGGATACGCTTAAACCTTATATACCAAAAAGCGTTCAGGTTTTCCTCGGAGATCCCCGCCGGACAGACCGGATCAAGCCCGCACAGGTTTTTGATGAGGATGATTTTGACACCATTCGTCAGCTGCGCGTAAACCTGGAAGGCCTTTCGGACTTCTCTTTTTCTTATCTGGATAATCATGAAACCCTGATTGAAGAAATGATGCGCCATCGCGGGGAGCAGAATCTGGTTTTTAACCTGTGTGATGAGGGGTTTGAGAACGATCCTTTTAAGGAACTTCACGTTCCAGCACTTCTGGATATGCTTCATATTCCCTATACGGGCGCAGAGCCGAAATGCCTGGCCACGTGTTACGACAAATCACTCGTGCGTGGTGCTGCGGAGCAAATGGGGATACAGATTCCACGCGGTGTGTTTGTGGAGGGAGAGAATCACAGATCGACCAGGGCTTCGTTTAAAGGCAGAGTTCCTCTTCCCGGGATCGTTAAACCCAACTGCGGTGATTCAAGCTATGGCATCGATCAGTTTTCCCTGATCTACTCGGAAAAGGATCTGACAACCGTCATTCATCAGGTCCAGGAACGTTATGAATACAGAGGTCCATTTCTGGTGGAAGAGTTCCTTCCTGGTGCGGAGATCACCGTGGGTATTATCGGCAATCCTCCAGGGCCGTACATGGTTCTTCCCGTTATTCAGGAGGATTATTCAAGTCTGCCGGAGGGGCTGCCTGCGATATGTGGATACGAGGCAAAATGGCAGTCTGATTCTCCCTACTGGAAGCTGCGGTCTATTCCGGCAGATTTACCGGAAGACGTGCATAACAGACTTGTGGATGATTGTGTCCGGCTGTTTGGCCGTCTGGGTTGTCGGGATTACTGCCGATTTGACTGGCGCCTGAATGTTGAGGGTGTACCGCATCTGCTTGAGGTGAACCCGAATCCCGGGTGGTGCTGGGATGGGCATCTGGCTAAAATGGCCAACCTGGCCGGATTATCCTACCAGGAAATGTTGAAAGCGATCCTTGATGCGGCTGTGGAGCGTATGGAGAGGAAATATCCGACAGCGGAGGAGCCCGCCTGGGACACCCTACACAACGCTGTGTAACAGGAAGCGGCGGTGTTCTATTTCCAACGCAGGTAAATGAGGCCAGGGAGAGTGAATTTTTCTCCCTGGTTCTTTTATCTATGGAAAGAAATCCCGATCACGCCGGACAGGGGATTGGGGCAGTATATAGGCGCAGGGAAACAGGCCAGGATTCCCGGGCCGGGTTCTGGGCCTGTATCAAGTACTTTAATTTACTGGAAGTTGGGGTGGGAATTATCGATCCTCGCGTGCCCTCTGGTGGCGTGTTCGGCGCCACACTTCTTTAAAATCATCATTCTCTTCTTCGAATCGGCCATCGTCTTCCTCTTCGTACTCGAGAAGATCATGATCTGACCAGTCCACACTGATGGGCTCAGTAGAAGTTACCTGTAACATCGCACCGCAGTTCAAGCAGGTAATCTGCTGCCCAAGGAAAGGTTCCAGCCCGACTGCAAGATCCACACCGCAGTCCGGGCAACTGCCGAAAACCATAAAAAGCCTCCAAACAACTTGGTTTCGGACGGATGTTATCCTACGCGTATTATAAATGCGCATAAAAGATGTATCAAAACCATTGTAAATCTATCTAATCATAAAACTCGATCAGGGAGATCGTTTTTTATGCACCGGCCTCTCTTGAATGGTCCGTTGATTCTCGGATCCATGTCTATATATGGCGTAGTGCGGAATATTTTCATACAGAATTAATACAAAAATATCACATTTTTATGCCCTTCTTTCATTATGATCTGCCTGAAAAAATGTCGTGGATAATAAACTGCCGTGGATGGAGCGGTGTTTTTTATCTCAGAAAAAACCGGGGAGAGGTATGAACAAAGAAGTGTATCTGACACAGGAAGGCAAGCTCAAGCTGGAAGCCGAATTGGAAGGGCTTTTGAAAATGAGGCCTGAGTTGAGCAGAGAGCTTGAATCGATATCCGCTGAAGGGCTATCCTTTGAAGACCTGGATCCTGCGTATGAAGCGGTAAAGAATGAAATTGCCATGCTGGAAAGCCGGATCGTACAGATCCAGGATGTGCTCTCTCGCGGCCGGATTATCACAACTGCGCCTGCTGTTGATACCGTAACTATCGGCAGCCGGATACGATTGAAGATTGGCGACAGCGAGGACGAGGAGTACATGCTGGTCGGCAGTGCCGAGGCGAACCCGCGTGAAGGCCGTATATCGAATGAATCTCCGGTAGGACGGGCAGTCCTGGGTAAGAAACCGGGCGAGGAAGTGAGTGTGCATACCCCGGAGGGGGACCTGCGCATCCGCATTATGGCCAACGGATAAAGCTATTCAATATTTATTTCCAAATAAACAGATCACCTCCTGCCGGGTCTAGGGCAGGAGGATTTTTATCGGGTGCCGGGACAGTTCCCCGGGAGAGCTGACAAGGAGTGCCAACTGTCCGGTTGGTATGAAAGGATGCGCTGGACCACAGAACCACAGATTACACAGATTGAATGGATTATGCTGATCAAATACATTGTGTTGTGACGGGTCTCTGGTTGAGGGCCTGCCTGTATGGGGTGGGTTCTCCCGAGGGAAATGGATCGATAGAGGATAAAATAAGGCCTGCCCTCTTCTGATTTTGTCATCCGAGCCTGCGAAGGATCTCTGGTACGACTGAAATGAGGATAAGAGGCATTGGAAAACGGGAAGCCTTTTCACAGCTTGCCGGGGTGGAAGGTCTGCCGCCCTTTTCCTGTTATGTCATCGCGAGGAGGATGTGGAGAGCCGTGGGTATGATAAGTCTCACAATATCGAACGAGGGATATTCTGATGCCGATTCTTATCCTGACAGGCCATAGTGAAAACGGGTCAATTTCGCGAAGCTGTTTTTTCCCTGTGGCTTGCTTATTCCTGCCGGGGGCTTCAGCATATTTCTCGTCGGGTTTGATGCAGGGAACGGTCGCGACCGTTCCCTGCTCTCACCACAACCCGGCTTGAAAAAACATGAGGGTGGGGATTTACTGACCCGTACAGTCAGAAGAGGGGGTTCAGGGAAATCGTCCGGGCAGGTTCCAGGTACCTTTCCAATCATGAGAATCCTCTGAATCCTGCAGCTTGCTGTTTCAGGTGTGAGCCGTGGAACCCGCCACTTCAACAGCTGCTTGCAGCGCAGGCCGGCGCTCTGTTTTGTGAGGGCAGCCGTGCGAATGGTACCTGTCTTGATTCTTTTTCAGTTCGTCGCTGTATTGGAAAATCAAGCACCTGGAACGGCAGACCAGGTCGCAGGGGTGGAAATTTATATCGGTGGAAGCTGAGGATCTTTCTCTGAGACTCTGTGATGGCCTGTATTAACGCCTTTGGCTATTCCGGATGCGGGGAAACTGGCTCCGGCAAACGTGATATCGAATTCAGGTCACGTGATATCCCCTTCAGCGCATACACTTTCGCTCTTGAGTCATGGAATAGTACTCTTTTGTCAGGCTATATCTCGTTTGAGTCAGGCAATATTACTCTTGTGTCCCGAAGTATTACATTTAGCGTATGCGATAAAGCCCTTGAGTCACGGAATATTGCACTTGAATGAGGTAATATCGTTTTTAGGTATCGCGATATTGCAACTGGGTGTGGTAAAACCATCCGCTTTTACCGATGGGAATGTGCGTTCTGTGTAGTGGAGACCCGGTCTGGATACTGAAAGAATCCTCAATCACACAGCCGCACCAGTATCCAGACCGGGTCTCCTTGGGCCATGATGCTGTCCCGTCCGGATCTGAGGTGTTCTGATGGACAGAATAATCTCCTGATCAGGGTGCTGTAATATAAAGTAAATTGTTGATATATGATACTATATGTAGTATCATTGTCAATAACAAAGGGGAAAGATGGGGAAACCCAGAAAAAGATAGACCGGATCCGCAGCAATCCACGCAACGTCTCGGGAGAAGATATTATCAGTGTTCTTCTTTCGCTGGGTTACGTTGAGCAGGGTGGAAGCGGGAGCCACCGTTGTTTCAGACATCCGCAGCTGCCAGGCGGTATGCTGACCATCCCCCGGAAAATATTTACCAAGGTTGTCAAAAAGGTACTCGTGAGTATCGATTTATTAATGGAGTTGAATGAAGATGACATCTAAATCGCTTGAATATTATATGCAGCTGCCCTATAAGATTGGGATCTTTCCTGATGAAGAGGGGCAGGGTTACACGGCTGTTGTTCCTGAGCTGCCCGGCTGCATGACGGCCTCCGACGATTTTTCAGGACTTGAATCGCTCCTTGAGGATGCGAAGCGCGTATGGATCCAGGCAGCGATAGAAAATGGCGATCCTGTACCTGAGCCAATGCCGGAAGAGGAGAAGGAGTACAGCGGTAAATTCCTGGTCCGTGTGCCCAAATCGCTGCACCGCCAGCTGAGTGTGCGGGCGGAGATGGAAGGGACCAGCCTCAATCAGATGGTAGTAGCGGTTCTGGCAGAATCCATGGGGCAGTGGTCGGTTTCGAGATAAAACAATCCGGATCATTATGGTGAATGGAGCTCGTGAATGGACCATAAAGTCCGCAGGATCGCAGAATGAGGCTTCCTATAGATATTATTATGCGTCAGGATATGGGTGCAGGCGTTAAAACCGGGAAGAAAAGAGGGTGTTCTCCAGAGAAGGATTTGACTGAATTTACACCGATGAAGTAGACTGTCAAGAAGTTACACCGATGAAGTAGACTGTCAAGAAGTTACATGTGCAGGCAACCGATATTTCTTG
>JAFGNH010000014.1 GCA_016927115.1 Anaerolineales bacterium | reverse complement strand
GCCGAACCAGCCTACTCCGGGCCTGGATTCGATCAGTTCATTTTCGGACAGGATTTTAAGGGCTTCCCGCAGCGTTGAACGGCTTACAGAAAGCCGTTCGATCAGGTCACGTTCTGAGGGAATTTTCTGTCCGGCGCTGAACGTGCCATCGAGGAGCTGCGCTGCCAGCTTTCCTGCGACTACTTCCGCCAGGCTGTGCCTGGAAACAGGATCCATACTCACGGTGTACCTCCGGTATGTTGGTCAGACCAGTACACCAGTAGTAGACCACATATTGGAATGTGGGAAAACAGTACGCAGGTACCATCGGAAAGGCTGTTAGTGTCCCTGTCGGAAGCATCGGGCAGCTGCCCGGGATAATTCGCCATTAAAACAGCATTCTTTTTTCAACCAGGTGATTGGCGCGTTTGTAGCATCCGACCATGGCTGGCCCTCGCCACACCCCTGTCCTCCTGAGCCGGAACATAGAATCCCCACCAAGATAGCTGGTTCCCCGGCGAAGGATCGCCTGCTGCCTCTGTGTTAAGTGAACAAGCACAAGGGAACAAGGCTCCTTCAGAATGAAGAAGTGCAGTTTCCTTGTGCTGAATCGCCTATTACTGCGGCGTCAAGAGATTCCCCGCCGGGGTTGGATGTATACACCAACCCGAAGATTTATCGCCCCTTTTCGAAAAAGACATACTGCGAGAACCGGTCAAAAACAGAATCATATTACCCCACAAACCAAAGGGAAAGGTCGCGATCGCCTCCGGTTTTGGCCGTGACCTTTCGGGATATTATGCAGCATAATCTACTCATTTCAATGGTTGTTCAGACAGCCTGCCTGTTATCAGTGTAATTCCATCAATGATTAAATGAATTCCTACTTGACATATCACCTGAAATGTTCTATCCTTGCGCAAATGTTTACCAATACTTTCTCCCCGTCCCCGCGTAGCCGTCGTGACACCAGACTCAAGGTCTGGATTTCGGGGTTAAGTACGTAGCATATATTCCCAGAGTTGTAACCTCAAATCGCCAGGCCTTACACAGGTCTGGCGATTTTTTTTTGGAGTGATACATGATTCAGGCAGGAATTTTCGGAGCAACAAGCTACACAGGACTGGAACTGATCTCTCTGCTGGATGCACATCCGCAGGCCGGCATCGCGTTCGCCGCCTCCAACAGCATGGCAGGCAAAACCCTGTCCGACTCCTTCCCGAAAAAACCACCGCTCCCGCTGATCCCGCCCCAGGAAGCGGACCTGGAACAGGCGGATCTTGTCTTCCTGTGCCTGCCCCACGGCGAAGCAGCCGCCGCCGCCATTAAAGCGCTTGAAGCCGGTTGCAAAGTAATCGACCTGAGCGCTGACTTCCGCCTTACGGACGCAGCTGTCTATAAACAATGGTACGGGAAAGATCATCCAAAGCCCGAACTGCTGGCAAATGCCTGCTACGGCCTGACAGAGACTGCCCGCGAAACCCTGCCCGGCTGCTCGCTGGTCGCCAATCCCGGCTGCTACCCCACCAGCGTGCTGCTTGCGTTGTACCCTCTCGTAAAAGCCGGGCTGCTGCACGGCCGGCTCATTGTCGACTCCAAATCCGGTGTCTCCGGTGCCGGCCGCAAACCCAAAGAAAGCACCCATTTCGTAACCGTGGACGGTAATTTCAGCCCCTACTCCATCGGCAGGGCTCACCGGCATCTGCCCGAAATGGAACAGGTGCTGCAGGGTTGGGGCTCCAAACAGACCGGGATGCTCTTCTCTCCCCACCTGCTCCCTGTCTCACGCGGCATCCTCTCCACGATTTACGCCCCACTTTCGAATGACACCCAACTCGATGATGTATACGACCTCTACCGGACCACCTATGATAATGAGCCTTTTATCCAGCTGCTGGCACCTGAAGCAACTGCCACCCTGGCTCATGTGGTTCATACCAATATGTGCACCATCGGGATGACTCTGGCAGACAATACACTGATCCTCACCTCTGCACTGGACAACCTGCTCAAAGGCGCTTCCGGGCAGGCGGTACAGAACATGAATATGATCTACGGCTGGGAAGAAACCTCCGGCCTTATCAAAACAGGAGGAGATCATGCGAGTTATTAAAATCGGCGGAAACGAACTCGACAACCCGGCCTTTGTCACTTCACTGGCAAATTCTCTCAAGCAGCTGCAAGAACCTGCCGTACTCGTTCACGGCGGCGGAAAGATCATTGACACCCTGCAGCAGCAGCTTGGCATCACACCAGTCAAGGCTAACGGACTGCGAGTTACAGACGCAGCTTCCCTGCCCCCCACCCTGATGGTACTGTCAGGGCTGGTGAATAAAAAACTTACCGCCGGCCTGATCCAGTCCGGAATCGATGCCATCGGCCTTTCCGGTGTGGACGGTGGACTTCTGCGCTGCAGCAAACTGAAGGCAGCTGGTATCGACCTTGGTTTTGTCGGATCGATCGAAGAAGTACGCGTGGAAATCCTGGAGAACCTGACCGGCGGAGGCCTGCTGCCCGTAATCAGCCCGATGTCACTGGGATATGACGGGCAGATCATGAATGTGAACGCCGACCAGGCTGCTGCAGCCATCGCCGCCGCTCTGAACGCAGACATGCTCGACTTCATCTCCAATGTCTCCGGCGTGGTCGCACAGGGACAGCTCCTGCCCACTCTTTCACGGTCCCGGGCTGAAGCTCTGATCCAGGATGGAACCATTCACTCAGGCATGCTGCCGAAAATCCAGGCAGCTTTCGATGCACTTGAAGTCGGTGTATCGCGCGTGCGTATCGTGGATCTGGATGGTTTTGCCCATCATGCCGGAACCATCCTTACGTATGCAACTCAACCCATTCAAGCTCAATTCAAAGCGGAGGTGTTGCAATGACGTCCTTTTCCGTCCATCAGAAAGCCGAGCAGGTGCTGGTCCAGACCTACCCCAGGCCGGATATTGTTTTTGACCATGGTATTGGATCCACTCTCTATGATGAAACCGGCAAAGCCTATCTGGATTTCGGAGCAGGTATCGCTGTTAACGCACTTGGCCACTCCGACTCTGGCTGGGTCGATACCGTCACCGGGCAGGCGGGAAAACTGGTCCACATCAGCAACCTGTTCCATACACGCTCACAGATCGAGCTGGCAGAGAAGCTGGTCGGCTCGTGTTTTGCCGACCGGCTGTTTTTTGTAAACTCCGGCTCTGAAGCCAATGAAACCGCGATCAAGTTCGCCCGTAAATGGGCCAGCCAGACATACGGCCCGAACAAGACAAACCTGGCTGCCTGCACACACAGCTTTCACGGACGAACCTGCGGGGCACTTTCACTGACCGCGAAAGAAAAGTACCGGGCACCTTTTGAGCCCCTGGTTCCCGGGGTCAGTTTCCTTGAATATAACAACATCGCCTCCATTGAGCAGAACATCGGCGACAACACCTGCGCGGTATTCGTTGAGCCTGTCCAGGGTGAAGGCGGCGTCTATCCTGCGGACCCGGCATTTCTGCAAGCCCTGCGCGAGGCATGCGACAGGCACAACGCGCTGCTTGTTGTGGACGAGGTGCAGTGCGGCCTTGGCCGGACCGGATCGCTATGGGCGCACGAGCAGTATGATATCGTCCCGGACATGATGACTATAGCAAAGCCGCTTGCCGGCGGCCTTCCTATCGGTGCTGCTCTGGCCAGCGAAGAAGTCGCCAGCCTTATCGTTCCCGGTGATCACGGGAATACCTTCGCAGGCGGGCCGCTCACATGCGCAGCCGGCCTGTACACTTTCGACCGTATCTCACAACCAGGCTTTCTGTCTGAAGTTGCCCATAAAGGCAAACTTCTGCTTGAAGGACTGAAAAAATTCAACTCCCCAGCAATTGTTGAAACCCGGGGAAAGGGTTTGTTGATCGGGGTGGAGCTTTCTTTCCCCGTGAAATCCGTGCTTGAATCGGCACTCGAAAATGGGCTGATTGTACTGTCTGCAGGTGAAAACGTCCTGCGGATCTGCCCCCCACTGACCATAACAGAGGAAGAGATTTCCTCCGGGCTTGCCATTCTGGAAAATACGTTAAAAACCGTCGCCGCACAGGAGAGTATCTGATGGATTACCGCATCACACCCGCAAACACTGAACACCTGCCCGGCATTTATGCACTGGTTGAAAAAAACGTCCAGCGACAGGCTCTGCTGCCGCGCAGCCGGGAGTCCATAGCAGCCTCCCTGCAGGACTGGGTAGTCGCTGTTAATGGTGAAGATGTAATCGGCTGCGGTTCCCTCCTTGACTATCGTGATGGATTGGTGGAAATCCGCTCACTGGCGATTGCGGATGCCCATCACGGCAATGGGATCGGCACAGGCATCATTAACCTGCTGATAGACAACGCCCGCAGTAAAGGGCAAACCACCGTTTTTGCCCTGACAACAGCGGTCTCGCTGTTCCAAAAATGCGACTTCAGCATTGTGTCGCGCAATTGTTTCCCGGATAAAGTGATTCGTTTCTGTGAGGTTTGCCCCAAGAGGCATGCCTGTGATGAAACTGCAGTGGTTTTCCAGTTGGTGGACGCACCTTTTCACTGTCAAAACGAGCGTTGCTATAGCGCAGCCAATCTCACATTCTCTGTCCTTTCACGTCAGGCAGGCCTGATCAGGTAATTGGATGGATATTAAAGGAGTTAACATGAAAAAAGGATCGGTGAAAAAAGCAGTCCTGGCATACAGCGGCGGTCTCGATACGACTGTTATCCTGCCCTGGCTGCGTGAGAACTATGGCTGCGAGGTTATCTGTTTCAGTGCGGATATCGGGCAAGGTGAAGAACTCGACGGGCTCGAAACGAAGGCAATGGCCTGCGGCGCAAGCAAGCTGATTATCAAAGACCTGCGTGAAGAGTTTGCCTCTGAGTATATCTATCCCATGGTGCAGGCAGGGGCTGTCTATGAAGATCAGTACCTGCTTGGGACGGCCATAGCCCGCCCGTTGATTGCTAAATGGCTGGCCAAAACCGCTCTTGAAGAGGGGGCGGATACAATCGTTCATGGCTGCACAGGCAAGGGCAACGACCAGGTCCGTTTTGAGTTGGGCATCAAGTCCATTGCTCCCGAGCTGCAGGTCATCGCCCCATGGCGGGAATGGTCGATCCGATCGCGAGAGGATGCAGTTACCTACGCAGAGGAAAAAGGGCTGGGACACTACATCTCTCCCCAGGCCACCCACAGCCGGGACCGTAATTTGTGGCACATGTCGCATGAAGGGGCTCAACTGGAGGATCCATCCCTGCCCGCTGATGAATCCGTTTATCTGTGGACTACAGGTCCGGAGGATGCACCGGAAAAGGGCCAGGAAATCCAGATCGCGTTCGAACAGGGCAAGGCAGTTTCGATCGATGGTATAACTTTTTCACCGGCAGAGTTGATTGAACATCTCAACGATCTGGGTGCCAGACACGGCATTGGCCGTGTCGACCTCGTTGAGAACAGGCTGGTCGGTATGAAGTCACGCGGTGTCTACGAGACACCCGGCGGGACCATCCTCTACGCCGCCCACCGCGAACTGGAATCGATCTGCCTCGATCGTGACACCCTGCACTTCAAACAGCAGGTTGCCCTGAAGTATGCCGAGCTGCTGTACTTCGGCAAATGGTTCACCCCGCTTCGGAATGCGCTTCAGCAGTTTATCGATTACACGCAGCAAAACCTCACTGGCTGGGTCCGGTTGAAGTTATATAAAGGTAATGTCACCGTGCTCGGACGAAGCAGCCCGTATACCCTTTACCGCGAGGATCTGGCAACATTCGGAGCATCAGAATCCTATGACCAGGAAGATGCAACCGGCTTTATTCATCTGTTTGGCCTGCAGGCTCGTGTCACTGCCCTGGTACAGCAGGAAAACCGGTTTTTAGCTGAGAGCAAGGCTACCGCCTCCAAACGTACAGAAAGCATGAGTGAAGCATGAGTGTGGGTGTTTGTGCACCATCGGGGTTCCTGGCTTCCGCTACGTCCTGTGGTTTGAAACGCTCCGGCTCTCCGGACCTTGCCCTGGTCGTCTCCGAAAGCGACTGTACGGCTGCGGGTGTTTTTACACAGAGTCTGGTGCGAGCGGCACCGGTCCTGCTCGATGAAAAGACTCTGGAAGAAAATGCCTCTTCAATCAAGGCTGTTCTCGCTAATGCCGGGATCGCGAATGCATGCACCGGTGAGGAAGGCGCCAGAGCTGCCGCAGAAATGCAAAGGCAAACAGCCCGGGTTTTGGGCTGCCTGCCCGAGCAAGTGCTGGTACTTTCCACCGGTGTGATCGGCGTTCAGCTTGACCTTGCCAGAATAGCAGACGGCCTGAAAGCCCTGTATCCGGACCTATCATCTGAAGGTGGAGAACCAACCGCCAGGGCTATCATGACAACGGACACACGTCCAAAATACAGATCCATTCAGGTAAACTCCGGGGAAGGATCCTTCACCCTGGGAGCAATGGCGAAAGGCTCGGGCATGATCCACCCCAACATGGCCACAATGCTGGCAGTGATCACCACCGATGCGGCTGTGCCGGCCCCCATTCTGCAGCTGCTGCTGAAGCAGGCTGTCGATTTATCCTTCAACCGCATCTCTGTTGACGGCGACACCAGCACAAACGATACCGTCCTCCTGCTGGCAAACGCCGCAAGTGGTGTCCGGATCGAATCCGAAGCATCCATCTCCGCTTTTTCGAAAGCACTGACCAAGCTTACCGTGGAGCTGGCTAAAGATATCGTACGGGATGGCGAAGGCGCCAGCAGGCTTGTCGAGCTGCAGGTAAAAGGCTGCCGCAGCGAAGCAGATGCCCAGAAGATTGCCAGTACCATCGCTACTTCGATGCTGGTGAAAACAGCGATTGCTGGTGGAGATCCAAACTGGGGCCGTATTGTTGCTGCAGCCGGACGCGCCGGGGTGAGCTTTGATCCGGATCTGGCTATCCTGTGTATCGCTTCCGTTCAGGTGCCGGAATTGGAGTTGTTTTCTGATGGAAAACCGCGGTCTTTTGACCGCCAGCAGGCTGCTCAAATTTTCTCAGCTGATGAGCTGTTCATCACTCTCGATCTGCAGCAGGGTGAAAAATCGGCACGTATGTGGACCTGTGACCTGACTACAGAGTATGTCCACATCAACGCGGACTATCACACCTGATCCAGCCAGCCGGGATACAAAGAACGAAAGGATATTGAATGCCAAAATTATGGGGTGGACGGATGAAAGGCAAGGCAGACCAGGCCATGTTTGCTCTTAATGCCAGCTATGCCTTCGACTGCCGGCTCTACAGCCAGGATATCCGCGGCAGTATCGCCTGGACTCAGGCTTTGCACCAGGCAGGGGTGCTCAGCGAAGGGGAAAGCAGCACTATCACGGACGGACTGGCGCAGGTACTGGAGGAATTTCAAACCGGCACCTTCATACCGGTGTCGGAGGATGAGGACATTCACACTGCAGTCGAACGCCGCCTGACTGAACTCGTCGGTGCAGTCGGCGGCAAGCTTCACACCGGACGCAGCCGCAACGATCAGGTCGCCACAGATTTTCGCATATGGGTAATGGAAACCTGTGACGGACTCTGCCGGCAGATCACAAATCTTGCAGGCGTTATGGTCGACCATGCGGCAGGAAACCTTTCCGTACCCATGCCCGGCTATACACACCTGCAGCCCGCCCAGCCCGTAACCTGGGGCGCATGGCTACTGGCTTTTGTATGGCCTCTTTGCCGTGACCGGAAACGCTTCGAGCAGGTGCGGGCTTCAACCGCCGTGCTCCCTTTGGGATCAGGTGCCCTGGCAGGTACCACCTACCCTATTAATCGTACCTGGCTTGCGGAAACGCTCGGTTTTAAACATATTTCACAGAGCAGCCTTGATGCTGTATCGGATCGTGATTTTGCACTCGAATTCTTGTTTGCCTCCGCCACACTGGGGATTCATCTCAGCAAGTTGGCGGAAAGCTTGATCCTGTTCAATACTCGTGAATTCGGTTTTATCACCCTGGACGATGCCTTCTCAACCGGTTCAAGCCTGATGCCGCAGAAGAAGAACCCGGATCCACTCGAGCTGGCTCGCGGTAAATCCGGCCGGTTGATCGGGAACCTCACCAGTCTGCTTGTAACGCTGAAAGGCCTTCCATCCACATATGACAAGGATTTGCAGGAGGATAAGGAGCCTGTCTTCGACAGCGCCGATACCCTGCTTGCCCTTCTGCCGGTTCTGGCCGGATTGATACACACAATGAAGATCAACCCGGAAGCAATGGGACGGATACTGCAGTCGGAGCTGCTGGCCACCGATCTTGCAGATGATCTCGTTGAGGAAGGTATTCCCTTCCGTGAGGCACATGCCGTCGTAGGCAGGCTTGCAGCAGCAGCCGAACAAAAAGAGAAAACACTCTCTACTCTGAGTGAAACAGATCTCGAGGCTGCAGGCTATCGAGGGAATCCTGCAGCACTCCGGTCACTGACCGTGGAGAAATCGCTGGCCCGGAGGAGCAATATTGGAGGAGTATCATCCTCCGCACTTTCCATACAGCTGGAAGCTGCCAGAGCCGCACTCTCAACTCAACGAGGTGGATAAGCGTACTTCCCGGCATATCTGATTGCACAGAAAATCCATGAACATTTCCTGCGGCGGGCCTCATGTTTTCAGGGGAAACACATCCGCTTCCTGGTGGTTTACTCATAATGAGACGCGCGGTACTGCAGCCTTGCCCCCATCCGGTCGTTTTTGCTGGAAGCGTCTCCCCCCCTCAGGGAATCGAACTGAATGAGACAGGCGACGAAGCAACCTGAACTTGACCCGGCTGAATATCAGGCGATCCTGCAGGCGGGTCGTCCCCCTCAACCTGATCCCCTGTTGCCAGACACGCTCGAGATTCCATTTCTCAACGACATCATCTCAACTCCCTGGAAATACACAGCGGCGTTATTTACGATAGAAGCAGAATAAACAAGCGGTGCGGCAGTGCAAGGTTGCTTCGTTCCTCCTTATTCTTCGATCCATTCCTGCAGAGGCGGGTTCCAGAGGATCGTTCGAAAATAATCTGTATTCCGGATTCAAGTAGGCCGTTCTCATAACACATTCCCTGGAACCCGCCCGTAGAGCACGCGTCTCACATTAACACAATTTTCAATCATATCAATCTTCAGATTGATATACGGAAACAACTGAGCGCTCCTCTCTGTTTCTTTCAGGAAGAGCGCTCCTGCATAAGAACCCTGTCTATGACCTTGCCCCACCCCGTCTATGGTGTAAGCGTAAAGGTTATCCCTTCAGCCGTTATGGTGACCCCATACTGCGCTCCAAGCAGGTTGTCTGCACAGTCAAAAGCTGCCAGATCATAAACCACCCCGACAGCCGCTGAGCCGATCCATGATCCACCCGGAAGAATCGTCTCCTGAGAACCGAGTTGGTCCGGTCCCCAATCGTTTTCCCCGCTTGGGCTGATGTAGAAATAGCAGATTGTATCGTTGGAAGTGTTCTCCACCCATATCGGAGCCTGACCTGTAGATTGAGGTATAGTTGAACCCGGATCGAGAATCGGCGTCGAATCCCAGGGCATCGATACACCAAAAATAAAAACCGCCGCACCTATCGCCAGCCCAATACACAGAAGCAGTATTACACCAATACCTGCTGCAATCAGGCAACCTGACCGCTTCTTCTTTGGAGGCGCCTGATACCGTATCGGCGGCGGAGTTCCACCCTGATACGCAGGTATCTGCTGCTGAACCGGTTGAGGGCGTACAGGCTGTGAATGCGCTGGTGCGGGTGCTGGTACTGGCGTCGGTGCAGGCGCTGGTGGCGCGGCCGGTGTGTATGCCTGCACAGGTTCAGAATAGGAAGGCAGGGATTGGTACCCATCTTCGGCTTTCTGCACAACTGCCGGGGGCTCCTGTTGAGTCTGAATCGATTCAATGTCAGGAGGATCCGGCACCACTGCCTGTACAACCGATCCACGCGCTATCAGATCAGATGCCCATCCCAGTGCAGGATGTGTGGAATTCAACTGCTCAATCGATAACTGGCCTGATTGTTCTGCCCGCAGCAGGAACAGGCGGCCCTCGCCATACACCAGGGCACCAGAAGCGGACTTTTCCAAGCCTATGCCTTCCATTGAAAGTGTCAGTACGCATAGATCCGGATCTGCGTATGCGGCAGCCAGGGCGGCCGCTTTTGCCCCGATTTGAAGCGTATCGCTCCCCGCCTGCTGTAAATAACCTCTATCATAAAGTAAATCAAAGTATTCCTTGATGGGCATGCGCGATACCGGTTGAATATCAGATATCCCGATGGCATTGTAGACATCGACCCAGTCCTTTGAAGCGCTGAATGCATCAATCAGCTCGCTTCGTGAAAAAATTGGGCCCCATTCATTCTCCTCCAGCACCGCTTTTAAAACATCCAGCTCCAGGGCAGATCGAAGCATGATAAAAGCACCCGCAGGCAATTTGTCTTCAAAACCCTCCCGGGTGTTCACTTCAAACCAATCCGGAACCAGCATCGATGAAATCATGTGGGATTGTTCGGGCGGATGGATCTGGATGGTAGTTCCATCAAGTTCATATTGCACAGCTGATTCCTGCAGCTGCCCGAATGTGGACCAGGTACACTTTCCATTTCGGGAAATGGCTGCTGTCAACCGCACCCGGCTGAGTGCCAGGACAAACAAGGCTTCCAGCAGATCTTCAGGAAAAATGTCTTCGCCACGCCGGGTATCAATGTACCCTTTCGCCTCAAGTGTGTTTACGGCACCTTCCACGACCTGACCCAGTTCCGGTTGGTCAAACTCGGCCAACCACTGCGCCAGGATCGACTCCCCATCCATTGGCATATAAACCAGAGTGGCCAGTGCCCAGACTTCCAGGTTGGATAATGTATATACTTTTTTCATGTCAGGTCACCGTACCATCTTGTCGTAAATAATATGAGCCCGCCGGCGGCCTTCCTCAGGAGATATTTTCCCGGCGGCTATTTGCTTGCGGATGTTGCGAATAAATCGCAAACCCTGGTCCTTGGTCTGGATCTGAGCCTCAATTGCATCCGCGTTGTAGATATTGTTCGCATACTCATTTGTAACTTGATGCCATTTTTCTTCCCCGGCCCGGATTGTGCTTTCAATATTGTGTCCTGTTGCATCACCGGCAATCTGATCAATGATTGCGACTACAGGATTCTTCGTCAGCATGGTCACAAATACCTTATTCGCTCCTTCCACATAGTATGCGCCTGCCTTTTCCATACCAGTGTAGCCCCGCTGATCGATAATTTTATTCGCTTTCAAAACTGCATCTGCAGCATCAAGGGCTTTCCCACCCCAACCCAGAGCTTTACCAATCCGGCCTGTGGTATTCATGCGATTTTTAGTCGCCTTGATATACTGGTCAGCTGTAGCCTTATTGGGGAATAATTTCCATAGTCGGCTTGCTTTTTTCCAGTTCTTGATCGCATCAGGAGTCAACTTATACTTGTCGAGTAAATCCAGGAATTTTCCGGGATAATCCACAAGGCGTTTGAAATTATCAAAGGTGAAAATAGAATCATCCTGCTTTGGAGGAGGCTGTGGGCTATCCTGATTACTGACCGGTGGCTTAGAGTCAGATTCCTGGGAGTCAGGTGTCTGAGAGTCGGATTCCTGAGAGTCGGGCACATCGGAATCAGGTGCATCGGGACTGGAGTCGGACGGCTCCTGCGTTGAATCCGGCTCTTCTGGTACAACCTGCTTTGACGGCGGCCCCCCGGTTACTACATTCTGACCGATGATATTAGTGACAACCACGCCTGCCGTCGCTGTTACACCCAACCCGACCGTAATGCCCTGGCGAAATCCAGGCGTACGCATGCAGTCTGCAGCATTGAGCGGGTCTGTGGTGCAATCATCGGCATAGACTGCACCGGGTATAAAGAAGGCCAACAAGAAAGCCAGGAACGAGGCCAGCGAAAGAAACCGCAGAAAGTTAAGGAACTTGTTTACCTCTCTCATGCCCGCACCTGCCTTTTCCGTGTCAGCAGATAAGCCCCGATAATGCTGAGTATCGCAGTCCAGCGCATGGCCCCATAACCGGCTGTCCTGACTGAACTGCAGACAATTCCGAGCATTAGAGGCAGCGCCAGCGCAGCACCTATCATAATAGGCCGGGGATATTTATCCCTTACAGCGAAAACCGGGTCCAGTAACTGGTCTATCTGTTTAGAGAAAATCCATAACCCGACTGGAAACATTACCATGACAATCGGCGTCAGACAGTCTACGGGTTCACTCTCTCCAATCCGCAGCATGGTGTATAACGACCACAGGCCGCCGCAAGCAGCAGATAGAATAATACCCAGAAAAGGCATGATTTTCTGCACTGTCGAAGGTTCCCGAGAGGGAGAAGGGCTGCCTGGTTCAACCTCTGCCGGATATAAATGTTGATCTACCATTTTAGCCGCCCAGGAATACTTAACATATTCTCTTCTATTTTTGAACAGGTCATACATTCCTCCTGAAAAGATACATAATCCGGACCTCCATGTAAATCCGGAATAACGCATATCCGGAAACGAAATATACCCTTCGTTTGCTTCCCCTGAAATCAGACTATATGGAAATTTCTTTGAGCATACCTGCAGACGCTTACGGTGTGGTCAGAAGGCTGCGGGCATCCTTGTAAATACGTGTGATGCCGTTCTCTGTACCCATCCACAGGTTTGACAGGTCATCAACCAGCATTGCTTTAACTTCCCACCCGGCGAGGCCATCATCCGGTGTGAGAATCCGCCACTGGTCCCCACTCAGGTATGCAATCCCGTTATACTCAGAGCTTGCCCACATTGTAGAAAGGTTATCCTCAAAAAGCAAACGCACCTTCCAGCCAGCCAGCCCATCGTCCCGATCGATCGTTCTCCAGCTTCCATTTTCGAGCAGTGATATTCCGCCATAGGAACTGAATCCGGTGCCAAACCATATCACACCCTGCGAGTCCTCGGTGATGGCATTAACCATCGGATGCGCCAGCCCGTCTTCAACTGTAAATATCTGCCAGGAATCTCCATCGAATACAGACAGCCCGTCGGCATAGGAAATACCACCCCCCGCCCATAATCTGCCGCTGCTGTCGAAAAAAAGTGTTGTAACTGTATTGCTTGCCAGACCGTCAGCCGTTGTATGGATCCTCTGTGATGAACCATCCAGCTGGAGCAACCCTTCAGCCGTACCCACCCACAGCGTACCTGTATTTTCCCGCGCAAGTGCAAGGACCTGGTTCGAAGGCAGGCCATCCTGTGCATCCATGGTTGTCCAGTTTCCGTTACGCAGGTTGCTCAGTCCAGCTTTATGTCCGACCCACAACGCTTCCCCGGTTGGATCTACCAAAAGGGAAGTGACATAATCAATGGGGATATCAGCCTCTACTTCAACCAGAAGTTCTCCTGTCTCACGATCGATCCTGACCAGTCCATCGCGGCCGCCGCTCCAGATATCACCCTGATATTCGGCAAGCGCCATCACGTCCAGTGGTGGACGAATAGTCTGCCAGCCATCAGGCAGGTCCGGTCGTGGCCAGAAACGGTACGCCAGGAAACCTGCACCTGCAACAACCGCAATGCCTGCCACAAACTGTAAGGCCTGACGGGCTCTGAGCGGGATCCTCATCGCAGCTGTCCACCTTCCATCACAAGCGGATTTGACGACAGCTCCTCTGCTTCCGACCTGTCATGGGTTACATAAATCAAACAGCGATCCTTTTCATATATGTTCTCTTTGATAAAGTGCAGCAGCCGTTCGCTGTTCTCTGGATCAAGATTGGTCAGAGGCTCATCCATTAACATGATTTCCGGCTGCGGTGCCAGGGCTCGAAGAATTTCTACCCGGCGTGCCTCCCCTCCGGACAACTGGGAGGGGTACCGTCGTTCAAAATTTTCCAATCCCGCTTCGGCCAGCAGGTGACGCATCCGTTCCTCTGCTGCAGAAATATCGAGCCTATGCATTCCATAGAGTATATTCTGTCCAACGGTCATATGCGGCCACAGCGTGGACCGCTGGAAGACAAAACCCATGTTTCGTGTGTGCGGTTGAGCGGCCCAACCAGGCCGGCTGATCAGCTCACCGCGCAGGTATACCTCCCCGGTATCGGGCAGATCCAGCCCGGCCACGATCCGAAGCAGGGTTGTTTTTCCGCTGCCGGAAGGCCCGGTGATAACCATCGTCTCCCCTTCCTTCAGGGAGAAACTGGTTTTTTTCAGCGCTTCCTGAGTATCATAGCGCCTGGAAATGGATTCAACTCGCAGCACGGACTCCCTCCACACTCACCCCTGTTGTTCCGTTCGACCTGGGGCTTTTTGCCTACGATCAGGTTTTAATTGTACATACAGGACAATGGCAAGACTGAAAAGCACTGTGATTACAGTAATCGCCAGGCACAGACCTGCAACGGTATCTGAAGCGCCATAGTGCAGATAATTATAGATCCTCATCGTCAGTGTACCCCGGCCCGGCGGAGAAACAATCAGAGTCGCACCAAGCTCTCCGATCGTAAGGACAAATACAAGAGCAGCGGCAGCCACTATCCCGGGAAGATAAAGGGGAATGTCGATCCGCAGGATGCGGAACAGCACATGCTTCTGATAGATCCTGCCTGATTCGATCAGATCTTTTCTGACCGTACGCATCTGAGCCGAAGTAATCAATACAGCAAAAGAAATAAATCGCGCAGCAGCTGCCAGAACCGGCATCAGCAGCGTTCCATAAATACCGACATCGAGTAACCCGTTCCACAGAGTTACCAGCCCAATCCCTGTCAGCGATGCAGGCAGCGTTATCGGCAGCAGTAAAAGAATCCACCACAACCTCGATTGTTTCCGGTCCAGTGTCTGCATGCCGGCTGCGACGGCAATTGGGATCGAAAACAATGCCGCGCCCAGTGCAATCCACAGCGTGGTCTGAATTTCTCCGGCAGCATCAAAAACAGCAGCACTCCATACTGCCCCGGTCCGCACCAACAGGACCTGGCTCACCAGCGGCACCAGGATATGGCAGAGAAGCAATACAAGCGCAGTGCTCTGCCCCGCCCGCACCCAGCCAGGCAGCACCAGCGCCCCGGCAGGTAGATTATCTTCTCCTGCGGGTGTCAATGAAAGGGGACGTAAGAAGCCGATCACCAGCGCAAGGACCAGGATGGCAAGGAGCCACAACGGCAGCCCAAGCAGAAAAGCATGGACCGGGTCGCTGGATGCACTGAATTCAGCAAAAATATCCATGGCATATACATTCATTTGGAATAGCGAAGGTACACTATAGTCCACCATGCAAAGAATAAAAACAACACCGCTTCCTGCAATCAGTGTCGGTGAAGCCAGAGGGAGGGCAATCCGCTGCAGCCAGCGGCTGTCCACACTCTGCAGCCGGGCGGCATCCAGTAAATCGCGATCAATCATTAGAAAACCAATCAGTGCCAAGCCGGTTGTAATCGGCAGCAGAGCCATACTCGACACCCACCAGCTGGCAAACCAGCCGCGAAAGGCCAGTTCGGATGCACCCGCCTGGCGCAGGATAGTATTGATCCACATCCAGAGGGAGGACCAGGCCAGGCCGTGAATATAAGACGGCAGCGGTGCGAGGATGAGGAGAAGCCAGCGTAAAAACCGCGCCTTTTTTCCACGCCACTGCCATAAGGCACACCCGGCAAACCCTCCGACCACAAGACAGGTAAGTGCCACGCTGAGTGCATACAACAGAGTGCGTACCAGCAGTGTCAACCGGCGTCCGGTTGGAACCAGCAGCTGCTGCACCTTCCACTCACCAGCTGCGAGCTGCTGCCCGGTCCGGATTTGCAGCGCCAGAACCGGCCCAAGCACCAGCAGCAGGAACAGGATCATGCCTGTCCAGCGCAAAATGGTCTGGTGAAGTTCAGAAGTTTTGAGAATGCGTTTCATGTTTTGAATCGGAGATATTTATCCATCACCTGATAAAAATATCCATGAGCTCCTGCTTTACAGGTTCAAACTGTTGGTAGATCTCTATCAAACCTACCGGCATTGTCCGGACTGCGCTGGTATCCACACATCCCGGTGATACACTCAGCGGCCGCAACGAAAGCTGACTCCAGCCTGATTCAATCAGCTCTTGTGCAGTTTCAACACTGAGCAGGTAATCGATAAACGCCTGTGCTTCTTCGCGATGCGGCGCACCATTGATCATTGCCACAGTATTCGGCAGGACAAGGGTTCCTCTTTCACCCTCGCCCTGGTCAGGAAAAACTATCGCAACCGGCTCACCGTTTTCCACCGCAGCACATGCATCATCGGTATCGGTCAGGCCAAACGCCAGTTCCCCGGCAGCCACGAGGTCCCGTACAACCGAATTGCCATCCACCACCTGTACACCGCGAGCTGCAAGCGCCTCAAAGAAAGATCGTGCATCCACTTCACCCATCTCAACATACAGCGAGGCGGCATGCGTTGCTGCAGTGCCGAATAGCGGATAGGCGATCCCGATCCTGTCTGCAGGATAGACGGGATCGAGCATGTCTTCGATTGAATCCGGATATTCATCCGGATTGAGCAAGTCGATATTGACAATAAAGACACGGGCCCGGCCGGCAAATGCGGTCCAGGTTCCATCTTCATCCTTATAATAAGATGGAATATCCGCAGCATCAGGAGACCAGTAGGGCTGTAAAACTCCCTCTTCCTTGAGCAGGATCGTCTGTGCAAACTCGCCGTTCCAGAATACATCCGCCTGCGGATTATCTTTCTCAGCGATCAACCGGTTGACGAGGCCGGTTGTCTTGGCAGCTTCAACGTCATAGACGGCTTGAATTTCAATCCCGGTTTCGGCGGTAAACGCCTCCAGAATCGGCTCGGAAACCGGCTGGTCAACAGAAGTATAGACCACAACAATGCCCGCCTGCTCACTCTGTGTACAGCCTGACAATGCAGTAAACAGAACCGTGAGGATTAACAATGGTAATAATCTGTACAGCGTTTTCTGCATGCGGGAATCTCCTGCTGCTATAATGCCCCGGTATATGGGAAGGGAATTTTAAAAAAGCAGACTAACGTCTTGAGAGAATAAATAGTGCCTGGTGTCTGCTGCCTGCCCACAGCCTCATACTGTAGCACAGATAAAACCGCGTGCAAAATGCACCATCCACACACTGCTAACTGGTCCAGAGAACCAGACAGAACATGCGGAAAACAGATCCCGTTCGCGCCGAATCTTGACACTTGCCCTGTTTCGGGTTATGCTTTCGGGTGCAAATGCGGGTGTAGTTCAGTGGTAGAACGTCTCCTTGCCAAGGAGAAGGTCGAGGGTT
>JAFGNH010000002.1 GCA_016927115.1 Anaerolineales bacterium | reverse complement strand
TACTCGGAGAGCAGTCAAAAAAATATAAAAAACGGAAATTCTCAGGGAATTTGAACACCTGATAACCCCACGTGTCCTTATGAGCCGCCAGCAGTCTTTCATGATAGCATTGCGATCTCCTTTTCGGCGCTTCCGACCCTGCGACGACACGCGGCGGGGGGCAGCTTATGAGATTGTTTCCAGCCACTTAATTTAACGTTACGTAGTATTGCCCGATTTCGCATACTTGACTGCTCCCGTTACCCGGGATTACTGTCAGACCACCGCCCCTTTGTCATCTTGAACAGGGATCACAGCGCGCGCAAAGTATCCGGCTGAAAGAATCTGCTGGAAGTCGGAGAGAAATTTCAAACCTTTTGCTCCAAAGTGTTAGCTGGGAACAACTCAAGTTAATCAACCTTCTCGGGTGACTCTGAATGTGTTAAATGAAAAGTTTTACCGCGCTCTTCCGCTTTTAGGAACTTCCACCCCTTTTAACTCATCAGAGGCATAGAAATTCATTTCGCTTATAGTATTTTACCAACATTCAATTAGAAATATCATAAAATCTACCTGAATTCACGATAAACCCGGTGTTCAGAGCGCCCAAAAACAAAAAGGATTCTATGCTGTTCAGTTACATTATGAATCGGATGAGGCATTTATAAAACAAGCTGACCTGATTCACCATCGCTTCCATTTCGACAGGTCTGATTCTATTAAACGCAAAACAGCATACTTTGGAGCCGTCTAACCTGCCGGAAAACCGTCAACAGTATACCTGTACAGCTTCAACTGCCTTCACGAGCGAACTTTAACCCAAAAATACAAAATCAACATAACTCCTTGACAATTTTCATATATTTATCTGAACACCAGTGCTCTGATATTGTATAATCTTTATGTACAAAAAATCATAATGAACGATTGCGTCCCTCAAAACTTGCGCAGCTGCGCAGCGCAGGCAATAACACATTCGTTTTGCATGGTTGATTTGTAACGCGCCAAAACAACGCGTTGAAGGTTCTTAAAGTTGCTTGTTTGGGTTCACCGACCCCCTGATTATTGCTCAACCCTGGCGACAGAAAACACAAAACACGTTTCTAACATTACTGAACTTTTACTTCTGAAGCTGCACCTGTCCGGAAGCAGGAACACTGCGCAATGTTTTGTTGACCAAAGCGAAGGATATCATGAATAAAAAGAAAAGCATGTCAAAAGAGGAAAATCCATCTGGAACTGCTGCGGATAACACATTTCCACCTCCTGACTTCATTTTTCCTATCGTGGGCATTGGCGCCTCAGCCGGTGGGCTGGCGGCGTTCGAAGCCTTCTTCTCCGGTATGCCCGCCGACATCGATCCGAATATAGCCTTTGTTCTGGTACAGCACCTGGCTCCGGACCACAAAAGCATCCTCAGTGATCTCATCCAGCGCTACACCCGCATGCAGGTCTTTGAGGTCCAGGATGGGATGTCAGTCCGTCCCAACTGCACCTATATCATTCCTCCCAACCGGGATATGGCTTTTCTGAACGGCACACTGCAATTAATGGAGCCCTCTGCGCCCCACGGTCAGCGTCTGCCTATTGACTTTTTCTTTCGCTCTCTGGCACAGGACCAACGTGAGCGGGCTATTTGCATCGTGCTCTCGGGCACCGGCAGCGATGGCTCAATAGGCCTGCGGGCTATTAAAGGTGAGGGCGGTATGGTCATGGTACAGAGTCCCGCCTCCACCGAGTACGACGGCATGCCGCGCAGCGCCATTGCCACTGGTCTTGTAGACTACGAGCTTCCACCAGCCGAGATGCCAGCCCAGCTTATGGCTTATGTGGCCCAAGCCTTTGGAAAACTTCCCCAAGCTGCTGCTTCTCCAGAGCCCCAAACCGAAAACTCATTGAACAAGATATTCATTCTGTTGCGCACTCACACCGGACATGACTTTTCCCTATATAAACCAAGCACCATCCAACGTCGTATCGAACGGCGCATGGCAATTAACCAGATTGAAACGATGGATGGATACATCAAGTATTTACAACAATCGCCAACCGAACTGGATTCGCTCTTTCGAGACATGTTGATTGGTGTAACCAACTTCTTCCGCGATCCGGAGGCTTTTAAAGCACTCGAGGAAAAAGTTGTTTCTAAAATTTCTACCGGAAAATCAGCGGGAGATCAGATTCGCATCTGGGTGCCGGGATGCTCCACCGGCGAGGAGGCTTATTCCATTGCCATCCTGCTGCAGGAGCGTCTGGATGCGCTGAAACAGTTCTACAAAATTCAGATTTTTGCAACCGATATTGACAACCTGGCGATCACCCAGGCCCGCACTGGTATCTATCCTGCGAACATTGCCGCTGATATTACACCGGAACGGCTGGCGCGATTTTTTACGCTCGAACCCGACGGCAGTATGTACCGCATCAACAAAGGGATCCGCGACATGCTGATATTTTCCGAGCAGGATGTAATCAAAGATCCGCCGTTCTCCAAACTAGACCTGGTTAGTTGCCGCAACCTGCTGATTTATATGCGTGGAGATTTACAGAAGAAGCTCATTCCCCTGTTCCACTACGCGTTGAATCCTGCCGGAACGCTCTTCCTGGGCACTTCTGAGACCATCGGTGAATTTAGCGATCTCTTTACTACGCTGGACCGCAAAGCAAAATTGTATCAGCGTAAAGACGACTTTGATGGCACTCAGCGCTCTGCTCTGAACAGATTTCTCCCACACATTACCAAACAGAAAACAGATAACCTGCAAATTACCGGTACGACACCATCTACTGCGAAACTGCCACTGCGCGAGATGACGGAACAGGCACTTTTACAGCAAGTTACCCCAGCCGCCGCGCTTGTTAATGCCCAGGGTGACATCCTCTACCTTCACGGCCGCACCGGAAAGTACCTGGAACCGGCTCCAGGCGAAGTCGACATCAATAATATCCTGAAAATGGCCCGCGAAGGGCTGCGGCGCGATCTGACCACTGCCCTGCATCGAGCTGCTGGAAGAAATGAGGTCGTGCGCTCACCGGGTCTGCGCGTTAAAACCAACGGAGACTTCACCACGGTCAACCTCACCATAAACCCTGTGTCCCTCCCATCCCCAGCGGTGAGTGAGTCGCCCTTATTTCTGGTCATCCTGGAAGAAACACCGTCCTTCAATTCGGAACTGGCTCAGCAGACCACTCTTAAAACACAGCCTGTTGACCCATCGATAATAGCCGACGCAGGCACGGACACTAACGCGGACATCGCCGCTCTCAAACAGGAACTGCGCGCTAAAGAGGAATACCTCCAAACCACCGTTGAAGAACTCGAAACATCCAACGAAGAGCTCAAATCTTCCAATGAGGAAATGCAGTCCATCAATGAAGAATTACAATCCACCAACGAAGAGCTGGAGACCTCAAAAGAGGAGCTGCAATCTATTAACGAGGAATTGGCCACAGTCAATACCGAATTGCAAACCAAGGTGGCAGATTTGTCACGGGCTAACAACGATATGAGCAACTTGCTGGCCGGCACCGGCATCGGCACCATTTTTGTGGATTATCAACTGCGCATCCTGCGCTTCACCCCCGCGGTCGTCAAAATCATCAACCTCATCTCGAGCGACGTGGGACGGCCTGTAGGCCATATTGTTTCCAATCTGGTTGATTACGATCGCCTTGTCACAGACGTACAGGAGGTGCTCGACACACTGGTCGCAAAAGAGTTGGAGGTGCAGACAATAGAAGGCAAGTGGTACACCTTGCGTATCCAACCTTACCGCACTCTCGACAACGTGATCGAAGGCGCAGTGATCACCTTCGTAAATATCACCGAGATGAAACAGATTCTGGCATCCCTGAGAGAACACGAAGAGCTGCGCCGCTTTGCTGTAGTATTGCGCGATGCTCACGATGCCATTACAGTCCAGGATCTCGAGGGCCAAATCTTGGCATGGAGTCCTGGTGCCGAGAGAATGTACGGCTGGAGTGAAGCCGAAGCCTTACAGATGCACTTTCACGATCTCATTCCAGAGAATATGCGGCAGGAAGCTTTGCAAGTGATGAAGCGGCTGGGCAACACCGATGTTTTAGAGCCTTTCCAAACACAGCGGATCGCCAAAAACGGACAGACTATAGATATCTGGCTGACTGCTACAGCGCTGGTAAACGAGACCGGTCAGGTCTATGCCATCGCGACTATTGAACGGGAATCTGGAGCAGAACATCCTGCTCAAAATTCCGATATTTGATTCGGATTGGATATCCTTAAGCTCAAAAAAGGAAATATTCTATGAAGGGCAAAAAGAATATTACAGACCAGGCAGCCTACCTGCGCCAGCGTGCCGAAGAGATAGCCCGTGAAAATACTCTCTCATCACATAAAAATGTGGAGGATCTGTCTCCTGAAGAAATGCGACAGGTACTTCACGAACTTCGCGTACATCAAATTGAATTGGAGATGCAGAACGAAGAACTACGCCGAATACAGGTAGAACTGGAAGCCGCGAAGTCGCGTTATTTTGACCTCTACGACCTGGCGCCAATCGGTTATTGCACACTGAATAAGAATGGGCTGATTTTAGAGAACAACCTGACCGCCGCCGCATTGTTGGGCGTCGCCCGCAGCAAGTTACTCAAAATTCCAATTACCCGATTCATACACAAAGAAGATCAGGATATTTATTATCTTCACCTCAAACAGCTTTTTAAGACGGGAAAACCACAGGCCACAGACCTGCGCATGGTGAAAGAAGACGGAACGATATTCTGGGTGCACCTGGCGGCCACCGTCATGCAGCCTGCGGTCGGCGCACCCGTTTGCCAGGTCATGCTGGTCGACATTTCCGCCCAAAAGCTGGCGGAAATTAAATTGCAATACCTTAGCATGCACGATGCGCTGACAGGCTTATATAACCGCAGCTTTTTTGAAGAGACCATGAATCGTTTCGAAAGCGGGCGGCAAACACCTATCAGCATCCTGATGATAGACGTGGATAAGTTGAAGGTCATAAACGACAACCAGGGGCATGCCGCCGGAGACGCCCTGCTTAAGCGTGTTGCTCATCTGCTTACAGCCTCCTTCCGTACCGAAGATATCATTGCGCGTATTGGGGGGGACGAGTTTGCCATACTCATGCCTGGCGCAACCGAATCAGAAGCCGAAGCTGTACTGCATCGTTTCCTCCACTCCCTCCGGAATTACAATGTAGCCAACCCCGACACGCCATTGCAGCTTTCTTGTGGTTTATGCTCCTCAGAAACAAAATCGTCATTAATTGAAACACTCAGGAAAGCAGATGCGAATATGTATCTTGAGAAACGAGGTCGAAAGGATACTCTTGCTGAAGATCACACCGATCCAACAAGATCAGAGCAGGTTCTCCGCCGTCGAGCCGAAGAAACGTCCGGTGTAAAAGCAACTATGTCCCCAGAAGACATGGAAAACCTGTCACCCGAAGAAATCCGGCTGACATTTCAGGAATTGCGCGTTTATCAAATTGAATTGGAGATGCAGAACGAAGAGCTGTATCGTTCTCTGGAAGAGTTGCAGACTGCGCGGGACCGCTATCTTGATCTTTACAATCTGGCGCCAGTGGGTTATTGCACCCTGAGTGAGAAAGGTATGATCCTCGAAAGCAACTTCACCACCGCCGGATTGCTGAACACCAACCCCAGCGCGTTGCTTAATTGTCCAATTACCCGGTTCATCCACAAGGATGACCAGGACATCTTCTACCAGCACAGCAAACTGCTCTTTAAAACAGGAATAACGCAGGTCTTCGAGCTGCGAATGGTAAAAGAAGACGGAACGGAATTCTGGGGGTATATAACAGCCGCTCACGCGCAGGATGCCGCCAGCGAGCCGGTAGGCCGCATTATACTCAATGACATCACCGAGCGCAAACAGACAGAAGAGGCATTAATTGCGGCACATAAAGACCTGCAGCAGTTGCTTAAAGCCTCTGACCGGTCACGATAAGAACTACTCACCATGATCGAAGTACAGACAAATTCTGAAGAGCATAACCATCTCATGAAACCCACTATCAACTACGCACCAACCAATTTCCATCTTTCCTATGGGATCCATCAGCCGGTAATATCCATCGAACCCGGCACAGTCGTCACCACCCGCTTCCCTGACTTCCATGGACAGGACGCCAGTCTGACCCAGGTGGCAGGCCAACCCAACCCGATGGTCGGGCCTTTTTGCATTCCCGAAGTTATGCCCGGCGACACCCTGAG
>JAFGNH010000135.1 GCA_016927115.1 Anaerolineales bacterium | reverse complement strand
GGATTGAGGTAGGGTTTAAGACTATTGTTGGCTCAGAATCTTCCGTATACTATGTTAAAGATAATGGCATTGGCTTTGATATGAAGTATGCTGATAAATTATTTGATGTCTTTCAGCGGCTGCATTCTGATGAATCGTACGAAGGCACCGGGATCGGGCTGGCCATTGTAAGCCGGATAATAAATCGCCATGGTGGCAAAGTCTGGGCTGAAGCTGAAAAGGACCAGGGTGCAATATTCTATTTCAACCTGGAGAGAGAGTAGCATGGTGGCACTATCATTTGAAATTCTACTCGTAGAAGATAATCCAAACGATGTGGAATTAACCCTGCATGCGTTCAGGAAGAATAATCTGTCCAGCCGAATCGATGTTGTTCGGGATGGTGTAGAAGCCCTGGATTATATCTACCGGACTGGACAGTACACTGATCGCGAGAACGGTGACCCCTTGCTGATCCTGCTGGATTTGAAACTTCCCAGGTTGAACGGGCTGCAGGTTCTGGAACGGTTGAAGAGCGATCCAGAAAAAAAAAATTCCTGTTGTTGTTCTGACTTCGTCGCAGCAGGAGCAGGATATTCTCTCAAGTTACAATCTCGGCGCGAACAGTTATGTCAGGAAGCCGGTAAATTTTGATAGATTTACAGATGTAGTGAGGGATATGGGATTTTACTGGCTGCAGTTAAATGTACCCGTTGATTGAAATTTATCTTTGGAAAGCTTGTGTGGGAGAAGTGTACACCTGTTGTGAAGGGAAATCATGAAATCACATCTGAAGGTTCTAATCCTTGAAGACCGGCCTGAAGATGCAGAGCTGGTTGCATACGAATTAAAAAAAACCGGATTTTCTGTTGACTGGAGGCGAGTCGAGAATGCGGAAGATTTCCAGGCAAAACTCAGCCCCGAATTGGATTTGATTCTGGCGGATATCAACCTGCCGCAGTTTGATGGGCTTACAGCTCTTTACCTGTTGCGGGAATCAGGCCTGGATATTCCTTTCATTGTCGTAACCGGAACCTATGAAGAGATAGCCCTGGAATGTATTAAACAAGGAGCAACGGATTACCTGCTTAAAGACAGACTGGCACGTCTGGGAAAAGCTGTCACCAACGCGCTTGAAGAGCGCTGTTCCCGTCGTGAAAAGGAAAAAGCTGAAGAAGAACTGCGGGTCTCAGAGGAAAGGTATCGCACAGTTTTTGAGGGTGTACAAGATGCAATTTTAATCGAAGATTTCGATGGCCGCATTATCGATGTGAATCAGCAGGCTTGCCGGATGTATGGGTATTCATACGAAGAGTTTGTGGGAAAGACTGCCCGTGATCTGATCGCACCCGGTGGGACGCTGTATCATTATTATGGCCCGGATGCCAGTTTGCCTGAGCACCCGGTAGTTAGTTTGAATCGCCGTTCGGATGGGTCCGTTTTCCCGGTTGAGCTTACTGTCCGGATCCAAATGCTCCGTGATGAAAAGATTGTCCTGCTTGTAATCCGTGATGTCAGTGCCCGTAAAGAGATTCAGGCTGCGCTGCGCCAGAGCGAACAGCGATTCCGCAATCTTACAGAAGCGTCTGTGGATTGTATTCTCATAACCGATGCGGACTTCAATATCACGTACACAAATCAGGCTGCTGAGAAAGTATTCCAGTTAGTTCAGGACTCCGCTGCACATTCTCTTCTGGACCTTTTTTCCGAAGAGAACCAGGAACAGCTGCAGTTAGCATTGCAGGGTGTGCGAGCGACCGGTGAGGGGGTGGTACTGGGATCGATCGATCCGATTACTGCCCTGTCTCCTGAAGGTGACTTTCCTGCAGAGGCAGCACTCTCATCCTGGATGGTCGATGATAACCCTTACTATTCCATCATTATCCGGGATCTGACAGAGCAGCTGGAGGTACGTCATCAGGAACAGGCTCAACACAGACTGGCTGCAGTTGGTCAGATGGCGGCTGGTATTGCTCATGATTTTAATAATGCACTGATGCCGATCGGGCTGTATTCTGAGATGATCCTTAAGGATGAAACACTGACTGAACGTATGAAGGATCAGATGAGAACCATCCTGAAGCAAGCCGATCGTGCTGCCCGCCTGACAGCCCAGATTCTTGATTTCAGCCGTCAGGCACTCTTAAATGTACACCCCATCGATATCCAGAGGTTTATTCAGAATCTTATCGACGAGCTTTTTGTTCGTACTTTCCCCCCCAATATTCAGTTTGAAATTTCTCACTCAAAGCAGCGCTGTGTTATTGAAGCGGACCCCAATCGTATGCAGCAGGTCTTCCTTAACCTTGCATTAAATGCGCGGGACGCTATGGGATCGGGGGGAATTCTTTCATTTCAAGTCAGCAGCATTTTGGTGCAACCGGACTCGGAAGACACCTATGATCTTCCCGAGGGTAAATGGATAGAAATCCAGGTCTCAGATACGGGATCCGGTATTCCTGAAGAAACCGTCCCCTTCATCTTCGAACCTTTCTTTACTACGAAATCCAGAGGAAAAGGTTCCGGATTAGGGCTATCACAGGTATATGGCATAATTTCCCAGCACAATGGGTTCATCCGCGTAAAAAGTGAAGAGGGGCAGGGAACAACTTTCAATATCTTTTTACCAGCTTCTGATAATACTGTTGAAAACATCGAAGTGCACTCAACTATACAGCAGTCGAGAAATATGGAAGCAGTTCTCGTAATTGAGGATGACCTGGCTAATCGCCGCACAATCAGTGATATTCTTGAGAATGCAGGCTACCGGGCCTATTCGGCAGCAAATGGGGATGAAGCACTCACTCTGCTTGAGAATGATGCACAGCACTTCGATGTCATTATCTGTGATGTTCTGCTCCCGGGAATGAGTGGAATTGAATTGATCCCGATGGCGAGGAAGCATATCCCTGATATTAAAATCATTATGATGACCGGGCATCCGATTACGGCTGAGGACAGGGATAGGATTGCCGGATACCGGGTTGAGCTGATGCTGAAACCCTTCAGTTATGAAAACCTTATGATAAAAATCAGGACTCTGGTTGAAAAGGGACAGGGGGGGTAGCAGGGTTCAACAAGGGGAGTTCATTCACGGGGAAACTCAGATAGGCTGTGTAACACAACAGCGATGTGCTGCGGCTGCAATCTGTTTTTTTGATTATTCTGCGGTTTGATCCGGTGCGTATTTTTCAGGATCCGCAGAGCCTTCCTGATCCTCCAGGGGTTCCTTAACTTCCTCCTTTTCGACTTTCAGGTTTTCTTCCTGGTTAAGCTGGGAGAGAGCCCGGTTACCCAGCAGGGACTCAAGACGATTGAGCAGGGTTTCCGGTTCGACCGGTTTGAGAAGGTAGTCGTTAACTCCGCCTACTATGGCAGTCCTTACAATAGAAGTTTCACTGCTGGCGGTGAGCATAATAACTGGAACGTTTTCAAGGTCAATGGAGTTCCGGAAGTCAACCAGAAGTTCCAATCCACTTCGATCGGGAAGCATATAATCCAATAGAATGGCGTCCGGGGTTTTTCGAAGTGCGTCATTTAATCCATTACGCGCAGTAGTCGCTGAGCGTACGGTATATCCAGCCTTTATCAGGACCATACTCAGGATTCTGCTCATGGTCGGATCATCATCAATGATCAGTATGTCTGGTTGATATGTATTTTTTACTGTTTCATGTTCAGTTGACTTCATGGTGTATTTTCCCCGGGTTTATTGAGAATAAATTATATACCAGTATGTTTTTTTTACTTATGGTACTCGACACCGGTTTCTCCTCGGCAAACTGGATGTCTGGACATTCACTCCTGATTTCTACTATTAACTTGAAGGATCATGTCAGCTGTCAGATAAAAGGCGCACTCCAGTTAAGGATCAGGTCTATGAAAAACCGTACGTTATTGGCGAAGTCATCCACACGAGTGCGCTCATTGATTCCATGTACACTGTCGAGTTCCTCGCTTGTTAGGACCATTGGTGAAAACCGGTAGATATGGCTTGAGACAGCAGCATAATAACGGGCATCACTTCCACCAAGCATGAGGTATGGGGTGGTGGGGATATCCCCATAAGTTCTGCCGATGGAAGCTTTAAGAATTTCAAATGCAGGCACATCAGTAGGTGAAACCGGGCTTGCTTCGTTACGGCAGTTTCCTGTCAGAGTTATCTTTACACGATCATCTCTGATAACCGACCTCAAGTGGTTAAGCACATCGTCTATGCTGTCTCCGGGAAGCAGGCGGATATTCAGGTTTGCATAGACTTCTCTGGGAAGGATGTTCTCTTTTATGCCTCCATGGATGATTGTGGCAGCAATCGAAGTCCGAATCGATGCATTCATCTGAGGGTTGTCTTCAAGGATCTTGCGCAGGATTCCGCTGAATAGCCATTGGTTTGCGAAAATGATACGGTATGTAAACGGCAGGTTCTCTCCCAGACCACGAAACATGGGAAGGACCTGGTCCAGGTGGGCAGGCATTGGGTTGGCTTCAATACGAGTGATCGCCTTTGAGAGGATACCTACGGCGGTTTGCCTTGGGGGTGTTGAGGCATGACCAGCTGTGGCTGTGACATGGAGGCGAACATCGATATGCCCTTTTTCAACAGTTCCGATCACTGCAGCAAGGCCCTCGATACCGGGGAAGCCGCCTTTTAAGACTGCTCCGCCCTCATCGAGAACAGCTTCAACACGAATATCCTGATCTTTCATCCAGCAGGTGATTTTCTCAGCACCGTTTTGGCCACCGATTTCTTCATCATGCCCGAAAGCAAAGAGGACTGTTCGCTGCGGATGGAAACCCTTTTCCAGCAGCGTTTCGGCCGCTTCAAGTGTACCAATGAGCTGGTTTTTGCAATCCAGCGTGCCACGGCCCCAGATATATCCGTCGTGTATTGCTCCGCTGAAGGGCGGTTGGCCCCAGTCACCCCATGTGGTTGGATCTGCAGGAACGACATCCTGGTGAGCGAGGAGCAGAATCGGGTCGAGATCCGGTTGGCTTCCAGCCCAACGGTACACAAGGCTGTAGTCGTTGACAGGTATTTTTTCTAAAGAACGGTGCAGACGTGGATACATCTCTTCCAGTTTCCGGTGCAGGGCGTGAAAGGCGTCCTGTTCCACCGGGCTGTTCTCGCCGAAAGAAATCGTGGGGATACGGATAGCTGCAGCAAGGTGCTGCGCTGCCCTTTCAACATCTATCTGGATGGGAAGGCCAGGTTCAACCTGTACAGAAGGAGCCCGGAAGCGCAAAGCTCTTGCCAGAATAACTGCAACGAGAAGAATAATGACCAGTGCAAGGAAAATGTAGGGCATAATAACTCCATAGACAACCGCTGAGTTGAGGCTGCCTTTCAGGTGTTTCAGATTTTTTTAACTTCTCCACGGTTGAACAAGACCGGCAGCAGAGGTAGAGCAAGCAGATTGAGAGCTGCAAAAACAAGGAATGTTACAACAAAACCAATACGGTCGGCGAAGATTCCACTGAGTGCCATGCCTGCCCCCTGGGCGACATTGGATACTGCCATCAGGATTGAAAACATCGAGGCGGCTATTCTTGGCTCGGTGTACGCCATTGCCAGAGAGAAATATACAGTCTGGTATGTGCCGTATGCAAGACCAAAAACAGCTACAATTATCCAGGCTGCTGCAGTACCAGGCGTAAAGGCCAGCAGCAGGCAGGATATAAACGAGATACCTATAGCTAGCCGGGTGGTTTTACGTTTCCCGAGTACTCCTATGATCCGCCCACCCAGGATACCGCCAAGAACAACACCGATTCCCCAGACAGTGGTAATGTAACCAGCCATTGCCAGATCGATAGAAAAACGCTGCTCCAGGAAAGGATTCACCAGCTGGTTGACACCAGCAATGATCAGGAAGAATACAAATCCGATGCCGGAAAGGGCCAATACTGTCTTCTGACGAAAGGCACGGAATGCGCCCCAATCAAAGGTGCGCTCTTCAGGACGTTCGGCTTCCTTTATTTTCAGAACCAGCGGCAGCGGGATAAAAGTGAAGACAGCCAATGTCCAAAAGACCGGTTGCCAGCCGGCAAATTGAGCCAGATTCCCCACAAGAGAGGCTGTAAGCACCACACCGAGAGCACGACCTCCGACCATGAATCCTTGAATTGTTCCCTCTTCTTCCGCCGGAGTGGTATCCAATGCCAGGCCATCCGTGCATGTATCATAAAGGGCCATTCCCATCTGGAGAATAAAAGCCAATCCGACAAATGTCCAGTAGTGTTGAGCGGGGTCGATAAAAGGCACAATTACCAGGCATAATGCCTGAACAAGCAGCCCGATAAGAATATAGGGTTTACGGTGACCGAGGCCGAAGAGGTTAACCCGGTCGCTGAGCATTCCCAGGAAGATCTTGATGACAAACGGGATCAACGCGATCGAGGCGAATATACCCACATCCTGCATTGATAGTCCGCGTGAAAGGAAATAGAGAGCATTCAGTGCCGTGAAATAACTGAGAATTGTTCCCTGAGAAAAATAAAGCAGGCCGAACATACTGTAACGAAGCGTTTTCGACTGCATAATGACCTCCCGGGTGTGGTGTTGTTTCATAAAACCTGGATAATGAGAAAGAGTTTACATGAAAAGGAGCGGGAAGGCGAGTGGGTTATCCTGAATGATCGAAAAAAGGACTGATGTTGTCCTGTGAAGGGCGGCAGCCATCGCCGATTTCATTTGACAAGTCCTTTGAAATCCTATTAAATGGAACTGGACCCGGTTTATTGCCCCGCTGCTGACAGGACATTATGGTTTCCTGGGCAGCTCTATACACCACAAACCGGGACTTTTGTTCCCTTCTGCCGGTAGGTAGTTTTTCAAGATAGTTCTGGATATTGCGCAGGTGCAGTCGATCGGTCGCTTCGCGTTCTGCTGGTTTCTCTTAATCCATGGGAGGGTCAGGACGTGTCAGTTTACTGTGAAATTCTGCAAAGCCGCTATGCGGATTCTGTATCCTTAATGAATACAGCCCGTGAGGTACGCCAGTTTGAGGGGGTGGACGACGCAGCACTGGTGATGGGCACAGATGCAAACAAACACCTGTTGGAAAATGCCGGAATGCTGACAGAAGAGGCAAGAATGGTTGCCCCGGATGACATGATTCTTGTTGTCACCGGGGATTCCGCCCAGCTTGAGGGGGCGGCACGGCTGGCTAAAGAACTGCTCCAGAGGCGTAAAGCCGAATCGCCTGAGCAGAGCTACCGCGCCGCCCCCCGCACATTGATTCATTCACTTCGGAAACATCCGGAGGCAAATCTGGCAGTGATCTCTGTAGCCGGAGCTTATGCCGCACCTGAAGCCCGTACAGCACTCGCATATGGTCTGGATGTACTCCTCTTCAGTGATAATGTATCCATCGCCGAGGAAATAACGCTGAAACAGGAAGCAGTAAAGGCTGGCCTGCTGCTGATGGGGCCTGGCGCCGGTACGGCGATACTGAACGGCGTCGCACTTGGTTTTGCCAATGCTGTACCACGCGGACCGGTGGGTATTGTCTCCGCAGCCGGAACCGGACTGCAGGAGGTTTCAGTCCTCCTGGCTCGCAACGGTGCAGGCATATCTCAGGCAATTGGAGTGGGAGGGCGCGATCTGAGTGATGAGGTTGGGGGAACGATGACTTTCCACGCCCTGAATCTGCTGGTGGAGGACAAAGAAACACGAGTGCTGTTGATGATTTCCAAACTTCCTTCACAGCAGGTGTCAGAGAAGGTCATTGAGAAGTTGAATGCACTCCCTCTACCTGTTGTGGTGATTTTTATGGGGCCGGAACTGGAAATTCCGTTAGTGCGGAACGCAGCAGGATCGACGGTTTACCAGGCGGCAACCCTGCATGCAGCTGCGCTTGCTGCAGTGGAATTGGCTTCCGGCCGGGATCCGGTAAACCTCAATCAGAAGTTAGCCGAGGAAGCCACGCAGCTGGAAAACCGGGCACGGCAGGTCGCCAGGGAGGCACTGGATAATGGGGATGGGGGTACAGCGAGGTTCGGCCGCGGGCTTTTCAGCGGCGGCACGCTTTGTGAGGAGGCGATGCGCATCTGGGAGAGGAGATTGGGACCCGTATGGTCGAACGCACCGCTGCATCAGGAATATCGCCTCCCGGATTCGCTCAAGAGCCAGAAGCACACGATTCTTGACCTTGGTGAAGAAGAATTTACTGTCGGACGGCCGCATCCCATGATCGATAATGAGCTGCGGCTGAAGCGACTCCTGCAGGAAGCGGGCGATCCTTCCGCAGCGCTGCTGCAGATGGATGTGGTCCTCGGCTATGGCGCACATCCTGATCCGGCATCCGAATTGGCTCCTGCTGTATACAAGATAAAACATCCTGCCGACGGATGTACTGCACTTCCTATCGTACTGTCGATTACCGGTACAGAAGCAGACCCACAGGATTATGAACGCCAGCGAGCGCAACTGCTGGATGCAGGCGCACTCGTGTTTGAAAGTAATGCAGCGGCTTCAATGTACGCCGCAGCGTATCTGCAGCAGTTGACCGGATCCGGGTTGTCCAGCAACGGGTAACCAAAGGACGGTCAGACTCATACAGCGGGAAGGTGCACTATCGCATCCCCGCCAACCGGAGGAAGTAACATGGACATGGAACTTGAGGCAATGCTTCGGCCACCTGAAACACCAATGGAACCATACCCTCCCAAGGTCATTACCCTGGCGACCGGGGCAAAGATGGTGGTGCGTCAGGTAAATCGCAGCGCGGTCCCGATCCTGCTGAAGGCAGTCCGCCCTACACTGGACATTCCCAGGGATTACTACGATGTTGTTGGTGCCCGGTTGTATGCCGAGCTGCTGGGATGGTACCGCTACAGGGTACGGGATGAGTTCTGCCTCATCGGACAGGTGAATGGTTATCTGACCGGGATTGTGAACAGCCGGTTATATTCACCAAGAACATGCATCAGCCTGCACACTCTTTCACTCGAGCGCGGCTTGCGAATTGGCGCACACCTGTTTGCAGCCAAGATGGAATACCCGCTGGAGTATCTTGGGATAGAAGAGGTCTTGATCACTGCTGAGAGTCCGATCGGTTTCAGGCGCTGGATGATTGAGTATGGGCTCGAACCCAGGGAAGGGCAGCATGAATTGGGAGGTGCCGACTATTTCGGCCTTACACGTGAAATTTATTTTAAATCCAAGGACCGATTGGTAGCTGGCGAGCGCCCGGTTCCGCCGGACCTGCTGGAAGAAGCGGAGGCGGAAATCAAGCTGCGCGATACTGGCGAAATCCGGGAGAAGATTGTAGGGGCGAAGGAGGAACGCCGATGAGAGCGGTCTATGCTGCTGGTGTGGGGATGATGCTCTTCGGGCGCAAGGATGAACTAACCCTTGTGGATATGATGGCGGATGTCGGATTGAAAGCCATGGATGATGCCGGACTCGGTGATCGTCCGGTGGATGCAGTCTATGTGGGCAACATGGCTTCGGGATTGTTCAACCACCAGGTATCTGTAGCCAGCGCGCTGGTGGATCGGCTGAATCTGATGCCGGCTGCTGCGGACCGTATTGAAAATGGTCCGGCTTCAGGCGGGTCAGCGATCAAGAACGGTTTCTTGGCTGTGGCTTCCGGTTACGCCGATGTGGTTCTGGTTGTCGGTGGTGAGAAAATGCGTGAAGTTATCGGGCCGAAGGCGACGGATGTAGTTGCCTGTATGACCCATATGGAGGCGGAATATATCTACGGTGTGACTCTGCCGGCGATGGCGGGTCTGTTCGCCCGGCTGTATATGGAGAAGTACGGGGTTACGCGGGAGCACCTGGCGATGGTGGCGGTCAAAAATCACAAAAATGGGATGCTGAACCCTTACGCCCATATCCAGATGGAGATCTCAATGGAAGGGATCTACAGCCACCCACAGGCGCATGTTAACAACCCTGTGATCGCAGACCCAATCCATCTGTATGACTGCTGCCCGGTCAGCGACGGTGCAGCCGCGCTGCTTCTGGTGAGTGAGGAGATGGCAAAGGAGTTGGATGCGAAACCAGTTGTTATCGCTGGAGTAGGGCAGGCAACGGACACGCACACACTGCAGGAGCGCTCGGATCCGACAGATCTGAAAGCAGTGCGTATAGCATCCGAGAAAGCCTTTTCCATGGCCGGGATCACTCCCGGTGATATTGATGTGGCTGAACTCCATGATGCGTTCACTATTCTCGAGATTGCGGAAAGTGAACATGCTGGCTTTTTCAAAAAAGGTGAAGGGGCAAAGGCACTGGCTGATGGAAAAACCCGGTTGGGTGGGAGCTTGCCGATTAATCCCTCCGGGGGATTAAAAGCCCGCGGCCACCCAGTGGGTGCCACCGGCGTCGCACAGGCGGTGGAATTGGTCTGGCAGCTGCGCGGGGAAGCGGGTGAACGCCAGGTGAAGAAAGCAAAGAATGGCTTCTCGCTTAATTTTGGCGGCTTTGGCAACAATGTTGTATCCCTGGTGCTGAGGAGGGTGTGATGAAAACTGTGACCGCCTACCGTTGCAAGAAGTGTGGACTGGTAATGTACCCCGGTCATAAACGCTGTCTGAAATGCAACGGCCGTGATTTTGAAGAGATAGAACCTGAAGGCCTGGCGAAGCTGCTTACATATACTGTGATCGAACAGCTGCCATGGGGCATCGATGAACGTGGCCGAATCATCGGAATTGTTGAATTTGAGAACGGTGTCAGGGCCATGGGTGTGGTACGTGCGGAAACCGTCCGTCTCGGGCAGAAGCTGCAGGCAGCCTGGGAGCCTGTGCGTAAGATTGCGGGAGAGGATATCTATGGGTTTACCTTCTACGCCGGCTGAACAACGCTGGAAGCACCCCCCGGTTGTGATCAATTTAGGGCTGGAGAGCTTTGCAGACAGCCTGCGTGAACAGGGCGTGGTGGTGCATGAGGTGGATTGGCGGCCGCCACCGGCAGATGTTCCTCGGCTGTTGTATACACAGCAGGGCACGAGTATCGATGCTGCAAACGTAGAAGCCTTGAAGCGGATGATGGCAGGCCGGCCTCAGATTATCGGCCTTGGATTGGCGCGTGACGTGATCCCCGGAATGACTGACCATACGATCCTGCATGCCGGACCGCCGGTTCGGTGGGAGCGGATGTGTGGGCCGACCCGCGGCGCGGTGATGGGAGCTCTCGTATATGAAGGCCTGGCAAACGACCCGGAAGAAGCTGCTGATCTCGCTGCATCGGGTACTCTCAACTTTGATCCCTGCCATCACCATCATGCGGTCGGGCCCATGGCAGGAGTGGTATCTCCTTCGATGCCGGTGTGGATTGTGGAGAATGCTGAATTCGGCAACCAGGCCTACTGCACTTTAAATGAGGGGCTGGGCAAGGTTCTGCGGTATGGAGCATTTGGAGAAGAGGTATATCAGCGGCTGCACTGGATGGCAGATGAACTCTATCCAATACTGGCAGCTGCAATCGAGGATGCGGGGCCGGTCGATCTGCGGGCGATGATAGCCCAGGCGCTGCACATGGGTGATGAATGCCACAATCGCAACCGCGCCGGAACTTCCCTGCTGCTGCGTTCACTGGGGCCGGCTCTTGCCCGCACGTGCAACGACGGCCAGCGGCTGGCACGTGTGCTGGGGTTCATAGATGGCAACGACCATTTCTTTCTCAATCTGTCGATGCCGGCCGGTAAGGCGATGCTCGAACCGATCGAAGGTATCAAAGGCTGCACAATTGTCTCTGTGATGGCTCGTAATGGAACGGATTTTGGTATTCGCCTGGCAGGTGAGCCGGAGCGCTGGTTCACTGCACCGGCTGGTGTGGTGGAGGGGTTGTATCTGCCGGGGTTTTCCGCAGAGGATGCCAATCCGGATATCGGCGACAGCACTGTCACTGAGACGGCTGGTTTCGGTGGATTTGCCATGGCCGCGGCACCGGCGATAGCAAGCTTTATCGGCGGCAGTGCCCAGGATGCACTCAACACAACCCGCGAGATGTATGAAATCTGTTTCAGCGAACACGAACATTTCACTATTCCGGCTCTTGGTTTTATGGGCACACCAACAGGTATTGATGTCCGTCTTGTGATGGAGAGCGGCATCCTGCCGAAACTCAATACCGGCATCGCCCATAAGGAACCCGGTATCGGAATGGTTGGCGCAGGTGTGCTGCGCGCACCGGAAGCTTGCTTCCGGGAAGCTTTCAATGCAGTTAAATCATGGTAGTGGTTTTAATTGTATGGAATACCAACAAGGAGAAACGAAAATGAAGATCATAGACCTGACTATTCCGCTGGGAATCGGTACACCTGCCTGGCCGACCTATGAGCCGCTTCAGCTAAAGTATTTCAAGAGACTGGCACCCAATGGTGCGAATGGACAGCTGCTGACACATTCCAACCATCTGGGCACACATCTCGATGGTGAAATTCATTTTTACACGCCAGGTAAGGATATCGCATCACTTGATTTTGACTTCCTGTATGGACCAGGAGTAGTGGTGGATCTTTCCGATGCGGTGGGTGATTATGAAATCTACACATCGGAAATGATTGAAGAACGCGTAGATGTTCATGAAGGGGACATTCTGATCATTCATACCGGATATCATCGCTACGGCTGGGACCAGCCGAAAGCTGATGAGGTGCGCTATATGGTACAGCACCCCGGCCCCGATCGTGAATTTGCTGAATGGTGTGTCAAGAAGAAGATCAAATGGATTGGTGTGGACTGCGGCAGCGCAGATCATCCGATGAACACGATTATCCGGGACTGGATGCCGCGCCAGGCGCTTGAAGCGGAGCAGCATTTTGAAAAAACCTACGGCAAATCAATTGCACAGGTTTTCACTCCGGACAAGTATCAGCTGATGCATATTGAGCTGTTCCCCCATGGCATCATTCATGCTGAATGCCTCGGTGGTGATATCGATCTGCTGCTTAACGAACGTGTAGAAATCGGCTGCTTCCCGTGGCGGTTTGTCGATGGCGAATCATGCATCTCGCGGATTGTTGCGTTTGTTGACGACGATCGTTATGCCGCTTTAATGGAGAAGAAGAAGTCGTTCCAGCTGACGAAATTCGGTGACTGTGTTTGCCCTACGAGGCAGATATAGCGTATCGGAAATCGGCTGGCAGGTTTTATTTCCGAACATAATAACACGGAGATGAATGCCCGATTCACTGGAGGTGACGATGGCTGCTTTTACGGGTCTGCCGGTGTTTGAGTATGTGAAGGCGAAAACTGCAGCGGAAGTATTCCGGGTAATTGAAAAACAGCCGGAAAAGTATCACTTTCTATCAGGTGGAACAGATCTTTTTCTGCAGATGCGCAATGGCTCGTGTGCACCGGAGATTGTGGTCGATCTCAAAGCGCTGCCGGGCATGAAGGACCTGTCGTTTTCAGAGGATAGCGGGTTGGTTGTTGGCGGGGCGGTGACCATCAACCGTCTTGCTGCCCACAGTCAGGTAATCAGACACTATCCGCTGTTGGTGGAAGCTGCCCGAAGCATGGCATCCTACCAGCTGTGCAGCCGGGCGACGCTTGCGGGAAACCTTTGCAACGGTTCGCCGGCCGCGGACATGGCCCCTGCCGCACTCATTCTTGGAGCGCAGTTGGAACTCGTTTCTTCGGACGGGGAGCGCATGCTGCCGATTGAAGCCTTTTTCCTCGGGCCGGGGAAGACCGCTCTGCAGCCTGGAGAGTTCCTCCAGACAGTCGTTTTTCCTGTGCCGGAAGAAGGAACTGCGGCTCACTATTTCAAGCTGGGGCGGAACAAGGCCGGCGATTTGGCTGTTGCTGGCGCGGCTGTGCTCGCTTATCCGGATGATGTGCCTGGTGGATTTTCCTGGCGGATCGCTCTGGCATCAGTGGCGCCGACACCGATGCGTGCTTGGGAGGCAGAACAGCTTCTCAACGAACAGGTATGGAGTCCGGTTCTGGCTGAGCAGGCTGCAGACGCTGCAGCCCGGGCAGCGAAGCCCATTGATGATGTGCGGGCTTCGGCTGCATATCGCCGGGCTATGGTCCGCACGCAAACACTCCGGGCGATCAAAGCCGTCCATGCAGATCTGCACAAGGAGGCGAAATGAGCCTTCACACAATAAAACTCGAAATCAATGGTGTGACACAAACCGCTTCGGTGGAAGGGAACCTTACTCTGCTGGAATTGCTGCGCGAGCGGATCGGCCTGACGGGCACGAAGAATGGATGTTTCAGTGGTGAATGTGGTGCCTGCACCGTGATGATGAATGGGGAGCCTGTAAATTCGTGCATGGTACTAGCGGTGGAAGCCGATCGTGCCAGGATCCTCACGGTTGAAGGTCTGGCTGCAAATGGGAGAATGGACGCACTGCAGGAAGCCTTCATCGAGAAAACCGGAACACAGTGCGGTTTTTGTACACCTGGCATGCTGATTTCTGCCCGCGCGTTGCTGGATCGTAATCCCGATCCTTCGGAGGAAGAAATCAAACAGGCGCTGCGCGGCCATCTATGCCGATGTACTGGTTACATCCGGATTATTCAGGCAGTGAAGAAGGCAGCTGCTCTGGAAGGCGGGAGGGCTGGATGAGCAAGAAAAAGTCTCAGAATACAGAATCCCTGATCGGCAGCAGCCCACTGCGCCTGGATGGGAGGGAAAAAGTAACCGGTGAGGCAATGTTTACCGACGATTTTCAGTTTGGCCCCAGGATGCTGCATGGCCGGGTTGTACGCTGCCCTCATCCGCATGCCCGCATTATGTATATCGATACCAGCAAGGCGCTGGCACTTCCGGGTGTCAGAGCTGTGGTTACCGGTGCGGACAGCGACGACCATATCGGTCTCTATCTGAAAGACCGCTTTATCTTCTGCAAGGACAGGGCGCGGTTTGTCGGTGATCCGGTAGCAGGTGTGGTAGCTGTCAGTGAGGAAATCGCTGCGCGGGCTTGTGAACTGGTTGAGGTTGATTATGAGGTGCTGGAGCCTGTGCTGGATCCGGTTTTTGGGGCAGCACCCTCCGCTCCGCTTCTGCATCCAGAGTTGGAGGAATATGTTTGTGCGAGTTATATCGACCCTCAGCCGGGCACTAACATCGCTAACCATTTCAAGGTTCGCAAGGGAGATGTGGAATCAGCGTGGGAAAAGTGCGCTGCTGTTGTGGAACGATCGTTCCGGGTACCTCATGTGCAGCACGTGCCAATTGAACCGCACATCGCGGTGGCAAAGGTAGCCGACGGTGGCCAGATTACATTATGGAGCAGCAGCCAGTCTCCGTTTGCCCAGCGCAACCTGATAGCGGAAGCACTAGGCCTTTCGCAGAGTGATATCCGTGTTATTGCACCGTATGTCGGCGGCGGGTTTGGGTCCAAGGCCGGGGTATCTGTGGAGGGGATGGCGGTGGTGATGGCGCGCAAGGTACCCGGCTTCCCGGTGAAGCTGCGCCTGACCCGCGAGGAGGAGTTTACCTGCTCGTTCGTCCGCCAGGCTCTGGTGGCGAAAACGAAGGTCGGCGCGGATAAGGATGGTAATTTGCTCGCAATGAAAACGGAATATTTCTGGGATGCGGGTGCTTATGCAGAGTATGGCGTGAATATCACCCGTGCCAGCGGTTATTCATCTACCGGGCCGTACCGTATTCCACACGTCTGGGCGGATTCCTACTGTGTATACACCAACCATCCCGTGGGCGGGCCGATGCGCGGTTTTGGTATGCCCGAGATACATTGGGGTATCGAACAGATCATGGATCTGGTGGCAGAAGAACTGGGTATGGATAAGGTCGAGTTCCGGCTGCAAAACTGTCTACAGGGCGGTGACAGGAATGTAACCGGGATGGTGATGCATCCCATCGGTCTATCAGAGTGTATTCGCAAGGCGGCGGAAGCGATCGAGTGGAAGAAACCAGCTATACCAACTTCACCGAACCGCAAGCGCGGCAAGGGGCTGGCGATCATGTGGAAAGCGCCGGCGATGCCGCCTAATGCTGGTTCGTCAGCATGGGTCAGGTTGAATGAAGACGCAACCGTCTCTATCGGTCTTGGTGGCCAGGAAATTGGGCAGGGTACATTCACCGTCGCTGCTCAGATGGCAGCTGAGGTGCTGGGCGTACCGTTTGATTGGGTCCGCATCTCCACACCAGTGGATACCCGTTACAGTCCGTACGAGTGGCAGACGGTGGCCAGCCGGTTGACCTGGTCGATGGGTAACGCGATCGTGGATGCATCCCGGAATGCCCGGACCCAGATTCTCGAGTTCGCTGCTGAGCACTGGGGTGAAGATCCCGCAGACCTGGATATCCACAGTGGTGAAGTGGTTTCCTACCGCTCGGAAAGGTCGATGCCGCTAAAGGATATGGTCATCTATGGCCTGCCGCTGCCGGATGGGGAAGGCTGGCATGGGGGGCCTATTATCGGTCATGGTAATTTTATGCCAACCTATGTCACAGACCTGGACAACGAAACAGGTCAGGGAACCCGGGCAGTGGTGCATTACACCACCGGATGCCAGGCGGTTGATCTGGAAGTGGATACCGGTACCGGTCAGGTGACGATCCATAAGATCGCTTCGGCGTTTGATGTGGGTAAGGCAATCAATCCCGAACAGGTGCGGGCGCAGATGGAAGGTGGGGTGGTGCAGGGTATAAGCACAGCCCTGCTGGAGAGTCTTCAGTTTAAAGATGGCCAACCGGCCAATGCGGGTTTTGTTGATTACCGGATCGCTACTTCAGTGGATATTCCAACGGAGATTATCCCGATCATTGTCGAGGTTCCGCAGGATGACGGCCCCTGGGGTGCGCGCGGTATCGGCGAACACCCAATGGTGCCGACTGCACCGGCGATCGCCAATGCGGTGGCGGCAGCGACCGGCGTGCGCATTCTGGAACTGCCGTTGACAGCGGAGAAGCTGTACCTGGAAATGGAATCCGCAGAAAAGTCTGAGGTTTGAAGGAAAAATCTGGATTGGTAACAATTCGGGCTTTTTTGGGTGCTATGGCCGCGCGTGATTGGTTACAATCACGCGCGGACGCGCGCCTTCTCCATGTATTTGATAGTCTTATAAACCTGATGAGTCGTGATGGCAGTGTACTTTCTGTTGTTTCTTCCCTGGAAGACCTTGGCCCGTTTGCGATTCTGACTGCAGCGGATGGGGTTCGCAGTTTCCGGGACGTGGTGAGTGGGGAAGCCACAGTCCGAACAGGGAAGGGTGAATTATCGATCGGGTCACTTGTTGTGGACTGGCGGGGGATGGATGGTTGGGAAGCCAGTCCGTTGTGGGAGGTGTTGAGGGAGCGGAAGAATCAAATCCGGCCAATCCTTCCGCTGTTGAGGGAGGAAGCAGACCGCTGCAGGCAGGCGAGGCGGGAGAGCAGCTTTCCGGCTGATATTTCCCGTGAATGCCTGGCTTTAAATCAAAAAAAGGACTTCGAAATCGGGGTTGTCCAGTTGATCCGGGAAGGAGCAGGGAAGCGGCGGACAATACTGCAGCAGTTCCTGGGGTGCGGTCAGGGGCTGACACCATCTGGTGATGATTACCTGCTGGGAGCGCTGCTGGCAGGGTGGATATTTATGCCGGAGACGGATAGGAGATCGTTGAGTATGATGATTTTGGCAGAGCTGCCTGGCCGTACAACACAGCTTTCAGCTGCATGGCTGCGAGCGGCGGCAAGGGGGGAATGCGGGTACCTCTGGCATCAATTGTTTGATACAGTGTTGGCCGGGAAGGAGGCTGATATACGACAGGCGGCGAGGGCAATAGCTGAAAAAGGGTATTCATCAGGGACTGAGGCCTTGAGCGGTTTTTGCGCAGCGGCAGCCCTGCCGGGCCGGCCCCGGTCAGTAAAAAACCAGCCCAAATGAAAGGCCGCTGCAGCAGGGCAGTCCTGACAGGGCTGTCGCATTCAATCGCGCGGGTATTTCAACCACAAACGGGCCAGTTCATCATCTTCGCAGCGAATGTCGGTGAAATGTTGTTCGTGTTCACCAATCAGGCGTACGCCTTTCCCTTCTACGACATTTCCGACCACCGCGAATGGTACATCCAGCGCTTGCAGCCGGTTCGCAGCCTTTTCCAGGTGATCCGGCGGTAATGTTACAGCCAGTGTACCGGAGGAGATCATACGCAGCGGATCATACCCGAACGCTTCAGCAAAGCGTGAAATGATCGGGGCGATGGGCAGCTTCTCCTCGCAAAGGTCGATGCCTGCATCTGAGAGAGCAGCGATCTCAAGCAGTGTCTCCATCAAGCCGCCGCGGGTAACATCGTGCATCGCACTGGCACCAACCTCCGACAGGGCAAGAGCTTCCGGAACAACGCTGACATTCTTTATCAGTCCTGCAGCCTCCCTGATCTCATCATCCGAAAGACCGAGAGAAAAGGCTACATCTGCAAAATCCTCCGCAAGAATAGCCGTGCCTTCGAGGGCGATTCCTTTTGTGATCAAAACAGCATCCCCGGGTTTTGCACCACCAGTTCGCACCGGCTCTGAACCGGATTGTGCACCCATTACAGTTGCAGCAACCAGTGGGCGTGAAAGGCCGGCCGAGTAGCCGGTATGCCCGCCGATGATTGACGCTCCAAGTTCATCTGCCGCTTTCCCTGCATCCCTCATGATACTTTCCAGCAGTTCGGTATCTTCCTTATCAGGAATCAATACAAGCAGCAGGATCCAGCGTGGTCGGATGCCGCTGGTGGCGATGTCGTTGGCAGCTACATTCACTGCAAGGGATCCGATACCGCCGATAGCACCAACGATCGGATCCACATGGGATGCCAGGATCGCATCACCGATTCGGGTGAGTGCCACATCTTCGCCGAACGCAGCACCAAGCAGGACATCGGGGTCAGCGCTCTTTGCAAATGGGAAAACATGTTTCTGTAAAACATCGAGTGAAAATTTAGACATACCGCCTCCGGGTAGACCGGCCAAGAATAGCACACCTGCCTTGCATGATACATACAGCCGGATCGGGAACCTGTGCAGGTATTCTAATCTCCTGTATCCTGGCTGACCACCCTGATTCAATTTGTTATCTATCTGGGATGGGTCATTCTCAATGGGTGCTGGTGTACCAAAGCGTGTTGCTGTCATGCCTGGTGTGAATGAAAAGTCCGCTATCACAGAAACATCAAGATTTCTGTTTTTTCCTG
>JAFGNH010000134.1 GCA_016927115.1 Anaerolineales bacterium | reverse complement strand
CTTTGCTGATTTGAGCCATGGTGTGTGGTATACCGCCTGGATTGAGGAAGCGTACGCTGCCGGTATTTACCTGCCCTGCCAGACAGAACCGGATCTGCTGGCCTGCCCGGAGGACCCGCTGCTCAGAGATGTTGCTGCCTACATGATGGTTCAGGCCAAGGGCGGCCTGCCGCTTTCCGGGCCGTAGCAGGAAGTGGATCTACAGGACCAGGCTATTACCTTTCTATCAGACAGATATTCGGGATGTGTCTGCAAAGGAAGAGAAGCTGTGGAAAAGGAATCTGAAAAGGGAAGTAGAAGGGCTTCAAATTATATCTGCTGCGAAAAATGCATCAGTATGGAGAGGTAGTATGGTAGACAAAACAGATAAATTTAAACCACGGGTTCAAAAGAGATTAGTTACATCTTCCCCGGCTCCTTCCCCTCCGCCGCTGTGGTTTGGCCTTGTGGTCGGCGGTTTCATCGGGGTGATCCTCACAACCAGTCTAGCTGTAGGCTTGTACTGGATGGGTTTCCTGGAAGTTAATGTTGTAGCCCTTCTTCCGACAGTGGATCCACTGGTTTCAGAGACAGTGACTCCGGAAGCTGCAGCTGCAGGCACTGCCACTGTGACACCCTTCAGTGTCATTTTGACTACAGAAGCAACAGAAGAGCCGGAAACCGCAACGCCATCTCCAACGATGAATTTTAATGCGACCGCAACAGCAGCCTGCGGTGTGTTTATGGACGAGTTTCCCGGTACTCCCTGCCCTTCACCAATCGCTCCCTGATACAGAGAGGGAGTCGGCGGTGATCGTGTAACCGGGAATTGGATGAACGATATGAGTGTTTTGATGGAAACAGGTATCCTCTCATTGGATTTGCACCAGATCCCTCTGAAGGCAGAGGTGTGTCCTGATATCGTTTTTGTTATTCTGGCCCGTAACGAGGCAGGTATCCTTGCTGAGACATTACTTGATCTTCAGACGTACCTTGGACGGTTTGAAAGTATACATATCGTTGCCGATAATTGTGAAGATGAAACAGCACAGATTGCCGGCCAGGCAGGAGTGGTTGTCTGGGAACGGGAAGGGGGAAATGCTTCCGGCAAGGGAGCTGCACTGGGCTGGTGGCTGGAGCAAACAGCAGACCAGGATCCAGATCAGATTGTGGTAGTCCTTGATGCGGACAGCCGGTTGACAGCGGAGTTTATTCCCGGGTTGTACCGCTGGTTTGCAGACGGTGTGCAGGCTCTGCAGGCAAGAATCCTGCCATCACTTGAAAGAGATACTCCCTCCGCACTTCTTTCCGCGCTTTCTGAACTTTCTGAGCAGTATGTGGACGATGTCGTCCGCAGTCGCGCAGGGTGGGGCGTTCGATTAAGGGGCACCGGTATGGCTTTTAAACGGTCAGTCCTGGCACGCTTTGGCGGCTCCCTGCATACGCTGGTTGAGGATGTGGAGCTGAGTTTGCTGCTGGCAGCTGAGGGCGTGAGAGTGCAGTCGGCACCGGACCTTGTCCTGCTGGATCCCAAGCCCACTTCCGGGACAGGGGTCATGCGGCAGCGGGCACGCTGGCTGCGTGGACAGGCGCAGGTTCTCAAGGAATACCGCGCTGAGATAGGTAAAATCCTCAGGAAAGGCCCCGCTGGTTGGTCTTTACTGGTTTCACTTCTGCTTAAACCCAAATCCCTGGTATGGTTCAGCGCTTTTGCGGCTTCTTTACTTCTGTATGGATTGAGTTCTTTGCTGGAGATCCAAACGGGGGCCGTTCTCCTTTTCTGGTTCAGTTCGATCTATGCTATGATGGTGGGAACGAAGATACTTTACACTGTTAGTCGGATCCCTGAACGGCGACAGGTCCGCAAAGCGCTCTTATACACACCTGCCTTCATGATTCTCTGGTTTTTCAGCTTTCTGCTGGCTGTAGTAAGCGGGAACACCTGGCTTCGCAGCAGACCAAGAATGGATCCGACCAGGATCGGATAATTATATGGAAACAACGGGGGATGAGTTTTCCTCTTCTGCGGTGCGGAATGCCCTGCTGATACTTCTGGCTGCTTTATTGCTAACCTGTTACACACTCACCCATAGTGGTGTATTCCGTGTGGATGATGAACACATCCTGATGTCCCGGGCGATTAGTCTGTATGAAACAGGGACATTTTCTGATCCCCAGGTGTACGGCAATCAGCGGGTACGAGACCTGTATGCACTCGAGGATGCGGCGACACAGGTTGAACCTGCCCAGGCGGTTCTGGCTCAGCCGTTTCTCTGGATTGCCGCTCTTTTCAACCTCGGCTACAGCCAGATACTTTTCTGGATGACCACTTTTCTGACCGCCGCTGCTGCGGTTGTGACAGCAGCGTCTGTTCTGCTTGCCGGATACGAGAGGCGTACCGCGATCTGGATAGCGATCCTCTTCGGGCTTGGAACTTCGGCTGCGGCATACGCAGACACTTTCTACCGGGATTCGCAGGCGATGTTTTTCAGTGTAGTGGCATTCCATGGCATGCTGTTGTGGCTGCAGCGGGGAAAGATTTCCGGTTTATGGCTGTTTATGGCTGCCGCTGCGCTTGGTGTACTTACAAAGAATAACGTCCTTCTGTTGTTGCCTGCCTGGCTGGCAGGGCTGCTTTTCGAATACAGAAACCTGAGGCTGCGCGGGGATTGGAAGAGGATCCGAACGGGTTTCTTGCTGATCGGTGGGAGTGTCCTGCTCGGTGCGGCTGCCGTGTTTATCCTTCCGGAAAACGGGCCGTTGTCCAGGTTCAATAGTTCATACTATTTATTCCTGATAGAATTTTTCAAGGATAGTATCAACCCACGACTGCTGGTTAATCTTTTCGGCCCTTTGATCAGTCCCGCAAAAAGTATTTTTCTCTTTTCTCCTCCGCTCCTTCTCGCAGCGGCAGGATTGAAGAAGAGCTGGCTCAGACTGAGGGGATTCACCGCAGCTGCCCTGACCTTTGCTTCGGGCCTGGTACTTATCCAGGTGCTTTTCTTTCGTGAGGAATGGGGAGGTGGATTCGGCTGGGGCCTGCGGTTCCTGCTGCCAGTTATTCCCATACTTATGGTTCTGGCCGGTGCACCTGTAGAACAGTTCCTGAAGAGCGAATCATGGCGGAGGTTTCTGCCGGCGTTGTTTCTGGGAGTCGGCATCCTGGTAAATCTGGCTGCTTCAGTTGTGGACTGGCACGTTCCCTACCGGATCTGGACAGATCAGGGTTTGAACCCCTATCTGCCTGCTGCCGCCTGGCAGGGCAAGTTCTTGTCCATCCCAGCCCAGATCGCCGGGCTTATCGACATCAAAGATTGGAATCTAAGCTGGCTGCGAGCCTGGCAGGCAGGCTCTTCAACCAGCATGCTGGTGCCGGTGTTCGGCGTTGTGCTGCTTGCTGCGCTGGTTTTTCAGCTGCGACGGATGCTCAAACCCTCACCCGTCCTGTTCCGGGAAACAATCCTGCTTGGTTTACTGGCTGGTGTGGGCTGTATGACACCTTTCTTTCCCGGTTTGTGGATATCACGGACTGATCCCTACTGGTGCGCTTCGGACAGCGCTTATCAGCAGGCACTGGAACTGGTCGAAGGCAAGGTGCAGCCGGGAGATGTGATAGTGTTTGATTCTTACGGCACGAGTCACTGGCACTGCTGGTTGAATGATTGGCAACAACCGGAGCCCTGGTATTCGCTGAGGTATGAAATAGCCGGACCTTCATTGGCAGAGGATGGGGTTCTTGTGTCGGAGCTCACAGAGGAGCTGTTCAGTGCGCTTGGTCAGGAGTACAGCCGGTTGTGGTATGTAAACACCAATCAATCCCCGGATTACTATGCGGGGGAAGAAAGTCTGTGGCTGCAGGAGAGGTATCAGCAGCAATCTTCAACGCTGTTTTCCGGTGCGGGTGAGGAGATCCGGGTCTGGCTTTTTCTCCTTGAAGGAACTGGCGAGAGCGCATATTGAGGACGAAAACCGCAGCCTGGCGGGAATCCTTTTTATTATGAAGTTTATCGAAAGGGGGGATGTTATTCCAGCGGAAGGCCGCCCTTGGCCTGAACCATCATGTAGGCAGCAACGTCTCTGAGCAGCGGGTCCTCCGGGCAAGCCAGCAGATCCGGCTCTGTCTGGCAGGGCAGGTAAATACCGGCAGCGTACGCTTCCTCAATCCAGGCGGTATACCACACACCATGG
>JAFGNH010000133.1 GCA_016927115.1 Anaerolineales bacterium | reverse complement strand
TAGATAGCTGTACGGTATGATCGAATTAGGTTTGACTGGCAGGAGGTGCAACATGGATTGGATTTTTTCACCGTTGATGCCGAATATCCTTTATCTGCTTCTGGTGGTCGGTTTGTGGCTGGTTTCAATTGCATTGATCAGCCCGGGAACAGGGATATACGAAATCCTTGCTGGTATCTTTCTGCTTGCAGCCGGAGCCGGATTGGTGATAATACCTGTAAATTGGTGGGCTGTGGGTCTACTGCTTGCAGGCCTTATCTGCTTCGGGTTTGCCCTGGTACGCAGGCAGGAATCGCTCTGGCTGGCAGCTGCAGGCGTGTTCATAAGTACCGGTTCGGTGTTTTTGTTTCGTCTTGAAGGGCAGGTGGTCGCTGTCTATCCTGTACTGGCTGTGCTGGCATCGGCCAGCACCGTCTGGTTCTACTGGTTTGCACTGCGGCATGTACTCAACTCACAGCTATCAGAATCAGTGCTCGATCCCGACAGGCTGCTGCACCAAATTGCGGAAGCCCGTTCGGATCTCGACCCGGTCGGTACTATCTACATTCAAGGTGAGTTGTGGACAGCGCAGGCGGCTGCGGAACGAATTGCTGCAGGTGAAAAAGTGGAAATTACAGGCCGCAGTGGCCTGGTGCTGCTGGTGCGTGCAGTAGACGCATAACCTTAACCGGCAGGCAAAATAGAGGAGGATTCCATGCCGTCATCAATTTCAGCTTTATGTATTCCCGGTACGCTGCTTCTGCTGCTGCTGGCAGTTGCAGGCTCAGCAATCCGCATTGTTCAGGAGTATGAGCGGATGGTAATTTTCAGGCTTGGCCATTGTATTGGTGCAAAAGGGCCAGGCGTTGTTCTCCTGCTGCCCTTTGTTGATAAGGGTGAACGAGTGGATCTGCGTGAACGAGTTCGTGAAGTGCCGCACCAGACTTCGATCACTATGGATAATGCTCCGATTGCGATTGATTTTATCTGGTATTTCAAGGTGGTCGATTCGGTTCAGAGTGTGCTGCAGGTAAAAAGCTTTGAGGCAGCGGCGGAGGGTATGGCGGTTACGACCCTGCGCTCGGTGATCGGTGGTATACCACTGGATGATGTGCTCTCACAGCGAGATCATATCAACCAGGTGCTGCGGGTAAAGCTGGACGAAGTTACAGAGCGCTGGGGTGTAAAAGTAACCAATGTTGAAATCCGTGAAATCATTCCTCCCAAGGAGGTTCAGGACGCAATGAATCGCCAGATGACCGCTGAGCGAATCAGACGGGCTAACATAATTGAGTCCACAGGCAGGCGTGATGCGGAAATTAACATAGCCGATGGCGAGAAACAGGCCGAAATTCTGCGTGCTGAGGGTGGGAAGCAGGCTGAGATTCTACGTGCGGAAGGTGCCCGGCAAGCACAGCTGCTGCGTGCACAGGGCTATTCGGCTTCCCTCAAGGAAATCTTCAGCGAAGCAGGCAGCATAGATCAGAACACAATGACACTGCAGTATTTTGAAACGCTGAAGACCATGTCCACTAATGAGGCAACCAAATTCTTTTTCCCACTGGAAATTACCAACCTGGTGAAAAACTTTGGTATTCAGGACAAAGAAGAGTAGTGGATTACAGGTGAAGGCTTGAAATCAGAAAAAAAGATACAACCAGCAGGCTGGCGGGATCTGCTTGCAGTGAACAGGCTGGAAAAAGCCTGCTTTGATCGGGATGCCTGGCCGTGGATGGATATTCTGGCTGTGCTTACATTTCCGGGGGTGGTCCGCCTGAAGGCGGTCGCCTCCGGAAATGTTATCGGATTCGTAGCTGGTGACAGAGTAAAGAAGAATACAGTCGGGCGCATCATTACCATTGGGGTTCTCCCCGAATATCAGCGGCAGGGTGTGGGCCGTAATTTACTTTTTTCAGCAGAACGAGCGCTGGATACCGCTATCTTCCAACTGGTGCTGCGAAAAACCAATCTAAAGGCACTACAACTGTACCATAAGGCTGCGTATAGGATAGTGGATACCTGGCCCGGGTATTATTCAAATGGTGAAGATGGCATTGTGATGGAAAAGACGGGTGGGTCTTTTCCAGTCCTTTGACCGTTGTAACTCATTCTGGTACAATCGCACCGATGGGCGTGGTACCCTTCGCCCGTGCAGGCGCCAATGGGGCGCCTTATTCCTATAGAAAGGGCTTGAGGATTATGAAAGTATTACTTTTAAAAGACGTTTTTAAGTTGGGACGTGCCGGGGATGTAAAGAAAGTAGCGGATGGATATGGCCGCAATTTCTTACTCCCACAGGGCCTGGCGGTTATGGCAACACCAGGCAGTCTGAAGCAGGTAGATCGGATCCGCACATCCGCAGATGAACTGCGGGTTCGCCTCAATCAGGAGTTGGGGTCAGTTGCAGAAAAACTGAACGGCCTCAAACTGGCTTTTCCAGTGAAAGCTGGTGAAACCGGCAAGCTGTATGGATCAATTACTACAGCGATGATTGCAGAAGCGATCGAAGCGGATACAGGTCTCGAGATTGACCGCCGGCAGATCGATACACAACCGATCAAACTGCTGGGTGTGCATACCGCTGTTGTCCGTCTGACCCTTGACCTGGTTCCTGAGATAACACTTCTTGTCCACCGCGATACCGAACCTGCGGAAGCAGCCTATGAGGTTGAGGCGGAGGAAACTGATATCGCAGCTCAGATTATCGAAGACCTGGAAGAGCAGGAAGCTGAAGAAGAGGCAGAGCAGGAAGCAGCTGAAGAAGCAGCTAAAGAAGCAGCTAAAGAAGCAGCCAAAGAGGAAGTTGCTGCTGAAGACGAGCCTGTCGAAGATGAAGCTGTTGAAGAAGAGCCTGCCGAAGACGAAGCGTAACAGCATTCTGGTATACAATATGGAGTAATGATCACCGGCAGGTTTTCCTGCCGGTGATTCTTCTGTATTCCAGTACCTCTACTTGAATTGAGGCCATTACACATGGTACCTGATGAGATTACGAGGCTTGGCTGCCTCCTGCGAGAAACCCGCGAAGCTCTTGGCCTCACACTTGAAGAGATAGAACAGACCATCCATATTCGTGCTCATCATTTACGATCTCTGGAGGAAGGTGAGCTCGACTTGCTTCCTTCGCCTGTCCAGACACGCGGCTTTTTACGGAATTATGCTGAATTTCTGGGCCTGGAGCCTGATGAGATTCTCCTCCACTATGCTGAAGGAATCCAGCTGAAAGCTATCAGGCATTCCCCCGAGAACAACCCACAGACCAGAACCCGCCGGACGAAAGCTGTCAGGCTCTCGGTACCGGTATGGTTTAACTCTGATCTGTTCCTGACAGTACTGATGGGCTGTGTGCTTGTCGCTTCGCTTGTATGGGGCGGAATCAGTATGCTGCAGGCTGCCCAACCTTCCCAGGAGTTCCAGATGGAGACAGCAGTTCCGGGAACAGAGGATCTGCAGCCGAGTGAAACAGCGACAAATGCCAGTGAATCAGTTGGAGGTTCGATTTCTCTTGTCCTGCTGACACCCACAGAAACAGCCACGCTTCCCCTTGTGTTGAACACAACCAGCGGTGTTGGAATTACGCTGATTGTTGAACGCAGCACATGGCTTCGTATACTGGTGGATGGAGAGGAAGAGCAGGTGGGCCGCTTTTCTCCTGGTGAAGTGCTGGAATTCCGGGGAGAAGAAACCGTGGAAGTGGCTGCAGGGAACGCCGGCGGTGTGCGCATTTTCTATCAGGGTGACGATATCGGTGTTCTCGGTAACCTGGATCAGGCTGTGATTCGTATCTGGACACTTGACGGGATGATCACACCAACACCGGTAATCACCAGTACACCTTCACCAACCGCAACCCCCACAGTAACAGCCACAAGCACAATAACCTGGACCCCCGGGCCTGCCCCCGGCGGTCCGGATCCGGCAGGAGATTGATAATTGAAACGATCAACGTTTTATTTTGAAACCCTGGGCTGCCCCAAGAATCTGGTTGATACGGACTCGATTTCGGTTTTGCTGCATGAGGCCGGACGGGATCAGGTAGGCACACCAGAAGCGGCGGATGTATTGATTGTAAACACCTGCGGGTTCATCGAACCGGCTCGTGAGGAATCGATAGAGATTCTGCAGCAGCTTGCCGGGCAAAAAAACCCGCAGCAGCTGTTAATCGCTGCCGGCTGTATGGCGGAAAGGACACCTCAACGGATTCTGGCCGAAGTTCCAGAGGTTGATGGCGTAATCAGCACCCGCCGCTGGCGTGAGATCGGAAAGCTGCTGGAACAGCTTGAGAGCGAGACCGATAAACAGAAACCTGTCCTGATTGGATCGCCTGCAGGGAGCCCTGGGGTTAGTGTGGTACCCCGTACGGCGGAGCAGGGCGCCAGCGCTTATTTGAAGATCGCTGATGGCTGCCGCAGATCCTGCGCGTATTGTTCCATACCATTAATTAAAGGGACCGCCAGCAGCCGCTCTGTAGAGGATATAACAGCCGATGCAGTCCGGCTGCAGCAGCGCGGTGTCCGTGAAATTGTGCTGATAGCACAGGATGTAACCGATTATGGTATCGATCTGGGATTGAAGGACGGCCTGCCTGGTTTGCTGGAAGCACTCCTCCCGAACATACCGGATGTTGATTGGGTTCGGTTGATGTACGCCTATCCGGACCGGGTAAGCGAACGACTGGTAGACCTGATGGCGTTCAACCCGCAGCTGATTCCCTATCTTGATATACCGCTGCAGCATGCTGACTCTGAAGTACTGCGTCGTATGCGCCGCCCACGGGATATTGAAAGCACTATCCAGTTCCTGTATTCGATGCGCGAAAAGATGCCTGACCTTGTTCTGCGTACAACATTCATTGTGGGGTTTCCAGGGGAAACGGATCCGGCTTTCTCCAGGCTGGTTGATCTTGTAGAGGAAGAGCTCTTTGATCACGTTGGAGTATTTCCCTACTTTTTTGAGCCGGGTACACCTGCTGAGAAGGATGGTGATCCAATCCCGGATGAAGTGAAGCAGGAGCGCCTGGAACACCTGATGCTTCTGCAACAGGAGATTTCACTGCACAAGCACCAGGCGCTGGTCGGAACCAATCTTGATGTATTGATCGAAGGTGTGGGGGATGGTATTTCGGTTGGTCGCAGCTATCGAGATGCGCCTGAGGTGGATGGGGTTGTCATTCTCACCGAGGAAGTGGATCCCGGTGAAATAAAGCCTGTTCTGATCACAGGTGCAAGGCCCTATGATCTGGTAGGACAGCTGGCGAACTAGAATTTCCGTGCTGCTGGTGCAGCTGGTTACATGGGAGATACCGGCTTGATCGCTGCTACCCTTCCTCGATATCCTCTTCCGTAGATTCGCGCCATTCCCCATCAACTATGGAGTCTATGGCACGGCGATGTTCTTCCACGAGTTCCTGTGGGCAGAGTTCGAGGAACAGGTAAGAGCCCAGCCACAGCAGGACGGCATCATCAATAGGGTTGAGCGGCAGTAGATCGGGGGCGATAAAGTATACCAGCGCGCCAATCGGGAGAATCTTGATAAAAGGATTTACCCGTTTATCCATCAGCAGCCGCCAGATCAGCCGAAGATTTCTGGTTGTGACGTCAATGATTCCACCGCCCCGGGTAGGGACGGGCAGGTTCTGTGAATTTCCCATGCTGTTATCCTCCAAACAGTAAAAACAAAACATCTGTGCCCGGGCCTCAGCAGAACGCCAGAAAGGATATACTCAGTCCAGCTTCTTTGAGTGCAGTGCTGAAATCCGTCGGGATCCTATGCCACTGATTATACACTCGAACGAATGCGGGTGGGTGATTCTCCGATTTCCGGGTTTGCCTGTCTCCAAGATTCGTAGAAGTATGTGCCGGCTTCTGCGGATTTTCATTCTGTAACAGGGATGCCTGCCCTGTGTTAGAATTTCCTCATCGGCTTCTGTCAGCACTTCGCGACCTTGGAACAGAATTTCCGAGGAAGCCGTGAAAAAGAATTCTCAACCTGGAGGAATATTTTGGCAGGGGTCACGCTTAAAGATGCTCTGGGTCGTTGTTTCCGGGATCTACGCGTGTCGGTGACCGACCGATGTAATTTCCGCTGCACCTACTGCATGCCGGAAGAAATCTTTGGTCATGACTATACCTTCCTCACACACAGGGATTTGTTGTCGTTCGCTGAGCTGGATCGTCTTGTCCGCCTGTTCTATCAGGCTGGATGCCGCAAGGTAAGGCTGACCGGGGGAGAGCCCTTATTGCGCCCTGATCTTGCGGACCTGATAACCTCTTTCAGAACACTTCCCGATCTTGAAATCACAATGACCACTAACGGCTCTTTGCTTGAACAATATGCCGAATCGCTGAAACAGGCCGGATTGGACCGGGTTACCGTGAGCCTGGATGCACTGGACGAGGCAGTGTTTGCAGCCCTCAGTGGGGGGTACTCTTCTGCTGGAAGGGTCCTTGATGGGATTCGCGCCGCGGAAGAAGCCGGCCTGCTGCCGATCAAGATTAACATGGTGGTCAAACGCGGTGTTAATGAGAATCAGATTCTTCCGATGGCAGCAGCTTTCCGCAAACCCGGCTATATTCTGCGCTTTATTGAATACATGGATGTGGGCAGTACAAACCAATGGAAAGCGGATGAAGTGGTTCCCGCTGCGGAAATTCTGAAGCATCTCGAGAAGTTATATTCACTGGTTCCAATAGATCCGAACTATCATGGAGAAGTCGCCCGCCGCTACCGCTATCTTGAGGGAGAAGCGGAGATCGGTATTATTGCCTCAGTGACACAGCCTTTCTGCAAAGACTGTACGCGGGCAAGAATATCTGCAGATGGAAAATTATTTACCTGCCTGTTTGCCGAACAGGGAGTAGATTTGCGTGAAAAACTGAGGAGCGGTGCACCGGATGCTGAAATCAATGGGTTGTTTCAGCAGGTCTGGGAACAACGGGCGGACCGGTATTCTGAGACGCGTTCGGAGATATCAACAGCACAAGGCCGGATCGAAATGTCGTATATTGGCGGCTGAGCGTGTGATGGAATAGTTGTGAGCAACGTAAGTAAATCGTTGTGTAATTGTCAGTTGACGAATATGGTGATAGTCTCTATACTCTGGGTAACGAGGCAATGTAATTATTATGGAAGTAATAAATAGACATTCGATGGATGAGACCAGCAAAACGCGTGGGTAGGAACCGCGCGTTTTATTTTTTTTCCGGCTTTTTCAGAGAAAGGAGCGGCTATGGATTATGGAATGATAGGGAAGATTGAGAAGGCAAAGCGATATGCAGCAGAGCGGGATCGAATAAACTTTGAACGTTTTGAAGCTCATTTTCAGGGCGAAAACAACAATCATACTGTAGTCTTCGACAAGGGGGAGTGGACCTGTGATTGTCACTTTTTCCAGCGAAGAGGGGTTTGCAGCCATACCATGGCCCTCGAACGTATCTTGAAGGGGATGATCCCGGAACCAGCTGAAGCGATCTGAAAAGGTTTTCTCCGGGTGCGCACCACGAGCGTGCCCGGTTTCTTTTTAATCCGGAAATGGTAGAATGCCAGCAAGTATTAACTCTGGCAAAGGGGAGGCTCGCTTGAAGCGCTGGCAGTTCTGGCTTGGAATTCTCATCAGTGCATTCTTTCTCTGGCAGGTTATACCGGAATTTGAATTGGACCGTGTTTGGGAGACGCTTCAGGAAGCGCGCTACTGGTGGCTCCTGCCGGGTGTAGGAGCATACTTCGTCGGTGTATGGGCGCGTGCATGGCGCTGGCATTACCTTCTCAGGCCCATTAAAAAGATACAGACTCGTGAAATGTTTCCGATCGTGGCGATCGGATATATGGGGAATAATATCTATCCTGCCCGTGCCGGGGAAGTGTTGAGGGCATATGTGCTGCGTCAGAGGTACCAGATCCCGATCTCGGCTTCCCTGGCGACCATATTCATAGAGCGGGCTTTTGATGGGGTGGTGATGCTGGGCTTCGTGTTTTTCACGCTGCCGCGTCTTGTAACTCTCACTGGGGGCTCCGGATTTGTGGGCAGTATTCAGAATCTGGCTGTCATAGGTGCTGCGGTTTTCCTGGGTGCAGTGTTGGTGTTTGTCCTGATGGCTGTTTTCCCCGGACGTTCAGCAGATCTGCTAAACTGGATCGGGGAACGGTTGGTTCCGCAAAAATTTCGCAGCAGCTACCAGGTAATCTGCGATCGATTTCTGGACGGGTTGTCCTCGTTACGGTCTCCGAAAGATATCCTGATGGTACTTTTGACATCGATTGTCATCTGGCTGTTCGAAACATGGAAATACTGGTTTGTGATGCACGCATTTCCTTTTACCGTGAGCTTCTTCGCGTTGATGCTGATGAATGGGATTGTTAACCTGGCAACCACTATTCCTTCCGCACCCGGATACGTGGGCACTTTTGATGCAACAGGTATTGCTGTGCTGGAGGCATTTGGTGTACAGAGTTCTATCGCGGCCGGGTATACGATTGTGTTGCATGCTGCACTCTGGCTTCCAATCACGCTGCTGGGAGCCTTCTATATGGCTCGCGAGAGTATTTCCTGGCAGAATGTTCAGCAGGAATTAAGAGAGGACGACGAAACATGAAAGCTGCCATCATAGGAGCAGGAGTCGCTGGACTCTCTGCCGCCTGGGACCTGCGGCAAACCGGCTGGGATGTGGAAATATTTGAAGCCGGTGACAATGTGGGCGGATTGGCTTCGGGTTTCAAGGAACCGGACTGGGATTGGTCTCTTGAAAAGTATTACCACCACTGGTTTGCCAGTGACCGGGATATGCTTCAACTGCTGGATGAATTGGGACTGCGGTCGAAGGTCCTTTTTACAACACCGATAACGGCGGTATACCATGATGGAGAATTCTACGCACTGGATTCGCCAATAGCGGTACTGCGGTTTCCCGGGATTCCTTTTTTCGACAGAATTCGTTTTGGCGCACTGGTCGCTCTGTTCAAGCTGATCCCGGATGGGACATTCCTTGAGAAGTACAGGGCAGAGGAGTGGCTTCTGCATTGGGCCGGGCGCAGAACTTATGAATCACTCTGGCAGCCGATGCTGGAAGGTAAATTCGGCCCGCATTACCGGGATGTCAATATGGCGTGGTTCTGGGCACGTTTTAAAGCCCGAACACAGAAACTTGGCACTTTCGAAGGCGGATTCCAGGCTTTTCTGGATGCTTTTGCCGGCCAGCTGCAGCAGGCGGGAGTCCGGATACATCTGCAGGAACCGGTATCGCTGCTGGAGGCAGATCCGGATGGACAAGTCCTGGTGCGGTTTACAAACGGGGAAGAGAGGTTTGACAGGGTACTTGTGACCACTTCACCGGAGTTGTTCTCACACATCTGCCCAAAGCTTCCGGAAGATTATCTGGTCCGGATCAGGAGTCTGCGTTCCATGGGTGCGCTTGTTCTGATCCTTGCGCTGAAACAACCTCTTTCGCCTGACGGGATCTACTGGCACAATCTGCCAAAGAAAGCAGGTTTTCCGTTTCTCTCGCTTGTGGAGCATACAAACTTCCTGCCGCGCGGGCACTATGGTGGAGAGACACTGATTTACTGCGGCGATTACCTTGACCCGGATCATGAATATTTCTCTCTCAGCAAGGAGCAGCTTACCGAAGTTTTCCTTCCGGCTCTTCGGCGGATCAATGCTGATTTTCAGCCGGATTGGATTCGGAAAACATGGATGTTCCGGACAAAATATGCCCAGCCGATCCCTGAGGTGCACCACTCCCGGGTTATCCCGGACGTTAAAACACCGATTCCGGGGGTGTGGTTTGCCAGTATGAGCCAGGTATATCCGTGGGATCGGGGTACCAACTTTGCTGTGGAAATTGGCCGCAGAGCTGCCAGGCAGATTCAGGTTTCGGTTGCTGAACGGCGGAGTTAAAACGGGCTGTGCCTTTCTAACCAGGGGGACTTGGGTATAAACTCTTAAGCCAGCGTACTTCGGGAATATTCTGTAGTGATTCTGGTGATAAAGCGCTCTGTTTTGATAACGGTTGTTGTATCAGGGGCACTCAACTTGATTGGATATGCAGGTTGAATAATGGAGGACCGGGCTGGAAGATGTCATATGCCAGCCCGGTCTTGTCGTTCCAGCAGAGCTTTGGGTTTTGGTTCAGTGGGGAACAGTTGATCCGGAAGCGGGGAAAGCATACCATACGCCTGGCAGGGTGTGAGGAATTGCGCTTTTCAAACAGCAGCAAATCACATTTTCTGTCACTATCCCTCTTGATTCTGCATCTAATACTATAAATAAGGTAAAATAGATCAATATAACAAAATTAATCTAAAAAAACCTGAAGAACCGGAAATTCCCTGGAAATATTGCAGGCCGGACCATATCAAGGTATTGCACTGCCAGGCGACCCCATACTGAAATCCCTCAGATTCAGTCTGGACCCGCATGGTATGGAACAAAAAAGAAGAGATGGAGAACGGATATGAAGACTTTGTTAATTCTTGGTGCTGGAACAGGCGGCACCATGGTAGCAAACAAGATGATGGAGCATCTCGATCTTGAGGAGTGGCGCATCATAATTGTCGATCAGGAAGAGAAACATTTCTACCAGCCGGGTTTTCTTTTTATCCCGTTTGGTTTGTATACACAGCAGGATGTGATTAAACCCAAGCGCGATTTTCTGCCGCAGGGTGTGGAGTTCATTCTTTCCGAAATAGAACTGATCGAGCCGGAGAAAAGCCAGGTGACTCTGGCTTTTGAAAAGCGGAAGATTTCTTACGATATTCTTGTTGTCGCCACAGGAACACGGATTGTACCGGAAGAAACTCCGGGTTTGCTTGAAAATGGCTGGCATGAAAATGTATTCGATTTCTATTCTGTTGAGGGCGCTGTTAATTTAAACCGTGCATTCAAATTCTGGAAGGGTGGACGCCTGGTAGTGAACGTGGCTGAAATGCCAATCAAGTGCCCGGTTGCGCCGCTGGAATTTCTGTTTCTTGCAGACTGGTTCTTTACCGAACGCGGCATACGGGATGATGTGGAGATTGTCTATACCACACCGCTTCCGGGAGCGTTCACGAAACCGCGTGCTGCAGCGCTTTTGGGTGACATGCTTGACCGTAAAAATATCCTGCTTGAACCCGAGTTTAACATTATGGAAGTTGACCATTCAAGCAGGGCTATCCGTTCGTATGATGAGCGTGAAGTACCTTTCGACCTGCTCATATCTGTGCCTGTGAACATGGGGGCTGAGGTTATTAAACGATCCGGAATGGGGAACGAAATGAACTATGTTCCCACCGACAACTACACACTGCAATCAAAAAAGTGGGAAAACGTATGGGTGATTGGTGATGCTGCAGATGTTCCTACATCTAAAGCGGGCAGCGTAGCCCACTTCATGCTCGATGTCCTTGTGGAAAATATCCAGCGCCAGATTGAAGGGCTGGAACCGCTGAAGGCATTCGATGGCCATGCGAATTGTTTTATTGAGTCCGGCTTTGAGAAGGGTATACTGATCGACTTTAACTATGATGTTGAACCCCTGCCGGGCAAGTATCCGCTTCCCGGATTTGGCCCTTTCTCCCTGCTAAAGGAATCGCCGGTTAACCATTGGGGCAAGATGATGTTCCGCTGGATGTACTGGAACATCTTATTAAAAGGCGGCGAAATGCCGCTGGAATCCCAGATGAGCATGGCTGGAAAATGGAGATAGACATGGATCAGGAACTGGTTCTTCTCCATCAGAAGATGGATCTGCTTACAGAAAAATTTGAGCTTCAGTGTAAACAGCAGCAGGAGATGATCGAGCTGAGGCAGGATCTGATCCCCATAGCCAACCATTTCTTCAAACTTACTATTGATGAACTGGCTGAAATCGGCCAGGATTTTCAACTCGAGGATCTGCTGTTTCTGGTTAAAAGGCTGCTGCGCAACACGCGTTCTCTGGTGAATATGATGGAAAAATTTGAGGCCGGGATTGGGTTCGTGGAAGAAGTGAATGTTCTCGGCCGGGAAGTTTTTAATCAGGTTGTAGAAACATTGGATCGAATGGAACGCGAGGGCTACTTTACAGCCATGGCGAATCTGGGTTATGTAGCAGATCAGGCTGTACATCAGGTGAGTCCGGAGCAGATCAGGGTGTTGGGCGATCGTATGGGTGCGCTTGCTGAGATGCTTGAACAGGTTACGCGGCCGGAGACCCTGGCACTTGCGGGCAGGGCCCTCACAGCGGTCCAGCCGGGTGTTGATACTGATGAGAAACCGCCCGGTCTATTTATACTAATGAAAATGATGTTTCACCGTGATTTCCGCACAGGTCTGTCCCGTCTGATCAGGATGGTGATGGCACTTGGTTCGGAAAACGGCGGGGCAGGAAAATAACAGGAGGTAGTAACTATGTCTGTAAATAATATTGAAGCTATTCTGGGGCAGGTGGCATTTGATGAGGAAGGTTTTCTGATAAATCCTAACGATTGGAGCCGTGAGCTTGCAAGTGCAATCGCATCACGGGAGGGCCTTGAATTAACTGACCGGCACTGGGCGGTGATTGAGTTTAATCGAGCCTCTTTTGCTGAGGATGGTGAAGCGCCTACACTTCGCAGGATCACCAAGTCAACCGATGTTAACACAAAGGAACTTTATGCTCTCTTCCCGGGCGGGCCAGCCAAGCTGGCAGCGAAGGTTTCCGGCCTGGGTAAACCGACCGGGTGTATCTGAGGATTCTCAAAAGGAGAATGGAATGGCTGAGCAAGAAAATCGAAAATTGTCGTTGATATGTTCCAAAGGGTCATTGGACATGGCCTACCCGCCGCTGATTCTGGCGAATGCAGCACGGATGACAGGTATTGATGTTGATTTGTTTTTTACGTTCTGGGGACTGGACATTATCACCAGGAAAAAAATCAAGCACCTGAATGTGGCCACGGTTGGTAATCCGAATATGCATCCCTGGTTTCATATTCCGACATGGGCGGGCTCAATTCCCGGGATGTCTGCATTGGCAACGGCTATGATGAGAAAGGAAATCGACAAGCTGGATTTTCCACCGGTCGATGAGTTCCTCGAGATGGTCCATGATGCAGGTGCGCGTATTTTCGCCTGCAAGATGTCCATGGATATGATGAAGCTGACAGAAGATGACATGGTTCCCTATGCAGATGGCATCATTGGTGCGATGGAATTTATGGACTATTCTAAAAACGCCCAGGTTCTGTTTATCTGATTTGAATAGCATCCGACAGAGCGGGTTGAGAGTATCCCCAACCCGCTCCGGTGGTGTAAGATCCTGGTGCTGTACAGGTCTGTACAACACTTAAATATGAGCGCTTAATCGGGCTGGTCCGATAATTTACTTGTCAGCAGATGCTGTTCCCCAGGTCTTTCCCCTGTTTCAAAACCGGAAATTAATAAAAGAATTTGAACCACGCTGTCGCTGGCATTGGACCAACGGTGTGGCAGGTGCGACATGAACAGCAAAGAATCCCCCTGATTCATTTTAAAGGGGATACTGTCCACGCTGTAAAGAAGGCTTCCCTCCAGGCACAGGACAAACTCATGGCCGGTGTGGGTAATCGGGTGAGGGCCGCTGTCGCTGCCAGGTTTGAGCGTGAGGATGAAGGGTTCTACCTGACCGCTGAATTGCTCTCCACCCATTCCTTCCCAAAGGCCACATGGCAAATCTACACCGGCGCGCTCTTTCGAGCTGCGAAATACGATATCCTCACGCTCTCCTTCATGGATAAATATACTTGTGATGGGTATTCCCAGAGATTCTGTGATTTTGTGGAGTGTGCTGATAGAGGGTGAACTCAGCCCTCTCTCAATGACACTGATGGCGTTTGCGGAGAGTCCACTGGCTCGAGCCAGAGCGCGTATCGACAGATCGCGTTCCTTTCGTAATTTCCGTAAGCGGGAGCCAACATCAATGGGCTCATTAAGTTTACTCATTGGATCCATCCTGTTCTCCTTCCCGATATCGTTTCATCACAAACTGCTGTATTACACAAAACTGAAGCTGCCTGAATCTTCTCCATCTGGTGCAAATCAAACTACAGCTTGCGAAAGCTCCCCTAAGACACTATCTTAATTAAAAAACTGGAAATCTCCTAGCATTTCCAATATTATTCTGAGGTATAAGAAATAATAACGCCGATTCAATTTGAGAGCCAGACTGGTACGTACATTTAGAATACGAGGGTGGATAATGGCGGCTGAAACGAAAACACTTGCGATGCGGATCCTGGACCAGCATAAGATTCCATATGGAGTTCTGCGATTTTCCGAGGATATTCATGATGGGGTTGGTGTTGCGCTGGCCACCGGTACCGATCCATCTCTTGTGTATAAAACACTGGTGGTGGAGGATGCAGCCGGTGGAAAAGGTAATTTCCTGATTATAATACCAGCTGAATCCGAGCTGGACCTAAAACGAACAGCAACATCTCTGGGGCGAAAGAAGGTCCGGATGGCTTCCCTGAAAGATGCAGAAAAGCGAACAGGGTTGAAGGTTGGAGGAATTTCCGCGCTCGTCCTGCTGAACCGTGGTTTCAGTATCTATCTGGCTGAACAAGCTGCAGACCTTTCCCGGATTGTGATCAGCGCCGGTCAGCGCGGCATCAATCTGCGCCTGGCTGTCGTTGATCTTCTCCGTATAACCGGGGCCGACTGGATAGACTGCTGCTGATTCCGGCCAAACAGGGGAGAAACCAGGAGCTGACCGGATTATTCATACAGGAAACCATACGCATGGAAAATCCTGTATGCAGAGAAAGAGTTTGTATGGGAAACCATAGATACTTTCCTCCGGAGGAAGCTGTCCAGGTGCCGGGCCCACAAATATGGCCGGAGAGTGTAAATTTCAGGCAGTTTGCGGGAAAACAAACAGCGGAATAAAGGTTAACCACAAAGAGAGGTATGTATGAGCTGGGCGAATAATGCGGTTTTCTATCATATTTATCCACTGGGACTTTGTGGTGCACCCCCACAGAATGATCTTCACGCACCCACCGTAACCCGGCTTGAGAAGATCCACTCGTGGCTGGACCATCTGCAGTGGCTGGGTGTTACGGCTGTGATCCTGGGCCCGGTTTTTGAAGCGCGCTCACATGGATACGATACAGTGGATTATCTTCAGGTGGACCGCCGCCTGGGGACTGGCGAGACGCTGGGAGGTCTGGTGACCGGGATGCAGGCACGAGGCATCCGGGTGGTACTGGACGCTGTGTTCAACCATGTGAGCCGGGATTTTTTTGCTTTCAGGAATGTGTGCGAACATCTGGAGCAATCAGAGTACTGGCACTGGTTTGCCGGGATAAAAATGGGGCCTGGCAGTTTGATGGGGGACCCGTTTGTGTATGAAGGCTGGAATGGCCATCTGGAACTGGTGAAGTTGAATACGGCAAATCCGGATGTGCGGGAGTACCTGCTGGGAATTGCCGGTGAGTGGATTGAGCGTTACGGTGTGGATGGCTTCCGGCTCGATGCGGCTGATTGCCTCGATACTGGATTCCAGCAGCAGCTTGCAGGGTTTTGCCGCGGCCGGCGGAAAAACTTCTGGCTGCTGGGAGAGATTGTGTTCGGCGATTACACACAATGGGCGAATGAACGAATGCTTGATTCGGTCACTAATTATGAAATATATAAGGGGCTCTACTCCAGCCTGAATGACCACAACTTATTTGAAATCGCCCACTCGCTGCAGCGCCAGTACGATCCCGATGGTATCTACAGGGACCTGAATCTCTATAACTTTGTCGATAATCATGATGTGGACCGCATTGCTTCACGTTTGGAAAACACGGCTCTTTTGCCGCTGGTGTATGGGCTGCTATTCACCATTCCCGGAATTCCTTCGATCTATTACGGCAGTGAGTGGGGGTGGCCGGGAGAGAAGCTGACTGAGTCAGACAGGCTGCTGCGGCCGGATCTGGATCTGGATACCTGCATCCGGGAAGCTCCTCACCCGATGCTGCCTGATTGGCTGCGAAGATTGGCCGGAGCACGCAGATCATCAGCAGCGCTGCAAACAGGCCGCTATTCTTCGCTGCTGATCCAGTCTGAGCAGCTTGTTTTCAGCCGCAGCACTGGTCGTGAGCTAATGGTTGTGGCGTTGAATACATCAAACCGTGAGGCGGCGGTAGCGTTCACTTGTGAAAAACAGGCCGGCCATCTGGTGAATTTGCTGGCTGAGAAGGAATCCTGGCCGGTGGCCGCCGGCAAAATGGAGCTTGTGCTGCCGCCGTATGCTTTCAAACTGCTGAACTGGCAAGCTGGGTCATAGAAGGTATATCAACATTGGAACTCGATAAATTTCCTGAATATATGCAAAAGTATTCCCACAGCCGCTTGATCCTTATTAACGGGTATAGTGGTAAGAATAATAAAAACCTCCTCAAAAGAGGAGGTCAGGAAAGCAGATAATCAAGAATATTCAATTCCAGATGGTATTTCGACAGGGAATTCACTTCTGGATGGCTGTGACTTATGCCTCGTGTGAGATCGGAACTCCCGCCATCATCAGCCCCAGATCCTGAATGGTGGCTTCCTCTCTGCTGACAATACCCATGATGCGCCCTTCGTACATCACTGCGATACGGTCGGAGAGATTCATAACTTCATCCAGATCCTCCGAAATGAGCAGTGTTGCGGTGCCTGCGGTGCGCTGTTCGACCAGCCGCCGGTGGATATATTCCGTGCTGCCGATATCCACTCCCCGGGTGGGCTGAGCGGCAATTAAAACACCAGGATTGCGATCCAGTTCCCGTGCCATGATCAGTTTCTGAATATTTCCACCTGACAGGTGCCCCAGCGGTGTATTACGAGAGGGCGTTTTGATTTCAAAGTCACGAATCAAATGATCACAATACCGGGCGATAGCCTTGAAATTCAGGAATATGCCGGTAGAAAGAGGAGATTTGCTGTGGTTCTCAATAATCAGATTTTCTTCCACCGTCATCGCTTTAATAACCCCGTCACGCATACGTTCTTCAGGAATGTAAGCCAGGCCATCTTCGATGAGAGAATCGGGAAATTTTCCGGTGACATCTTTTTGATCAAGATAGATCCGCCCGCTCGTACTTGGCCGCAAGCCTGAAATGGCTTCTGCCAGTTCCCGCTGGCCGTTACCTGACACGCCGGCAATGCCCACAATTTCTCCGGCGCGCACCTCAAGGTTCACTCCCCGAACAGCGGGAAGGCCTTTATCGCCGAGCGCGTGGACGTCCTCCAACACAAGACGGGACTCGCCAATTTCGAACGGTGTATCTATTACACGAAGCAGGACTTCCCGGCCGACCATTAATTTCGCCAGTTCTTCCCGGGTGGTATTCCCTTTTGGAATGGTTGTTACAACCGCACCATCCCGCAGGATGGTGATCCTGTCGGAGATGGCAAGCACTTCATGCAGTTTATGACTGATAAAAATAATTGCGTGACCTTCGCTGCATAGCTGACGCAGGATGGTGAATAATTCATCGACTTCCTGTGGGGTAAGCACTGCTGTTGGTTCATCCAGAATGAACAGATCGGCACCACGATACAGCGCTTTCAGGATTTCAACACGCTGTTGTTCTCCAACAGATAATTGCCAGACCAGGGCATCCGGGTCTACATTGAGGTTATATTTACTGGAAAGTTCACTAACCCTGGCATTCACGAGGTCAAGGTCCAGGAAAACACCCTTTGTGGAGGGAAGGCCGAGTGCAATATTTTCAACGACTGTCAGAGAGGGCACAAGCATGAAGTGCTGGTGCACCATACCGATCCCATGGTGAATGGAATCGTTGGGCGAAAGGATCTGGATCGGGTCTCCGTTAATCAGGATTTCCCCTTCATCCGGGCGGTATAAACCATACAGGACCCGCATTAATGTGGTCTTTCCTGCTCCGTTTTCGCCAAGCAGAGTATGGATTTCGCCAGCTTTCACTTCAAAATTGATTCTGTCGTTCGCAAGCACACCGGGAAATCTTTTTGTGATATTCCGCAGGGCGACGCTTGAAATCTTGCGCTCTTTAGATTCCGGCACGGTTCCAACTCCACCAAATTATCCGGAGGACAGAGAAATATCTGTCCCCCGGATCCTGATTAATACTACTCGATTACGATCGTAATCTCGCCTGCTATGATCTGTTCAACAGTACTATCGGCGAGTGCGCGCTGCTCTTCCGTAAGTTCAAAATCGGGGTTGTATTCAATGGCGATACCACCATTTTCCAGATTGAGGGTGAATACTTCACCGCCGTAGGTGCCTGCCTTGATCAATTCAATCATGTCGTCCAGAATGACGTCCCATTTGTAGACTTCATTGGCGACAACAATCGAAGGAGCCAGGGAGGTCTGGTTTGCCTGTGATCCGAACCAGAGCACACCGTTCTCCTCTGCTTTGCCGATTGCACCTACAACCTGCTGTGATGTGCCGGTGAGGACATCAGCGCCGGCATTTATATGGGTCTGTGCGGCTTCAGCTGAAAGAGCCACATCGCCGAAGGAGCCGATCCAGTTCACATTTACTTCGATGTCCGGGTTGGTGTCCTGAACGCCTGCGACAAATCCACCAACATAAAGTTTGGTGGCACCGGTTTCGATCGGGCCGACGACACCGATAATATTGGATTCGGTCAGACTAGCTGCAAGAACGCCGTTGATATAGCCGCCTTCTTCTTCAAGGGCGGTGTAGGCGAAGACATTCGTGATGCCTTGCTCTTCAAAAGTGTCAACTGTGGTACCCCAGGCGAATGATGTCTCGGGGAAATCCGGCGCGATTTCGACCAGTGAGCTGCCGTATTGGGAACCATGAGCCAGAACCAGGTCATAACCCTGTGAGGCGTAATCACGGATTGCCGCAGCTGCATCATCTACCACAAACATTGAGTCAGTGTAGACAATTTCGAAGTTCTCTGCACCCATCTCTGCCTGGATTGCCAGGAGTGCCTCATACATGCTCTGGCTGAAAGCCAGGTCATTAATGGTGCTTGGGGTGACCAATGCGACACGGAAGGGTTCGACTTCAACAACTTCTTCCACTTCGGCTTCTTCCGCTTCGGCGGGTTCTGCATCGGCTGATTCTGCTTCAGCGGGTTCTGCTGCGGCAGGTTCCTCTGCCGGGACATCAGCCTGACCGCATCCGGTCAGCAACAGGCCGGCGAAAAGGACAAACAACATCAAGATATATACCTTCTTCATTTTTCTCTCCTTATAGGTTGAGCTAAACGGTGTTAAAAGTTGGAATGCCAATTCTTCTTTTTCGACCTCCTTGTTCATATTGGGATAATCAGCTTTCACCACGCTCGAAAGCTTTGCTGAGAGCTGCTGGTTGGTTAACTTTACGTACAGCAAAAATCAATGCCAGGATAGTCAGGACATACGGCATCATGACAGCAAAGTCGGAAGGGATAGGAATATTGAGAACCTGGACCCAGTTCTGGAGTGCGTTGACCAGGCTGAACAGGAGCGAACCAAGCAAAACGCCTTTCGGCCTCCAGCCGCCGAAGTATACGAGTGCCACAGCAATAAAGCCCATGCCGGCGGTCATGTTCATCTGGAAGACATTCAGGAGCGCAATTGATAGCGATGCGCCAGCGATCCCGGAGAATACGCCGCCAAGTGTTACGGTGATGTATCGAACCCGTTTGACATTTACACCCACTGAATCGGCTGCAGCAGGATTCTGTCCGGCTGCTTTAATCTGCAGCCCCCAGGTTGTCTTATCGAGTATCAAGGTGGTCAGGGGAATCAAGGCAAATGCAATGTAGACGAGAATATTGTGATCGAACAGGATCTCTCCGACAACAGGAATATCTGCCAGGAGTGGAATACGAACTGCGGTGAACCCTCTCACCGTCTCAACGGTTCCCATAATCTTCTGGAAAAGCAGGTCGCTCATTCCCAGGCCGAAAAGATAGACGCCAATTCCACTGATTCCCTGATCTGCATGAAAGGCGATGCTGATGACTGCCATTGAAAAACCCATCAATGCACCCACAACGATAGCTGCCAGCAGGCCGAGGAATGGCTGTCCGGTAGAAAACGTGACGTAGAAGCCGGCAAAAGCGCCCATCAGCATAATTCCATCGACGCCGAGATTGAGTACTCCGCTGAGCTGACCGAGTGTTTCACCGATGGTTGCATACAGATAGGGTGTAGCCAGCCGGATACCCGAAGTGGCTATTCCTATTAATACTGCGGGGGTAAAGAGATCAGCAATCATACGCCTGCCACCTCCTCGCTGGCTTGCCCGGTGGCTTCTGCGGTCCGCTGCATTTCCTGCTTATGGACGATCCGCCGTCGAAGGACTTCACTGCTGACAACAAACACAACCACCAGGCCGTTTAATGCCGTAATTAATGCGGATGGCACCTGGACTGCCCGCTGCATTTTATTCGCACCAACGAGCATGGCACCAAAAAGTATCGAAGCCGGGATTGTACCGAGCGGGTGGAGCTGCCCGAAGAGCGCGGCCACAATGCCATTAAACCCCGCACTGCCGGTGAAGCCGCTAGCTGAGCCGTCCGTGAACATCCGGTGGTTCAGACCGAGGACCTGGGTTGCACCTCCCAACCCCGCCAGTGCGCCAGATATGGCCAGGGCGAGCAGAGCGTAACGTGCTACACGAATACCAGCTCTGCGGGAAGCATGTGGATTCAGGCCGACACATCGGATGCGGTATCCTATCGTCGTCCGCCACAGTAGAACCCAGATCAGAATTGCAATAATCACTGCGATCAACGCCCCTAAATGCAATCGGGTGGGGACCAGCCTGGGCAAATCAGCAAGTGCTGGGAAGCGGGCAGTCTGTGGGATGAAGGATCCCTGTTCAATCTGGACCGGGTCCATTAGAGGGCCGCTCAGCAGGTAGTTCATCAACTGGACCGCAATCGCATTCATCATGATAGTGGTTAGAATCTCGTTGACGTTCAGATAGGCTTTCAGCGCTCCGGCGATTCCTCCCCAGATTGCTCCAGCGATTGTTCCGCTGATCATCGCAGCTGCGATGATCAGCCACCCTGGCCAATCCGGCACATTCAGCGTTACAAATGTTGCTGCGAGTGCTCCTGCAACCAGTTGTCCTTCCCCTCCGATATTCAACACGCCGCCTCGAAAAGCAACACAGATACCCACGCCAACAAACAGCAGGGGGGTTGCCTTTACAAGTGTGTCGGCGATGGCATTCGGGTTACCGAATGCTCCTTCGAACATCGCACCAAAAGCCTCGATCGGGTTAGCGCCCAGAATCAGCAGCGCGATTGAACCGATAAGGAAGGCTGCGGCGGCTGCGAGAACGGGCATCAGAATGCCAAGGATGGTGAGGTACTTTTCCTTAATTACTTTCAACATAGAATATCAAACCTGTTCAACTGGAATGAGATACTGGGTAAGCATACTGAATTCTATCTGATAGCGTCCAGATAAATCAAGGAAGAAGGTAATGTAAAAACTTACCGGCTTATATATCATAATGCATAACTGATAGATCGGAGGGTTGATTAGTCTTCGAAGAAAGCCCGATATGAGTATCGGGGCGGAGTAATGGTTTTGGATCCATTCCGGCTGACCCCGTTGCCTTTTCTGTTTTACTTATCCTCTTGAAGTTATGAGGAGGAAATTTTTCGGCTAAACACGGTGCTGTTAATGAATACCAACTACAACAAGACAACCGGGATGGACACTCTTGATAGAGGATGTTACTTCAATCCGGTTCATCTTTATTATTCCAACCCTTAATTATTGTGTACTTCCCGGATCGATCCTCACTCCTGGTCTTTTTCCTTCTGTGGCTGTGTCTGTCTCTGCAAACAGCAGTTCTCCGCTCGATAGGAGTTCGCTGAAATGTGTAAGGAAGCGTGCTGCGGGTGCCCCATCGACAATGTCGTGATTGAAGGTGAAAGTCAGGCACAGGTGTGACCGTAATTCCAACTGCCCATCCTTGATACAGGGCCGATCTACGATGCCTCCAATCGCAAGGGCAACCGTTGCGCCGCCGACGAGGGGGATCATCCACGTGGCTTGATTCCTGGGGCAGAACATCCCAACCGCTGTCACGCCGACTGCTCCGAAACGTTTTATCATCCAGAGATTCTTCGATGCCAGCCGGATAAAAAGCCGGAACAGGAAGGAAGGTATGAAACGCACCCAGGTAATATCGGACAATGCGCCCATGTCCTCACCTTGCTGCTCCTGGGCTTCTCTGATCTGATCGCAGATCTGTTGGTACGTTTTGCGCTGTGCTGCCTGAACCCCCATGTTTTCCGGTACGATTTCCCCGTCTATCTCGCGCTCGACCACGACACCAATACTGACTTCGTCAAGCAGGATCAATCTGGAGCCTTTCCGGATTGCATTAAGGTGCGGGTGTTTAGCAATTGCTCTTGCCAGGCAGGTTACGATGTAAGCTGTAAGGGACAGCCTTTCTCCAGTTTTCTGTTTGTGTTCATTAATGATCCGCAGCGGTTCCGTTATATCGACTTCCGTCAGTGCCTGGATATTGTTTTGCGATCGGCCGACAGCGGCGGATGCGGAGACCATACGCCGGTTGGTTGAGAACGGGCTTGTCCGATATCCAGTTGTTTTTGTCATATTCTTTCTCCTGGTCTGGTAATCCTCTCCTGTATGGGATGACAACAGAACAATCCCGGCAAAGGCTGTTTTGCTCGACTCTACGAAGTTCCTCGCGATCTGTAATTTCGTTGAGAAGGTTGGTTGGAATACTTTCCAACGGATAGTTCTGGGAGGACTGCAGCGTTTCCAGAGAATTTTTTCCCAGTCCATCGAAGATGGTGCGCAGTGGGGACGCTGACACATGTAAGGAACTGAAGAGGATCGTTGTTGCTGCTGTCCAGCGACAACCAGGTGACAGGAATGTTGTTATCGGCAGCCCATTCGCAGAGCAGGGTTATTTTCCCGGAGCCGGCTGAGGCGGGAATCAGTGTTAAAGGGAATTTTATACACTGATCGAGCTTCCCGGTGAGCCGCCGACGCGGAAGCCGGTCTGCCCGCAGGCGTAGAATAAGGAGTTTGGTAGTCAGGACAGGAAATGTCATAGGCGGTACCTGGTTAAGGATAAGGATAAACAGCTTACTATCTTACTATACTACGCAAGTCCCCGGCACCAAACCATCATCCAGCCCGGCACACCCCCCACGCCCGGATACAATATTATTTGCCTCGGCTTGGCATGACACAATCGGGATTTCTCCCCCTCAGCATGGCCCGGCACAATTATGCCGATTTATTATGAACCTGACAGCTGATCAGTTCGCTCTCCCTGCATGGCAGTTTTCCACAAGATCCTTTCCCTGGCACGCTCCGCTGCTGTCAGGTTTACTTTCAAATTTCAAGAAATCTGATATCTTATGAAAACGTTTGCCTGCTGTGGTGTTTATTAATATCACTGAATTAACCACAGGGGGTTTAAGTAATAACTTGTCTATGGAGTATATTTTTTTATATCTGTAGGGGTGTGAACAGCATGTTGGTTTGAGAAAAAAGCCTGAATAAAACGATACACCTTTTTCTTCATCTATGTGCATACCGGGAATCCACCAGGTTCCTTTAGCTGATCGCAAAGTGTGGGAGCGGAAAATGTCCCTTAATGAACAAAAAGATCCCCCGAAAGGTGCTGCGCCTGTGATAGTACCTGTTCGCCTGATTGAAAGATCAGTCGCTTTTCTCAAATCAAGACTCTCCCCGAAGTTGATGTCCTTTTTATGGAAAGTAAGCCTGGTGTTACTTCTGACAATTATCCTTTTCCTTGTGTTCTGGCTTGGAACCAAGTTATCAGATAATCCTAATACAGGAGACAGTCTGAGTAATCTAAAGATGGCCTAAAATCTGGCCTATTTTGGTGTTCTCTCTAATTCGAGTGATCCCGATGTAAGCCTTGAACCGACATACTTCCGTGAACCACTCCCTGCAATTTTTCTTGCTGCTTACATAAAACTACATCCTGGACTATCTGCTGGCAGGACAATGGAGACTATTAACCAGGGTGATCCAGTTCTTTGGGTCAAACAACATAATCTCTTCTGGGCATTTTTTTGCCTGGCAGGTGTGGGACTGACAACACTGGCTGTTGTAAAACCCCGCTCTGTGGCAGTTCTGGCTGCAGCTGCTGTGATAGGACTTACATACAAATTCTTTTTGAGAAAACCCGCAGTGATAGACAGGATGGTGACAGAAGTCCAGGCGGGCGCACTTCTTATCTGGTTATCTTATGCGCTGATCCGTTCGCTGGAGACCAGAAAACCCAAATGGTTCATGATAAGCGGTTTGATAATCGGAGCTCTGGCATTAACAAAGGCGATGTTCCTCTATGTCGGGATTGGCCTGATACTCACATTACTGGTGGTTTATCTTCCCGGACGGAGAAAAGGAGAAGTGTGGTATTTTGTCAAACTGATGGGGATTATGATTATTTCCACGGCTGTAATCATGATGCCATGGATCATCCGAAATAGAATTCAATTGAGAGTATGGAAAAATACTCAGCGAGGAGGCCAAATCCTGTTTATCCGTGCTACGAAAAACCAGATGAATGAGACAGAGTATGCGGGAGCTTTCTATTACTACGCACCCCCGGCTCTCAAATCCAAAATTGGGGATTACCTGGGGTTTTCCAATGAAGATCTACAGGAGGGCGGTGTTCTTCAGCGGCTCAATCGAAATGACAATACCGCATTCGCTGATAGTGATAAAAAAGCCGAGCGCGAAGGAAGACCGGAGGATGCGGTTTCATTTTACCGGTCCGCCAAGGCAGAGTATATCAGCCTTCGAATATACTTCGAAGAGCAGGGAGCAGAGAACCCTTCTTTGCTTGCAGACCAAACCCTGCAGCGTCGGGCAATCAATATGATTCTGGATGATCCGGTTAAACACTTAAAGACAACGCTTGTTTTCCTGTGGCGGGGAATGTGGGTGAATATCCCCTTCGCGATAAATCTGGCAGGATTTCTGGCTATATGGGGGATGGCTTTGTGGGGTTTACATAGGAAAAATACACAGATGATCGGTATCGCAGTTCCCTCCATTGGTGTGTTGGCTTTTCACGCGCTGCTCACGCACAATATTCCACGCTATTCGCTGATCATATTGCCAAATGTAATGGTTGCCATTGTCGTGCTTTGCTGCTGGTGTGCTGTATATCTGGCTGGAAGAGCTGCAAATATTGCAGGCTGCAAGCAGCCGGTATAAACAGCAGCAGAAGAAATAAAGTAGTATCAGGATCGAGTAGAACGGATAAAAGGTTTGTATTACCGATGTCCGGCTGCAGCATCACACGATAAACCCTGGTTATTGACGATTCAGACAGCCGGAATGATTCTTGAGAATTCCGCGCACAATTCGACTTGCTTCGGTTCGGCTGCGCGCAAAATAGATTGCCCCGGCATTCCACGGCATGGCCCGGACAGTTCCGCGCGGGCACACGCTGGATTAAATCGTGTGTTTGCCTGAATACATGCTGGAACTCAAGAAAAGCAGCTCAAAGGGCACGCTATAGATCGAAGATGTGGCGTTGAATGATTTGATCCTGGTATTCAGCCGATAACTCGCAAAAATAGCCGCTCCAACCCCAGACACGGACAACAAGATCAGGATATTTTTCCGGATATTCTTTTGCATCAAGTAGAGTCGCCGGAGAGACACAATTCAGCTGCAGCTGTTGATTTCCCATTTCCATAAACATTCGGATCAGAGCAGCTACCTTCTGAATGCCATCCGGTCCTCTGAAAACAGAAGAGGATAGTTCGAGTGTTATAGGCCCACCGTTGCTTAAAGTCGAATAATCAAGTTTTGCGAAGGAATTAAAAATGCTGAATGGCCCAAAGGGGCGAACACCCAGAGACGGCGATAGATTGGCGCTGAGAGGCTGTCCGGCACGCCGGCCTTCTGCCGTGGCATGCACAACCGGCTCCCGCATCTGATCATTACCCTGTGCGAGCCAGATGTAATACATTGCACTGCCGGTGCCGGCGCGGATTTGTCCGCCGCGTCCGTTATCCTTTACCTTCCAGCAGCAGCGGGAAAAAGTATCAAACAAATGGGCCATCAGCCCATCAGCGGTGTCGTCGTTCAAGCCGATTTTTCCCGTATGGTTCAAAAGCTTCAAGCGAAGGTCTTCATTCCCCTCATAATCTGTCTCAAGTGCATGCAGCAGTGCTGCTGGTTCGATTTCCTGTGAATCATAGATAAAGTGTTTGACCGCTGATAAGGCATCGGCTGCATTGGAGGACCCGGCACCATGGATCCCGTAATTGTTATACGTTAGGCCCTCTGACAGGTCATCCCCTCTTTCAATGCAGTTTTCCATAACAACCGACAGGAACGGTGCTGGCGGAAGTACCAGTTTCGAGTATGTTTTTACCAGTGCACCGGTCTGTTCTTCAATTAACTCATCTGTATGTTGAAGGATGTCGGAGAATGTTTTTCCATTTCGCAGCGCGTAACGGATAGCGGTATCGGCAGCGTATGGGAAGGATACCGCACCAATATTGACAACCTCCAAACCCTTGCCGGGGATAATAAACTCCCAGCACGCGGCGACCGAGTAATTATGGGCATCTTCCTCCGAATAGCCCAAAGTGATTAATGCCGGGATAACAACATCATCGTTGCAGTACTGCGGAAAGCCGAAGCCCTGTTTATTCAATTCCACAGCAGCTTCGAGGAGCTCCAGGCTTGTGCCTGCATGAACCCGCACATTAATTTTCGGGTCGATCAGGCGCACTTCCTTCGCTGCTTTGAGGAACAGATGGGTCAATTCATTTTCGCCGTCTGAACTGTCGGGCAGCAGGCCGCCCAGCATGAGCGTTTGCCCGTTATCGCCGGGCTGCACGCCTGGATAGAGGTCGGTGTCCCGGTTGAGCGAGATCAGAAATTCAACGATGAGCTCGTAGGCGTTTTCCGGAGTGATCGATCCGGAGGAAAGATCACTGTGGTACCAGGGCAGGAGGATCTGATCCATACGGCCGAAGCCGATCTGGTAGTGGCCAGCCAGCAGGATAAGCGAGTGTGTAAAACGGATACACTGCAGAGCTTCGTGAAAAGAAGCTGCCGCATTGGCTGGCACCCGCTTCAGCAGTTGACCCGCCTCCATATTGCCGATGCGAAAGGCCTCCTCAGCATACCGGGAAGCAAGATCCAGCGCTGCATCTATCGTTTTTACGACACAGGCGAGATATTGTGCTTTTTCCGGATCATCTTTGTATTTTTGTTGTGTTTGAAGGGCAGCGGATCGGCGGTTGTTCAGACCCTGCTGCAGGATAAATTGCCAATCCGGGGTGATATTGTTGATTGGTCCCAGTTCATGACATGTCCTGCCTGCAAAGAAACGGGTATATGCTTCAGAGCTGTACAGGTCTTCGGGTTCGGGTGTGGTACGGGTGAAAACGATTGATTCATCAGGGAATACCCTCGGAACCTCAGCTGCACACATAGCGATAAAATGTTCCGCTTCGATTGCCACCCAGGGAAGCTCCTGGGTGTTATAAAGCGAAACCAGGTCCGGGCAGTTTTCCGAACGGAACTGGCTGTACCATCGGGTGCGTGTTTTCTCACGTCGTATAGCATTTAATTCATTCATCGGACTTCCACAACAAGGTCATAGGCTTCAAATATTGCTGTACTGGTATTCGGTGGCCTGTACGGGTCAAACCCCGGGTTGTACTCACGGTTGAGCATATCATATTTGGCGCCCGAAAGTGGATTATAGGGCAGCAGGTCTATTCGCTGCGGCCGGTTGGGGAAAGAGGCGATGAAGGCAGCAATCGCTTCCAGATTGGCATCCGTGTCCGTAATTCCGGGGATGAGGGGAAT
>JAFGNH010000132.1 GCA_016927115.1 Anaerolineales bacterium | reverse complement strand
GGCATTCGCGGTAGCGGGAGGTGAGGTGGGAAATAATCTTCTTACGGTTGCCAGCGTGACCGGAGGCTGCCTGCCAGATGCTCTGCATACACTGCCTGGACGTGATGAACTTTTCATCCTTCGTGTGTGAAAGAAGAATGTCGAGTGAATCCGCCATGCGGTTCTCCGGATCACTCTTCGCCAGGCTGCACAGCACCTTGATACCGATCGAGCGTTGGAACGAGTTGGGGTGGTTCAGTTTCTCCAGCATCCCATCCCCTACCTCGTACGCCCAGTCAACAGGCTGCTCGGTTTGGTCCAGCACCTTCTGAAATGCGTCCATGCGGATCGCGTCATCGGTTGAATTGAGGTTGTCGACAGCTTGCCGGGTATTCTTGTCCATTTTTCACCTGCTTCGTAGTTTCCAGTTCTAATTTTCGCATTACCGGATTGGCTGTTTTTTCCAGCCGGCAAATATAAGTATACAACCAGGATCAGCACTCAGGAAAGATCGCAGTTGAAAGGCAGGAAGTTGTGATCGCGGAGCCAATACTAGAAGGGGGCAGGAGGTTTTTTTACTGATCGAAATACCATTTTATTGACGCGGATTAACTTGTTATGGTAAACTGAAAGAGCTTTCATTTCGACTTTCATAAAGATTTTATTGAATGGGGATCCCTGATGCCTGTGATGAAAAAGCCGACCATATATGATGTTGCAAAGAGTGCCGGGGTTAGTATAACGACAGTTTCCCGTGTGTTGAACATGCCAAATAAGGTTAACCCGAGTACGCGCGAAAAGGTACTGGAGGCGATCGACGCCCTGGATTTTGTTCCGAAAGCAGAAGCAAGGGCTCGGGCCATGCAGCACATGGGGCGTATCGGGGTTATCTCCCCCTTTTTTACTGCGCCATCCTTTACTCAAAGGCTGCGGGGGATTGCTGAGACGCTGTCACCTGAGAAATATGAGCTGGTCGTTTATACAGTTGATTCTGTTGAGCATCTGCGCGGGTATCTGTCGGCACTGCCGCTGACTGGAAACCTGGATGGGCTGATCATCCTTTCCCTGCAGGTTGGAGACAGTGAGGTAAAACGATTGATTGAACACGGACTGCACACCGTTCTCATTGAATACCCACATCCAAAGCTGAACTGTGTAGAGATTGATGATGTCGCTGGCGGCTATATGGCTGCGACCTACCTGATGGAGCAGGGGCACCGCAGGATCGCTTTCCTGGGAGATACCGATCTGCCTGAGTTTGCGATCCATCCGGTCAGTTTGCGTCTGAGTGGATTCCGGAAAGCGATGGCAGAAGCCAGGATCGAGCTGCCTGATACATTTGTGCGGCTTGCTCCGTATTCTCAGGAACGAACACGTCAGGTCGCAAAGGAGCTTCTCAATCTGCCGGAACCGCCGACCGCCATTTTTGCTGCAACGGATTTCCAGGCTTTGGGTGTGCTTAAAGCTGCCCGACGGCTGAACTTCCAGGTGCCTGAACAGCTGGCGGTGCTTGGATTTGATGATCTCGATATGGCAGAGTTTGCAGATCTTACAACCATATCTCAGCATCTGGACGAGTCGGGGAGGCTGGCAGTGGAAATACTGCTTTCACAGATAGAATCGCCTTCCAGACCGCCAAGACATGTCAAGATTCCCCTCTCCTTAATCAAAAGACAGACTGCATGATCAGCTGACTGTTGACTCCGTATAGTAAAAAAGGTACACTCGATATGAAAGTGCTTTCAAGATATTACTGTCGTCGATGCTGCTCCCGTTTTCCATCTTCAATCTATAAGGAGGGTTTACCTATAAAATATTTGGACAATCGGAAATCAAATCTTGATATCAAAACTCTATTCAAAAAAAGAGGATGAGGAGAAATGAATAAAAAATCCATATTTTGGACGTTGATAAGCTCGCTCCTTATGGCTTCCCTGCTTCTCTCCGCCTGCGGTGCAGCGGCTACAGAGGCTCCTGCCGAAGTTCCGGCTGAAGAAGCCCCGGCGGCTGAAGAGCCGGCGGCTGAAGCTCCCGCCGAAGAAGAGGCGGCAGAAGCACCCGAGGAGAGTATGGAGGAAATATCTCCCTCTTGCGGGACGGATCCTGTTGTACTTAACGCTTATTTCGAAACAGGGTTCGATCTTCCATTCGAGCTCGCTGATGAATTCACCAACCAGTACCCGAATGTGACTTGGGATATCAAACAGGACCAGTTTACGAATCTCATCAACTCAACACCACGGCTGCTTTCAGGCGATAACCCTCCAGACCTCATCAGGCTGCCAACCATGGTCTCCTTTGCAAATCAGGGACTGCTCATGAACCTCGATGGGTACGCGGCTGATTTCGGTTGGGATGAGTGGCCAGTGCCGCAGCTCGACCAGAACCGTGTTGCCGAGGACGGCACCCGGGGTTCCGGTACACTGTATGCCATGGGGTTGAATTACAGTCTGACCGGAATATTCTATAACAAGGAACAGGCGGCACAGATTGGCATGACCGAACCTCCCGCGACTCTTGCCGAATTTGAAGAACTGCTTGCTGCAGCCAAGGAGGCAGAACTTCTCCCGATCATGCAGTGGGGCAGTGCAAAGAGTGGTATGGGCCTTGCTTTTCCATTACAGGCGCTCATGGCATCTGTCGGTCCGGTAGGCCCTATCAATGAATGGATTTTCCAGAAACCCGGTGCCACGATCGATACACCTTCGAACCTGATCGCTGCCCAGCATCTGGAACAGTGGATACAAAATGGCTACTTCCCTCCTGACATCAACGCTATCGAATACACTGATGCCAATGCCCGCTTCGGTCAGGGCGAGGGCGTTTTCATATTCAATGGTGACTGGCAGAACGCCGGATACGATACAGATATGCCGGGGAACGTTGGATTCTTCCTGATGCCCCCCGCTGAAGACGGCGGATCACCTGCCGCGATGTCGGCTCCTTTGACATTCGGTATTGCTGCCAATGCCGTGAACGCGGATTGTGCTGCGTTCTTCCTGGATTGGGTTGCCTCGAATGATACGGCTCGTGAGATTGATGTCTCTGTTGGAGGGTCTAACCCGGGTGGCCCGTCAGGCGCAGTTATGCCGACAGTCACGGAAGGCTCGGTTACTAACGAAACACTTGCCGCAGGGCCGGTGGTTGGCGAGGCTGGAACTTCAATGGACTTCATTGCCAATGCAACAAGCGCTATCTTCGCTCAGGGTTGGACACCCGAGCTTCAGAAGATGGTAGGTGGTTTGCAGGATGCTGCTGGACTTCTGACGGCAGTTCAGGCAGAATACGAAAGAGAACTTGCTGAATAGTAGTACTTTAGCCGCAGGACGATGCCTGCGCATGCTATATCGATGGTGACAATGATACTATGATGATGTCAAATAATCGTCCTGTGGTTCCCGCTCTCTCCCGGCGGATTTCCAGAAAAAATAAGGTGGTCCGCCGGGAGACCTTCAGCAGTTGGCTGTTCGTACTGCCGGCGCTGTTGATGTATGCATTATTTGTGCTGGTTCCCCTTTTATTGAGTGTTCATTATTCGTTCTTTCGCTGGGATGGTATTGGCCCCATGACCTGGGTCGGGCTTAAGAACTATAAAACCGTCTTGCAGGTTCCTGATCTGATCGGAACGATATTCAACGCGTTACGATTGGTTGTATGGTTCAGCTTTATTCCCGTCGGCCTCGGACTTGTGGTTGCGAGTGTTATCCACCGGGTAACAACCGGCAGGTTTGGAGCAATAGCCAGGACTGTTCTGTTCCTTCCCCAGGTTATTCCTCTTGTTGCGGCAGGAATTATCTGGGGCTGGCTGCTGGCTCTGCCGGGCTTGATCAACCAGGCCCTAAGGACTGTTGGTCTGGAGATGTTTACTCGTGCCTGGCTCGGTGACTTCGATTGGGCACTCCCGTCTGTCGGCCTCATCGGTATCTGGGTCCTTCTTGGATTCTGCACAGTTCTGCTGTCGACGGCTATGGCGAAGATTGATCCGGCGTTCTATGAATCTGCGAGGATTGACGGCGCAAACTGGCTTACGGAGTTCGTTAAAATTACAATCCCGCTTGTAACCCATGAGATTGGTGTTTGCCTTACCGTTACGGTAATTGCTGCCTTGGCTGCATTTGACATTGTTTATGTCTCAACAGCTGGAGGACCGGGAAATTCCACTTCAGTCCCGGGTATCCAGATCTACATCCTCGCATTTACCCAGCAGCGAATCGGCCTGGCATCAGCTCTGGCTGTTATGCTCATGATCCTGGTTCTGGTAGTTGTCCTCCCATTCCAGCGCTTAAACCGGGAGGACACACTATGAAAGCAGGACGTTTAGAATTATGGATGGGCCGATCACTCCTTCTGGTGTTGATGGTATTCACACTCCTGCCTTTCATAAGCATTTTTATGACCGCCTTGCATCCTTCCGGGACTGTGCCCGGCGGATTGGAATGGCCGGAAAACCCGCAGTGGGGTAACTTCATAGAAGCTTTTAAAGTAGCAAATATGACCGAGCTTCTTGCCTCCAGCACTTATATCGTAATCGCTGTGGTCCCTATTGCGCTGATCATCTCGACGATGGCTGCATTTGCTATCGGTCTCCTGCGGTTTAAAGGTTCGCGTTTTCTTTTTGGTTTATTTGTATTCGGACTGACACTTCCCTTCGGCGGCATCATTGTTCCTCTCTATTATCTCGAGCGGGCAATGGGGATTTACAATACACGTGTGGCAATTGTACTGCCGCTGATCGCTTTGTATATGCCTTTCGCAGTCTTCTGGATGCGAGCTCATTTCGTCAATATGCCTGCTGAGATTTCGGAGGCAGCCAGGGTTGACGGGGTGAGTAACTGGGGGCTGTTCTGGTTTATCCACCTACCACTAGCTCAGGCACCAATAGCATCGCTGGGGATTCTCATGTCTGTCTGGACCTGGAACCAGTTTCTCCTGGCATTGGTACTGGTTGAAGACCCGTCGCAGCGAACAATGGCCGGTGCACTGGGAGCGTTCCAGGGCCACTATGCGACCGATGTTCCCCTGCTTTGTGCTGGTACGATTCTGATCCTGCTTCCCACTTTTATCATTTTCGTGCTTTTCCAGCGACAGATCATCACGGCGCTGCTGCAGGGCTCGATCAAGGGATGATCAACGAAGCGCATAAACTGGCCTATTCGATTCTGGAATCTGCGCCGGGGAGTATGCGGCTGTTGCAGGCAGAGAATAAATACAGGAATTGTGTCGATATACTGCGATAGATTAATAACTGAAGAAGGTGTTGATTATGCCCTTAACTTTTGATCTACCTGTTGAGCAATTGGTTACATACCAGGGTAAAAATCCGCGGCCTGATGATTTCAACCTGTACTGGGATAAAAGCCTGGATGAAATGCATGGAATGGACCCGAAGGCCGAATTAATTCGCGCGGATTTCCAGGTACCTGGTATTGAATGCTTTCATCTGTATTTCACAGGGGTTGGCGGAGAGCGCGTGCACGCCAAATTACTGCGCCCGCTGAATGTCGCATCCCCGCATCCAGCTGTGCTTCTTTTCCACGGATACACAGGTGATTCCGGCGATTGGTTCGATAAACTCGGTTTTGCTGCAGCGGGATTTACGGTTGCTGCGCTAGATTGCCGCGGTCAGGCAGGGTTGTCTGAAGATAGAGGGAGTGTTGCTGGTAATACACTTCATGGACATATCATACGAGGTTTGAGCGATGCATTAGCCGGTGCTCCGGAAAAACTGCTGTTCCGACAGATCTTTCTTGATACAGCTCAATTGGCTGCGATTCTTATGGAAATGCCTGAAGTGGATGCAAACCGTATCGGTGTTATGGGAGGCAGTCAGGGAGGCGCACTGACTATTGCCTGCGCTGCTCTGGAGCCACGGATCAAACGTGCTGCACCTATGTTCCCTTTCCTCAGTGATTATCTGCGTGTATGGGAAATGGATCAGGCAAAAGACGCCTACACAGAACTGCAGGAGTTCTTCCGCCATACAGATCCTACACATAAGTATGAAACCGAAGCTTTTGAAAAACTGGGCTATATTGATATCCAGTTCCTTGCTCCGCGAGTTCGAGCAGAAATTTTGTGGGGAATCGGATTGATGGATACAATCTGCCCTCCCTCATCACAATTCGCTGTGTATAACAAAATCACATCTCCCAAAGAAATGGTGGTATATCCTGATTTTGCGCATGAGACATTGCCGGGTTTTAATGATCGGGCTTTACGCTTCCTGATGGGATTATAGATGGAGAGATGAATATCAAATACTGGAATCAGGTAAACACGAATCCTGTTCTACTTACCCGTGAGGAAAACCCGGAAGTATATTGATCCGGTTTCCCGGGCCAGTATACAGGCGGGTATGAAAACAGCTCCATCAGAATCTGCTGCAGGAGGAACAGGCTTGATCCGAATTGGCAGATACTCCCTTGGAAGGCCCTTTACCGTTAGGCAACAATACACTAATACAGAGATGATTGTTATGAAAAATAAAGTACAGCTGGTAACCTATGTTGATCGTCTGGGAGGAAGCAGTATAAAAGCGCTGCATCAGTTGCTGAAAGGCCCCCTTGACGGTTTATTTGGCGGGGTTCACCTTCTTCCATTTTACTATCCCATTAACGGTGCTGATGCTGGTTTTGATCCGATTGATCACACCCAGGTCGATTCCTCGCTGGGCAGTTGGGAAGACATAAAACGGCTGGGGCAGGATGTGGATCTGATGGCGGATTTAATCATCAATCATGTTTCCTCTTCTTCCTCACAGTTCCAGGATTATCTGGAAAAGGGGGATACATCAATTTATAAAGATATGTTCCTGACCATGGGCAGTGTCTTTCCGGATGGAGCTACAGAATCCGAACTGATGGATATCTATCGTCCCCGGCCGGGCTTACCTTTTTCAACTTTCATGCTTAAAAAAAACCAGAAGCGCCTTCTGTGGACAACTTTTTCGCATCAACAGATCGATATCAATGTAATGGACCCGCAGGGCAAAGCTTATATTAACTCTGTACTTCTTAGGCTGCAAAACAATGGTATCCGCATGCTGCGGTTGGATGCGGTAGGATTTGCGATTAAAAAGCCTGGAAGCAGCTGTTTCATGATCCCGGAGACATTTGAATTTATTGAATACATCACTGAACAGGCAGCGGCAATGGGGATCGAAGTTCTCGTTGAGATCCATTCCTATTTCCGGAAACAGATCGAGACTGCCAACCATGTAGACCGGGTCTATGATTTTGCGCTTCCGCCATTGATATTGCATGCCATTTTTACCAATACTGCTCATTACCTGAAAGAATGGCTGCATATGTGTCCGCGAAACGCAGTGACCGTATTGGATACACATGATGGAATTGGAATAATTGATATAGGACCTGACATTACGGATCCAAAAAGCCGCCCAGGCATCCTGTCCTCAGAGGAACTGAATACCCTGGTCGAGAGAATCCATTTAAACAGTAACGGGCAAAGCCGTATGGCAACCGGTGCTGCGGCATCAAATCTGGACCTGTACCAGGTAAACTGTACTTTCTATGATGCGCTTGGGCGTAACGATAATGACTATCTATTGGCACGCGCTATACAATTTTTTGCCCCTGGCGTACCGCAGGTATACTACATAGGATTGCTTGCAGGTGAGAATGATATGGCTCTGCTGGCCAAGACCAGGGTAGGACGTGATATAAACCGCCACTATTTCACTGCTGAGGAAGTTGCGGCTGCCATTCAACAACCCGTTGTTCAATCGTTGTTCGAATTAATCCGCTTTCGGAATAACAGTCCAGCTTTTAATGGTTCATTCAGTACACCTGAAACAAGTGACGACAGAATTACTATGCGTTGGGATAATGAAGATAATTGGGCACAGCTGGAAGTCGATTTTAATGATGGCTCATTCGAAATATCAAGCAGTACATAATATAGGCGGCCGCCGACGCTGGAACGGGAAAACCAGGGAAGGGGCTGCTGCATTCAGCATATGCGTCACCTAAAGGTGCTGATGAAAAGAATCTGCAATTATGAATAGACTATGACATCCGTTTTGGGTGGCGTTTAACTCTGTATACGTTTCTGGCTTGAGTAGGGAAAGCCATTACAGTTGTCTGTCAAGGACAGGGGGCCCAGTCGACAGGCTGCCCGGTTTGGTCCAGCACCGTTTTCAGGGCGTCCATGCGGATTTTGTCGTCGATTAAACTGAGATTGTTTACATCTTGCTGGATTTTTTCCTCAATCATTGGTTGGTTCCTTCTGTCAGGAAAGGGTGTACTCTCGCTGGAAGAACGAATAGATTCGACAGCCGCTCCGGTCTGCTTTTCAGTTCCAGTATACAACCGGTGGGGTAAGTCGAGTTGTTTTCTTTGCGAAATTGTGCTATCTCTTCTTGCTAATCATATCAAGCGCTATTTAACCGGAGGATTGTCATATGAAGAAGGGCACCTGTCCAAAATGCGGAGGGGAGAATATTTATCACTGCAGGGTACCAAAAGGTGGCGGAGGAATCAGCCCAGCTGAGGTCTGCCATTACATGTTTTTGCATGATGTATATACCTGGCAGTTAACAGTTGAATGGGAGACCTATTTATGTGTCGACTGCGGGTATTTTGAAAATTACTGCCTTGACAGAGCCCTGATGGCGAAGGTAACAGGCAATCCTCAGAATTCAATTTGGAAGAAGGTCAGCCCCGAGCAGGACTGAAGCTATCCAAACTGCCTTGCAGCGACTGCCTTCCAGGATCGGCCCAGGAGGGAAGAGATCTTTGAAGTATGAAATATTGTTCCGTGTAATCAAGGAATATGAATCGCCGTATCCGGCCTCAATCTGTTTTCAGAAGGAAGAACAGGTCAGTGTGGGTGAACTATCCACGCATGACCCGGATTGGGAGAGATGGCTGTGGTGTTTGGGTGAACACAACAACGAGGCCTGGGTGCCCGATCAGTACCTGAAAATCGAAGGCAGCATTGGTATCTTGCTGAGGGATTACAACGCCAGAGAACTGAGTGTTTCACCGGGCGAGTTGGTGCTGGTCGGTGAGATTATCAATGGTTTCGGTATGACCCGGAACGCAGAGGGCAAAGAAGGCTGGGTTCCGATGAAGTGCCTGGAGAAGATAGAAGCCTGAGGGCCGGTTTCACAAGCCCGTCTTTCCGAAAGCATAACCGCTGTATGTGGTCTCCCGTCTGTTCAGATAGTTTCCCGGCAAACTTACCCGCTGTGTAATGCAGGGGTGGATTTACATATTAATCGTTCGTGACCGTGGTATTTGGTAGAACCGGCAGGTTTGCCGGCGATCTTTTCAATTTTCCCAGTGGCTGACAATCTCGATTGTTCCTGTTCTCCCCTCTACAGTGAAACCTGCCCCTACGACTCGCTCCGGAAGTGCCGATTATGTCCCCGAACACTTGTTTACCTATCGATGGTATACCGGGTATGCTGGGGGTGGCTAGCAGCCGAATTATGTGTCGATTGTGCAAAGCATGGGCTGCGGATAATCCTGGATCAGGAACCAGATCCCTCCGGCAGAATCGAGTCCCGCCGTTTGTGGATACAGCGGGGCGGCGAGTGTGAGGCCTGTGCCGTCCAGATGGTAAATGGCATCGGCAAAGAGCCAGCTTCCGGAGGGATTCGACAGGATTGAAAGATCAGATACCCAGGTTTCCTTTTCCGACTGGAGCGTCCAGGTATTGTTCTGCACCTGGTAAAGGGCCAGGCTGTCGCAGCAGGCTCCGCCGCACATCAGTTCTGCAGCCCAGATACCTCCGAAGGAGTCGGGGGCCAGTGCCGTAACGGCGCCAAAACGCCGGTATCCAAAGGGCACTTCGGGTGGAGTGTGGCTTGTCCACTCACCACTGGAGCTGCTGACGTGCCAGAGCAACTCATCCACACCGAGCCACATATCACCGCCGGCATCTTCCACAATAGCAGCGACGCATCCGTCCGATGCGGGAGAATCCAGGCCCAACCAGTGTTCTCCGTCGAACCAGCGCGCACCAGGACCACCGGTTGGACCGGCACCAAAGAGATTGCAGCCTCCAACCCACACATTTCCGGTTTTTTGCTGGATGGCCAGCTGGAGAGCGGTCCAGTTTTCGGAAGCCACATCTTCCATTCCCATATCTTCAGGGCTGTAGATTGTCCACTGCTGGTCGTTGAAAGATCGTACATCGCTTGTAGTGGCCAGCCAGAAACGCCCATCCGGGCCGCATTGCCCCAGCCGGATACTGCTGAATTCCTCCAGCGGTTGCCATCCTTCCTGCAAGCCGAATTCAGTCCAGCTGCTGCCGTTCCATCCACTGATGATCGTGCCGTTCTCTCTGACAACCCAGACCATTCCCTGAGCATCGATACCGGCCATGGTGCCGGAGATATCAGAAAGGACCGGGATCCAGGTGTCTTCTTCGAGCATGGCTGCGGCTGTACCGGTGATCAGCCAGAGGGAGCCGTCGCAGGCGCTGTATAACACCGGTGAATCACCAGCAACGATATCACCGACCGGGACAACCCTTTGCAGAGGAGGCGGCAGCTGTGTAGGTGTACCTGTAGGGCGGCTGGTGGGAGCGGTTGTGCGGGTTGGAGCAGGGGTGTAGGTTGGGATGGCGGTACAGAGACTGGTGGGGAGGAGTACCGCTGTTGTGATTTTTGGATCCCGGAATATGTTCAATGACCTGTCCGTGAGCAGCCATAGGTTTCCGTCAGGCCCGGCTGTGATATCCTCCACCGACTGTCCGATAAGGTCATCTTGAGTTGAGAAGGTAGTCCAGGTTTCTCCATCATACCGGGCGGCACCGGAAGGCGTGCCAAACCAGAGCGAACCATCCGGCGCACTGAAGATGGCCTTGATGTGGTTATCCGGCAGCCCATCCGCGGTTGTGAAATGTGCCAGTGTTTGTGTTTCAGCTTCCAGGCGGTAAGTGCCGTCGTGTGTTCCGAACCAGAAATCCCCATTCGGCGCGATCGCCAGAGCGGTGATGACGGGGCCTTCCTCGCCCAGCGGGTTGTAGTGGACGTCCCATGCTTCTCCCCCGTCAAAGCGGGATATGCTTATCAAACCGGCAAACCAAAGAGCGCCGTCCGGGCCGATGGCGATATCCTCGAAGCGGTTATTGTTACGCCCGTATGTTTCTTTCAGCCGGGCCCAATAGCCGTCGCTGAGCCGTGTGATACCTTCAGTTGTGGATGCCCAGATCCCTCCGGCCGGCCCAACCTGCAGCGAAGTGATACGGATCGACGGCAAACCTGCTGTGACCTTTTCCCAGGAAGTGCCATTGTAGCTATATGGCCCGCGGTTTGTTCCCAGCCATATGGTGCCGTCAGGAGCAACAGCCACAGTGCGGGCACCGCCCTCTGCCAGGATCTCAGCGGCAGGAGAAAAGGTCGACCATTCAGGCTGGGCAGGGGCGGCTGTACTATTCGCTGTTGGTGAAGAGTCCTCCTGGGGTTCGGGTTTGGAGAGTGGTGAGCAGGCGGCAAGTACCATCATACAGGAGCAAATCAGCTGGAATGTTTTGTGGAACTTGTAAGTCATGCAGGTCTATCCCTGTTTTCAGTCTGGAACAGGAGCTGTTGAGGTAGTGTTGGTGGAAAAAAAACAACAGGCAGACTCAGGTTTGAGTCTAGTTATGATGTGTAAAACTGTCAAACTGGATCCAGCTTTGTGTTTACCCCGACAGCTGTGTCCACATACGTTTTCTCTCTCAGCAGGAACCTGACACGATTACACCTAAATACAGAACCCGCGGACCAACCCCCGTCTGCTTATCTTTTGAAAAACCAGGGGCGTGGTGGATACATTTAGAATCATTCATATCTGTCGCACCCGGTGTTTGAACGGATGCCGGCAGTAGTGGGTTCCAGAAGCTTTTTCAGCAACAATCTGCATTTCGGATCAAAATGACCGGTACTCATGCCGCATTTTCTGGAACCCGCCCGTGCAGGACGCTTTTCGTAATGAAGGATGAATGGTGAGACAGGTTAATCTTTTCTCCTGCTGTCGCCGGTTTTCCCAAATTATTCAACTGTGAGAATAACCTCCGGGTTATGGGAACAATTTGTAAACGATGCTCCCTTACACCTGTCCACAATGTATCCGGTCTTTACAGGGGCAGATTGGCGGACCTGTATAGACTGTATCCTGTTATGGTCTTTCCTGTATAATTCCCGCACGGAGGTACCATGTCTGATATCCTCAAAAATACCCGCTGCTTTCTGTTCGATATGGACGGTACAATCTTCCTTGGCAACAGGCTGCTGTCGGGCGCAGTCGAATTGACCTCCTACTTGCGTGCTTCCGGAATCCCGTATTATTTCCTCACGAACAATTCTTCCCGCTCCCGCGAAGATTATGTACAAAAATTGGAAAACCTCGGCCTGTCCACACCGCTTGAGAGCATATTCTCATCAGGACAGGCAACTGCGCTCTATCTACAGAAACAGAAACCCGGTGCAAGCATCTATCTGGTGGGCACCCCGTCTCTTGAAGAGGAGTTCTGCCGGTCTGGATTCAATCTTGTGGAGAGTGATCCGGATTTTGTCGTGCTGGGCTTCGATACAACCCTCACCTATGAAAAGCTCAGAAAGCTGTGTGCGTTCGTACGCGATGGCCGGCCGTATTTCGCCACGCATCCTGACATTAACTGCCCCACCGAAGACGGTTTTATCCCCGATACAGGTGCTATGATCGCCCTGGTGGAAGCGTCCACAGGCCGCCGGCCCGACGTTGTGATCGGTAAACCCAACAGGCCCATCATAGATGCCATAACTGCGAAGACAGGTTTTTCCGCCCCGGAAATTACCATGGTCGGTGACCGTCTGTATACGGACATCGCTATGGGCCAGCACGGCCTGGCTACTGTCCTGGTCCTCAGCGGTGAAACCTCACGTGAGGATATCCCGGTTTCGACATACAAGCCGGATCTGGTTATCCTTGATATTGCTGAACTGAACAGGCTGCTCAGAGAGCTTTAAAGCGGGTGGGGGTTCCCCCCCCTTGATTTTCGTAATCCTGATATCCAGATAACCGCATCCAGACCTCCCCACACATCCCGCCTGCATGGACCTTTTCCTTATGTATTGTGTAACCTGATCCTCCCAGGGCGGGCTGCCTGTGTAGATTGCAGACCTACCAGTTCGTGATATTCAATACCGGGAAAAACCAGATACGAGCTATTCGGCAATTGGCTGCCGATACTGGGAATTGTTTACTTCCGGGTTTCTTTAACGTGTCAGGATAAGGTGTGCGATTTTCTCCGGTTGTTCGTGTGGAGAAAGACCGGAGTCTTTCCGTTCATGGGGGGCGATCAGATTGAGCAGCTATTCAAGGAGTCCGGGCTCTGCAGGATCGCCGGGTGTCAGAAGCGGATGGACTCGTTCAACCTGCAGCCCTCAGAAGCTTCATCATGAGTGTGAACGGTGTGGAAGGTGCATTGATCTGGTTGATTGTTCCTGCCAGATATACGGATAACGAAGGGCTGAAGAAGGCGAATGAACCGGTCGACCCGGAATGCCCGACCAGGTCCGATGCAGCCTGCAGTGGCGACATGAAGCGAGGCAGTTTGAAGTACATCAAACCGCTTCCGTACTGAAGGGGGAAGAAGATCCGGTTCCAGTGCTGCATTGTTTCAAGCAGCGATCTGTCGAACAGCCTGCCTTCAAAAAAAGCACGCAGGAACTGCATACACTCTGTGGCGGTTGAAACCAGCCCTCCATCAGATAAATTGGAGGAAAGGTACTTCGGGACGCAGACAGGGTTGTCTTTCAAGTAGATCGCAGCGGGTTTTAGCCCCGGGCGGGGATTGGTCCAATCGAACAAGTAGGTATGCTGGAGGCCGAGTGGTTCGCATATTCGATCCTGGTAGTTTTCGCCCATCGATTTACTTGTGACAGCTTCGATCAACATCCCCAGCAGCCTGTAGTTTGCGTTGGAATAATAAGCCTTGCCAGGTGTTCCCGGAGGAAAGTGCGGGGAGAGTTCACGTACCATATCCATAGCTTCTTCTGTGCTGATGTACCTGTCATGCCCTGCTTTGAGGTTTTCCATAAGGCATGTGCCGTCAGGAGATTTATCTGCTTCATGGTCTGCAAGTCCGGAAGTCTGGTTCAGGAGCTGCTGTATCGTGATGCGTGCACTGTAGTCTGTGCCTTTATAAACATGGATACGTTCTATCAATGAGGGGGGAAGATATTCTGAGGCCGGGGTTTCCAGTTGAAAGCGTTGTTCCTGGTACAGCTGCATGATGATTGCAGCAGTGTACATCTTGGTGATACTGGCGATAAAGTAGGGGGTGTTCGGTGTCATGGCTGTGCCGGTCTGCGGATCAGCAGCACCCGCGGCCCCAATAAAATCCAATCTGCGGTCAGTGGATTGGACTGCTGCGACAATATTATAGATATGGTTCCTGCAAATCTGCTTGTCGAGGATAGACTGGGGTGCATTTGATTTATCCATAGTACTCTCCGGAAGAGATTATTTAAATTGTAAGTCGCCTCAGAGATTTCTTATATTTGTAACTATATACGAATGGGAGACGGGTTGAGTTGTACAGTTCGGCTTAAGAGTACCTAAAATCATAATGATTGAGCTTGCTGAACCGAAAAAAAAACTGAATAAAATGATACTATTGAATTATGTATAACCTTGTGATTATTCTACTGCTGCTATCTGGCTCGGTGGTTACGATGCTCAGCATCATCGCATTCCGGCGCCGGTCCATACCGCTGGCATTCTCCCTCTTTGCAAGCATGCTGTGTGCGGCAGTGTGGAATTTTGGTTTTGCGGCGGAGATTATCAACCTGACCCTGGAAGGCAAGGTATTCTGGTCGAATCTTCAATTCCTGGGCATCACCTTCCTTCCTGTCGCCTGGTTTGCGATGACACTGGCTGCCACAGGCCAATCACGCAGGACGATGATATTAATCCCTGTCTCCATGATTATCCCTATCCTTACGAATATTCTCATCTGGACGAATCCAATCCACCACCTGTTTCGCTTGAATCCTTCCATTATTACAGAGGGAGTTCCTTTCCCTGTCCTGAACAATGATTACGGTATATTTTTCTATACCGTTCACGCTCCGTACGGTTATTTGCTTTTTGCTATCTCACTGTTTCTGCTGGTGCGAAGTCTAAAGAAAAAAACAGCTGTGTACCGCAAACAGCTTCTGATCCTGATCCTGAGTGTATTTCTGCCGCTTACTGTTGATCTGCTGTATGTGCTGGGAATCACTCCGATTCCAAGCTTTAATTTTGCATCCATAACTTTCACGATTTCCGGGATTCTGCTTGCTGTGAATATTCTCCAGTATCAGTTCCTGGATCTGCTTCCGCTTGCATATGGTGCGGCTGTAAGAGAGATGAATGTTGGTGTGATTGTGGTGGATGCACAAAATCGTGTTTCCTATCTTAATCCAGCTGCAGAGCAGATTGCAGGAGTCTCCGGGGGAGATGTTTTTGGATTAGACTGTCAGGAAGTACTCCCGGCGCTTGCAGATATTGGGGAAAAGGTCAGGGAGGAATCGATTGAAATCGTCCTCCCGCAGGGGGACAGGGAAGGCACCTTTCAGCTGCAGCAATCCAGAATATACGACCAGAGAAATCTAGCTGTCGGCAAAGTTGTTACTTTACATGATGTAACCGAGCGAGTGGAACTTCACAAGAAGATCGAGCAGCTTTCGATCACAGATCCACTCACCGGTGCGTTGAACCGCCGGACGCTTTCCAAGCGGGCAGAAGAGGAGATCCAGAGGGCGTATCGGTATCGACGCGACCTCTGCATGATCCTCGTTGATGTTGATAATTTCAAAGAGATTAATGATTTTCATGGACATCAATGTGGGGATGAAATCCTGAAAGATATCGTTGGGTCGATCCTTAAAAGCATTCGTTTCAGCGATATGGTTTTTCGGTATGGGGGAGATGAATTTATCATCCTTCTGATCGAAACCAATCCGTCCGGTGCTCTTGAGACTGCCGAGAGAATTCGGAACGACCTGCTTGAGATCGAGATTGCAGGCCGCCAGGGTGGCCCGGAAAAGATCAGTATCAGCATGGGGGTGACGGGCCTCATTTCAAATGATGGTCTGGATACGATGCTGCAGCGCGCTGACCAGGCGCTCTACAAAGCGAAAGCCGCCGGGAAAGACCGGGTGGAGTTGGTGTAGGCTGGCTGTCACCAGATATGGAAAAGTGAAAACACCCTGTTGATTACCTCTTTACAGAGATTGCCCGTATAGAATCAACACAGATCCGGAGACGATCGAAACGATACCGAAAATGAGCCGGGGGGTGATCCGTTCCTTGAATGCTCTCCCCAACAGCACTGGACCCAGCAGCAGGGTTAACAGTGCGGAAATCTGAGCGAGCGCGATCACAACGGCTACCTGGGTTGACTCGAGCGCGATGTTGCGGAAGAGAATGCCCAACCCGCTGGCGAGCCCACCAGCGATCTGCCAGTAAACAGCTCTGCGAGGGTATGCCGGGTTTATTCCGCGAATACGATTTCTGAGAAGAAACCAGAAGAGGTAGACGAGTGAAGCGAAGAAAGAACCCACTGCTGTACCCCAGATGTACGAGGGAAGACCCTCGATCCCGCGCTGGATAAACACCGGACTGATCGCCCAGCACAGAGCTGTAAGCATGCCGAAAAGATATCCTTTGATTTCCTCCGTTTTTTTCATTGTTCACTCGATGTAATAGCAAAAATACCGATGGTTATGAGGAAGATACCAAAAAGTATTGTGCTGTTTACAGCCTGTTTCAGGGTCAGGAACGCCAGCATCGTAGCAAACAGGGGGGTCAGTGTGGTCATTGCGTTGACACGGGTGGCGCCGATTCGACTTGCGGAGGCATTCATAAAACCCCATCCGCCGAGGAAATGTATCACGCCTGCTGCGGCAAAATACAGCAGGCCTTCAGCACCGGCTGCCTGCAGGGGTTGTATACCTTCTACCAGCAAGGCAACCAGGAGGGTAATCACTGTGCCAGCTGCCAGCATGATGACGATGCCTGCCGAAACACCGAGTTTTTGTACACCCTGCCGGATGGAAAGTTGGCTCAGGGCGAAAAAGAAAGCAGCGCTTAATGAAAGGAGAATGCCCATTGGTTTTCCTGAGAGGCGGAATTCGAAACGCTCGAATAATCACCAAATCATAAGGCAGAACAAGAATAATAACCATCTATTCCTGTAATCTGGGCTGAAATGGATCATTGTAAATACTTCCCGGATTCTATCCTGTCTACTTCCGGGGTGAAATTCAGCGTATAATTGCGTCTGGTACGTTTATCGCGTGGTAAAAAGAGGAAAATTATGAAAATCGTCGAAACTGAGAACCTGATAAAAATCTACGGCAGTGGATTGGCAGAAGTGAAGGCGCTTGATGGGGTCTCGTTGCAAGTGGAAACAGGGGAATTCGTTGCAGTGATGGGGCCCAGCGGCTGCGGTAAATCTACCTTGCTGCACCTGATCGGGGGATTGGATCTGCCGACTGCTGGTTTGGTAAAAATAGAAGGGCATGATCTGAGTACCCTGGATGATGACCAGCTAACAGATCTGCGGCGCGAACATATTGGTTTTATCTTTCAATTTTTTAACCTGATCCCAACGTTGAGTGCGTTGGACAATACAGCATTGCCGCTGGTTCTGGGTGGTACAAAACCGGCAGATGCACAGGCTAAAGCTGCTGAATGGCTCGAGAAGCTGGAAGTGGCAGATCGCAGTACGCACCGGCCTGAAGAACTTTCCGGTGGGCAGAGGCAGCGGGTAGCAATAGCGCGCTCGATGGTCACAGACCCGAACCTGATCCTTGCGGATGAGCCTACCGGCAACCTGGATTCAAAAGCTGCCAATGAATTTGCCGTACTTCTGCGTGATATTGTTGATCGCTGGCAGCGCAGCATCCTGCTTGTCACCCATGATCCGCGCATTTCATCTTTTGCAGACCATATTCTGCAGATGAAGGACGGCCGCATTATTGAGGAAGTACACAATGGTAACGACGGTTTCGCCTCCGCAGGCAGCGGGAAAGACATTGCCGGGGAGGGTGGCCGTGCGTGAACTTCCCCTGGCGATCAGCTATTTAAAAGGCCGTCCAATCCGCTCCATCATGACCATTCTCTCGATTGTAATCGGAGCAATGATGATGTTCGGAATGAACGGGATGGCGCCGGCTCTGAAGGATATATTTATATCCAGTACGCAGGCAATGGCATTATCGAATGTTGATCTGTATGTAACACGCAGAGACGGAGGGTTCTTCCGGCAGGAATACGCTCAGCAGATAGCATCGGTGGAAGGCGTGGAATCGACTGCCAGCCTGGTTGCACGAGCTGTAGCAGTCCCAGATGAACATTACTACACCGCAGACGGCAAGGAAATCACAACAATCCAGGTTTATGGTGTCGATACCACGACTACAGATGAAACATTCAATATAATGACTGCCGGGGGGCGCAGGCTTTCATCAGGACGCTTGCTGCAGGCTGGTGATAACCAGGCTGTGCTCATCTCTGAAAATTTTGCCGCCGGACTGGGAATTGGGGTTGGGGATACTGTACGGTTGCCCGGTGCAGGCGGCTGGATGAATTTCACCGTTCTCGGGCTGCTGGATGATCCCGGGATCATGCTTGGCACACAGCAGGTGTTTCTAACAGTTCCCGCAGCTCAGGATCTTCTGAATACGCCTAACCGTGTCAATACGGTCCTGGGGCGGTATGCAGAAGGGACGGATGCCCGAGCGTTGGATGCTGCGGTAGGTGCGATGCTGGGCACAGGTTATGAGCTCAGCCCGCTGGAAGGCGGCGCTGATGTATGGTCCGCCCTGATGGAATTCGTGGATGTGATCTTCACCATGTTCGGCCTGTTTGCACTCGCGCTGGCCGGCCTGATCATGTACAACACATTCCGCACCAGTATTGTCGAGCGAAAGCGCGACATAGGCATGCTGAGGGCGGTTGGTGCCAGACGAAATGTGGTAATGCGGGCCATTCTGTATGAAGGTCTGATCCTTGCTGCTCTGGGGACGCTGCTGGGAATGATTCTGGGTTACTTCTTTGCTGTTGGGGCAACGTTAGGCCTCAGTGATGTGATGGCGAACCTGATGGGTTCTCCATTGGGCAAACCGCGCTTCACTGCGCTTACCTTTTTAGTAACTATTCTCTTCGGCATGGGCGTTCCACTAGTGAGTGTGCTGCTGCCCGCCCGCGGAGCCAGCCGGATTGCGCCGCTGGAGGCGATGCGTCCATCAACGATCGAGCAGGAAGCTGCGTTGAAACGCAGCCGGATGATTATTGGCTTTATCAGCCTGGTAATGGGAGCGGCAGGGCTGGCTAGTGGTGTTTTCCAGCTGATGGCGCTGGGGATGATGATTTTCCTGTTGGCTCTGGGCTTGCTTGGGCCGATGCTGATCAGCCCTGTAACCAATACATTCAGCCGGGTGTTGAATCTTGTTTTCGGACAGGAAGGCAGCCTAGCTGCGGGCAATATCGCCCGCCAGCCGCGCCGGGCGTCGATCACAGCAACCTCTCTGATGATAAGTCTGGCGATCCTGATAGGGCTGGGCGGTATGCTGGCATCTATTTACGGTGGAGCATTGAAATTTCTTGATTCCAGCCTGCGCTCAGATTACATCATGATGCCGGGGTTGATTGTCACCAATGACACACTCGGTGCCGGGCCGGACCTGTATGAAACGGTGACGCGGATTCCCGGCGTGGAAGAACTGACTACGATGCGCCAGATCGATGTGCTCGATGCAAATGGCATCGGTATTCGCCTGATTGGCATCGATCCACTCAAATATGCGGATATAGCCGGACTCACCTTCATTGAGGGTGGTTCGGACGCTTTTTCAGATATGCAGGGGGGGAATATTGCAATCATCAATGGCCGCTATAGCTCCCAATTCGGGGCTGAGATCGGGGATACATTGGTGATCGAGGGTGATCACGGGCAGCTCACTCTGAAAGTTGCTGCTATTGGACTGGATTACCTCAATATGAAGCTGCCTACGATATACATGGATCAAACCTCTCTCACGCGTGAATACGGTGTGCGTAATGACGTGTTCCTGCTGATCAACGCAGAACCGGGTGTGGATCTCGAGCAGCTTGAAGAAGATCTGCAGGCGGCGGCCAGTAGTTATCCGGGATTTGGCATCCTCTCACGCGAGGCGCTGCGCGCCAGCCAGGAGCAGGTGGCACACGGCGGCACGATCGGGATGAACATCGTCCTGGCGCTGCTGGCAGCTCCGGCGCTGCTGGGACTGGCGAACGCGCTTGGTATCAATGTAATCGAGCGAACGCGCGAGATCGGGATGATGCGGGCGGTTGGTGCAAGGCGAAAGCAGATCCGGCGCATGGTAATCGCTGAGAGCCTTTTGTTGTGCCTGATGGGCATTGTGCTGGGCATTGTCAGCGGTATTCTGCTGAGTTATGTGATGACCGGTGTGCTGGAATTCGCAGGGCTGAACATCCCCTACAGTTTCCCGGTTGTCGGAGTATTGACGGCGATCGCTGCCGGCCTTTTTACCGGAATTATTGCCTCTCTGGTTCCTGCCAGACGAGCTTCAGATCTGGAGATCGTGGCTGCGCTGGCGTATGAGTAGCAGCGGCTGATGGGCTGTGGGCAGCATGTGATTGTATGCAACAGTGTTGAGAGGTGTGCCCACAGGCACACCTCTCCTTTTTTTCCGGTTTCCTGAAGTAATGTTAAAAAAGAACTCAGGTGTATAACAGCAGTGGAAAACAGACACCCGCTGAAAGGGGCAAGTTCATGGATGTATTGTTGAGGCCGTTTACCGCTGCCGATGTGCCATTGCTGCAGCAATGGTGTGAGCAAATTACTGCCGGCCAGTATATGTCACGTTTTTTCCCGAACGCATACACAATTGGGGAGAATCCGAATTCCCCGTTGTATGTCTGGTATGTCATCCGGGCGGGTGACGAGGATGTGGGGACCATCTGGCTGGAGAAAGAGGACGAACAGGATTCAACTGCTGTGCTCGGTATTCTGCTCGGCAGAATCGATAGAATCAGAGGAGGGCCTTTCCCCGCAGCTTGCTGCGCAGCATTAATGTAAGATAAGGCCATGAGCACACTAAAAAGAAAGAGTC
>JAFGNH010000131.1 GCA_016927115.1 Anaerolineales bacterium | reverse complement strand
TGTAATAAATAACCTCGTTCCATAGGTACCCACAGGATAAAGCCGATGACTGCCACTATTTCGATGGGAAAGGATTGGAGATAAACCTGGGACTGAGTCATCAGATCATTACTCTCCATGATACGATCTTAAACCAGTTCATTCCAATAAAAAGGGGGGGAAAATTAGGAAAACCACAAAATAGGAGCATTTTCCCCCTTCTACAAAAACCGGGGGAGTTTATTCTTACTTTACTGCCAGCAGGCCCTGTTGGCGATACAATATATATGTTCTGTATCCTGTGGAGGTTTCTATTATGAAGTATCCGACATATCGATCGCGACGACGGTTCCTGCTGCTTTCAGCAGTATTAATCCCTATTATGGTTTCCTGCAGCAGTCCGATCGCGTGGATCTTTCCGCCGACCCCAACACCCACACATACAGCGACCTCCACACCCACCAGCACTCCAACCTTTACGCCTACCAACACACCGACTTTCACACCGACCATCACGGATACGCCCACCATCACGCTGACACCTACAATGACCTGGACTCCTTCCATCACTCCTTCACCCACCTTCGACTTCCCGGATGTGACTGTGATTATGAACGCCCACTGCCGGTACGGGCCGGGGGTTGCCTACCTGCACCACATCGACCTCTGGACGGGTGATACCGGCATCGTCTGGAACCGGAACATCTCCGGAACATGGCTGTGGGTGAAATTTGATAAACACCACGCCGCCTGCTGGGTAGCTGCATCGGTCCTGGAAATTGAAGGTGATGTTTTCAGCGTGGTGGAGTATTACCACCCGCTGCCGCAGTCGACTCTGTATGGCCCGGTGCAGCGGGTCTGGGCTGAGCGCCATGGAGATGAAGTTGTGGTGGACTGGAAGGAAATCTGGATGACAGAGGATGACTTCCGCGGCTACATGATCAAAGCACAGGTGTGCCAGAGCGGCCATCTGATCGATATGGCCTTCCACAGCGACCACCCACCGATAACAGTACCGGATGACCGCAACTGTAACCGCAAGTCGAATGGCGTGCTGTACGCAGTGGAGAAGCACGGCTACACCGACCCGATCACCATCCCCTGGCCGAGTGGGGATAATAATTAAAGGCAGGTCTCAGATCTTCTTGCCATGGAAAAGAAATTAACATAAAGGAGCTTCCGGGATGTTCGGAAGCTCCTTTTTAGATTAAAGGAGCCATCCGTCAGAATTCGTACCTCATTCCGGTCTGCTGCTCCGATACATCCCACAGACGGGCTGCAAGTTCCCGATCGTATGAGCGGCGGCTGGAACGAGCCCTTTTCGGATAGCCCCGCTGTGCGAGAAAGCCATCCGGCCCAATATATTCACCACCCTTGATATCCTCATGGGTCCCGGCATAAAGCAGGGGCAGAGAACCCATCTCCTGGCTCTGAGCCATCAGTGGATTCAGCAGGCTGAACAACCTGGTCGTATGCTGCAGGTTCGTCGCCGCATAGCCCGGATGTGCAACCACGCTTATCGGGTTTCCACCGTTTTGCGATAACCGCCGGTTCAATTCATACCCGAATAACACATTCGCCAGTTTGCTCTGACCGTATGCCAGCCATTTTTGATAGAAGCGTTCCCTGTTCAGATCCGCAAAATTGATCCTGCCTATGTGGTGGGCATAGCTGCTCGTTGTAATTACTCGCGAGTGCGGAGTGTCACGCATCAAATCCAGCAGCAGCCCGGTAAGCACAAAGTGACCGAAGTGATTGGTTCCAATCTGGCTCTCAAACCCATCCTTTGTCTTTCCATAGGGCACTGCCATAATCCCGGCATTGTTGAACAACAGGTCCAGTTTTGAATATTTATCCCTGAACCCGGCTGCGAACGCCCTGACCGAAAACAGATCCGCCAGGTCAAGAGACCAGTGGGAGAGTTGAGCACCCGGCACATTCTCCCGGATATCCCTCGCTGCCTGCTCACCCCTTTCCTGGCTGCGGCAGGCCATAATAACCTCCGCCCCTTTACCGGCCAGGGCTCTGGCTACTTCAAAACCCAATCCACTGTTTGCGCCGGTGACCACTGCAATTCGTCCTTTCAAGTCGGGCATCTGCTCTGCAGTCCATTTATTATTATTGCTCACAGTATTCTCCTCATGTTTGTTATTCTCAACATTCGTGTTCGATTTTAAGCTTATGCTGCCGGTCCCTTTACCGCATCCCAGCTGGCCTGAACAGCAAGGTCGAGTGCGAATTCATCCACTTTCAGAAAGCCGCTGATATGGCGTTTTGCAAGTGCGATTGTAGTGTCGTATACGAAAATAGTCAGCATCTCAAATGGCATCTCTTTCACCTGTCCGGAAGCAGTGCTCTTTTCGGCATACTTCACGAGCGGAGCGAGCATATCCTGTACAGCCGATTCAGAAGCAGGGGTAAGAAACGGTGAATTATGGTACTGCTCCAGGAACATCATTTCCGCTGGATGCTGGATGCAGTAGTGGAAAGTATTCAACCACACCTGCCGGAACACCTGCTCCGGCGGACGGGTTGAATCGAACCCGTTCAGCATCTCCTGGCTGATCTCCGCTTTCAGTTTCAGAAACAACTTCATAATGAGTGCTTCCTTGTTCTCGAAATAGCGATAGATCGTGCCGGCTCCAACCCCAGCCTGTTCTGCGATCAAGGACATCGGGGTGCCGTGAAAGCCAAACTGAGAGATGAGCTTTAAGGTTGCGTCGAGTATTTTCCTGCGCTTTTCCTGCATTGCTGCTCCTCCAGAAAAGGAATGAACATTCATTCCGGCTTCGAGAATATAACACATAAATAAGCCAAATATCTATTGAAGCTCACAGACTGCCGGAAAATAAAACCCCCTCACTACACCACCTGATACGCTGAAAAGAGGATTGAAGTGGAGGTCGGTATCGTACGAGCAAACCCGGATGACACATGCCGAAACAGGGAAAGTTGGTTTATACTTGCCTGCAGGTATGCCCGGACAGGGTGATAAAAACACAGCCGTGAGGAAATCCATGCCCGAAAATCTTCAAAGCTATCTCGATTTCACCGTTGAAACCGCCTACCTGGCCGGTCGTCTGACACTCGGCCATTTCCAGGCCGGTGTCCAGGTAGATATGAAGGCTGATGATTCTCCGGTTACGGTTGCTGACCGCAGCTCGGAACAGCTGATCCGCAGCCGTATCGAAAAGAACTTCCCAGCGCACGCCATCCTCGGCGAAGAATTCGGCGAAAGCAGTCCGCAGCAGGATTCCCATCGCTGGCTGATCGATCCGATCGACGGTACCAAGTCCTTCATCCATGGTGTGCCGCTGTACGCGGTGCTGATCGGACTCGAAATCGAGGGGACGATCCAGGTGGGTGCTGCGTATTTCCCGGCGCTGGACGAAATGGTTGCTGCTGCCGACGGCCTGGGCTGCTGGTGGAACGGCCGACGCGCCGCAGTCTCCAGCTGTACCAGCCTCGACCAGGCTGTGATGGCTTTCACCGATGTGAACAATATGGAACGCTACGGTAAACGAAGCGCCTTTGAACGCCTCTGCCGGCAAACCTACTACCGCGCCGGATGGGGAGATGCCTACGGGCACCTGCTCACCGCCACCGGGCGTGTGGAGGTTATGCTCGATCCGATCATGCACTCCTGGGATTGCGGTCCATTCCCGGTGATCCTCAGGGAAGCCGGCGGCTACTTCGGCGACTGGAACGGAAACGAAACCATCTACGCCAATGAAGGACTTTCCACTTCCAGAATTCTGCTGCAGGAAGTGCTGGCGCTGCTCGATTCATAACACCTCACTCTTTCAAAAAGCCCCTGTATATGCTTTCCCCGGCCATTTGGTACAGGCATTTTTACTTGTACAGCGTCCCCGGTATAAATTTTACGTAAAGCATGTGGAGAAATCCACAAGTTATCCACAGGTTATCCACAGTTTGCGGTGAAAACCAGGTTTCCGCACAAATCGACTGCCCGAGCTGCTCTGGGGTAGACTATTTACCGCAAAGATTGGCTCGATTCCTGCAACACCAAGGAACACACAGAACAAGGACGTGCCCATGACAACAACAGATGTAGACAGACAAGCACTGCAGCGAATCCAGAACCTCATCACCGATGTGCTGGACGGTAAAGGCCTGCCTCCTGAAATTACCGAAACCTCTCCTGGGAAAGGCCCGGGGCTGCTCTCGGTGCCATATCGTTCGCAACTGGGCAGTGGTGCCAATAAATACAGCAACGACTGCGGTGCAGCAGCCGGCGCCATGCTGGTCGAAGCATATACCGGAAACACGATCAGCGTTACAAAATTCTTTGAGAAGACCGGCCAGCGAACCGACCAATACCTGAGCGCTACCCAGATTATCAAAGCGCTCGATCAACTCAGTGTCCCTTGCCGCTGGAAAAAAGATCTGAACCTGCACGAGTTGTTCGACTACCTCTACGATAACCACCCTGTGATTGCGCTGCTGAATTATAAGGTCGTCCGCCAGGCCGTGAAGACCGAGCGCTCCTTTTCGGGTCCCCACTTTGCCCCTGTCGTCGGCATGGATACCAGGTACGTGTATATTCACGATCCACTGTGGACCGGTACGGGTGGATACGCTCTCCCTGTTCCAATCCGGTCTTTCAAGACCGCATGGGAATCCACACCGGGAAACTCCGGTATCTATTATGCAGCCATTGTGCCTTCGATCGCTCTCGGCGAAAAAACGAACGATCCTTTCCGTGTCCGTGTAACAGCGTATATTCTCAATGTACGTAAGGGACCGGGCACAAATTTCGCCCTGAATGGAAATGGCCTGCTTAACCGCGAGGTTGTCACAGTTCTTGAAACTGATGGCGACTGGGGTCGTATCGGCCCTGAACATTGGATCCATCTGGGCTACACGGAAAAATTGTAACAGCGAGGGTATCCATCGCGGAGCAGCTGACAGCGGCATGAGCCACCTGTTTAAACGGAAGCTGTCCCAGACACTCCAGGACAGCCCCATAAAGGAAGAAAAGGGAGAATAGAAAGTAGAAATCGTTACTTCAGTACATACCAGGTTTTCAACTTTCCAAGCCCCTAATAGTATATCCCCCAAGTATTAAGGCTATTTTAAGACCCGTTTTTTTACTTGTGCATACAACTTTTTTCCCGTTGCTGCGTACAGAGTATTGATCTTAATCATGATGGAGGGAAAACGTATGTCTGTGCGCGCATATTTTGGTGCAGTGCTTCTCTTTCTTGGCGCTGGTTTTCTGGGGGAAACACTGTCAATCTGGCAGTTCAGTAGCTACCTGGCTGCCTGGTGGCCTATGCTGATTATCCTGTTGGGTGTGATGCTTCTGGTGACCCGCAGCATCTCGGTGTTCGCAGGTGCTTTCATTACCTTTTTCGGCCTCCTGCTGCAGCTCAGCCTGATCCCGGGGCTTCCCATCAGTTTTGGTGCAATCAGCTGGCCGTTGATTCTGATCTTCCTGGGAAGCTGGCTGATCCTGAGCCGCACATCGCTGTTCCCGGGCTGGGTATCCAGCGATGAGGAGATGAATTATTTTGCAGCCTTCAGCGGCCTTAACGAAAGAATCCGGGTTTCCCCGTTTGAAAGCGCATCGGTAACCGCCATTTTCGGCGGGGGAGATGTGGACATCAGCGAATCCACCCTGGCTCCTGAAGGCGCCCGTATTGAGATAAACTGCATCTTTGGCGGCATCAAGCTGCGCGTACCGCAGAACTGCATTGTGCGGGTAACCGGAGTCCCATTATTTGGCGGCTGGGAAAACAAGACAGTTAAACCCGAATCCTCCGAGACAGCACCTGATCTGTCCATTCAAGTATTTGCTGCATTTGGTGGTGTCGATATCTTCAATTGATCTCTGAGATTATGAACCAACGCAGGAAACCTCTCTGGATTAAAAGGGAAGGTTCTCGGGAAAAACAGAGAAGCTCAGCACCTCAATCGAAACAGGTGTTGAGCTTCCTCCGTATCTTGTTTAACTGTGGATTCCCTTGGTCAGCGTTTTTTACCGGTCTGTGAAAGGTCATCCATTGCCCCGGAAATACTCTCCTTGAGTTTCTTCTTGCGGCCGACTTTCTTCCCGATTGCTTTCACACGGTCAAGTATATTCGTGCTGATGGAATTGGATATTTCCTTTACCATTTTCCGGGAAACCCGCTCTCCGCTCTCAAACCATACACGTACTGTGTAACCCATAGCGATTGTGATTCCCGCTGCTATCGCCGCTGCCACCAGCCACCCGGGAGGGCCGCCAAATTTGCTGATCTCGTAGAACAATGTCCGCCCGAGCAGGCCGAATCCAAAAGTAAAGATCAGCTCTATCAACCGCCGGAAGGTGATTTTGAAATCATAGATGCGGGCAATACTGGCCACCATTGCCGATTGGATCACAATCAGCGGGATGAAGTCAATAACCGGCAGCGGTGTGGCGCCGACAGCTGCAGCGGTAGAAGCAGCTTTGCGGATAACATCTTCACTCAACCTGCGGCGGTATTCCGGCAGCGAAGCACCCAGTGCAGCCACTAACCCTGGTTCACTTCGGGCAACCGCCATCAGAAGGCTCTCCAGGCCGGTCTTCTTCTTTGCCGAGATCGGCAGGATCTTCCCCTCAAGACCGAGTGCGTTTGAAGCCTGCTTGAGAATCTCCTCTTGATCCTTTTTCATCAGGTCCATCTTGTTGAGCGCAACAATCAGCGGCTTGCCAAGTTGGCGGACCTCCAGGAAGAACTCCTGCTGCGACGGGCGTACTCCATGTGTGGCATCGAGCAGCAGAATGATGCAGTCCGCCTGCTGTGCAGCTTCCATAGCCCGGTCCTTCTCCTGCTGGCCTACTTTCCCCACGGCATCAGCACCGGGTGTATCGACAAGCGTAAAGATACCGGCATCGGCAGTGGAAGCCTGCCGTGTCGTTCCGGGCACAGCACTGATCGGTGCCTCCGCCTCGCCGGATCGGATCAGCTGGTTATACAGTGTCGATTTTCCGCTGTTCACCGGGCCGATAATCGCAACTGTGTGTTTTCCACCAACAGCTGTTCGGACCTGATCCACTGCTTCATTAATCAGAACCCGCCAACCCTTGTAGTCACCGGGAAGGCGGCGCAGGATTCGTTCCAGTTCACCGCGCTGCGTCTCGGGAATCTGGTCCCAGGTTACTTTGAAGTTATCCTGCCAGTTCCGCACAAACTCACTGAAATTATCTTTTTTTGTGGTCATGGTTCTATTGTAATGCAGGCTTGTTCTGTATGCACGTTCGGGGAAGAAGGAAATGAAAGAAACCGGAAGCCCCAGGGGAATCGCATTCTCGGAGGGGACTTTTAAATTGTCGACATAAGTGTTAAGATCTGGTCAACAGGAAAGGAGTTTCCATGA
>JAFGNH010000130.1 GCA_016927115.1 Anaerolineales bacterium | reverse complement strand
CTGACAAACTTATGGAAGCACGGGATGACTATTTCTGCAATTCTTTTTACACCACTTTATGAGACATTATCGTTTTTTTCTAAATATTATAATTCCGGATACAATGAATAAGAAATTAACAAATCACTGAGACTAACAAATTTATTTGCTTTAATAGGAGTCAGCCCTGATGAAAACACTTTTGACAAATGCAACCCTCTATACTGAGCGGACGGTCTATTCCCCCGGAGCAGTCCTTTTTAATGGAAATCAGATTATCTTTTCGGGGCCTGCCAGTCTGCTTGAAATGCCTCCAGATTGCCGTGTAGTCGACCTTGAGGGTAAAGCCTTGATACCAGGACTTATCGATGTCCACATTCATGGCATACGTGGTAACGATTTTAATCACCACGGTGTCGATGGAGCACCGATGCAGTTCCTCAAACATGGCGTCACCGGTTTCCTGGTGACCCCTTCCTACACCGTGTCCAGGGAGATACTTCTTGACGAGGTCAGCTATACAGGTGATTTTATCGAAGCAGGACAGACTTCCGGTGCCCGGGCATTGGGCATCCATATGGAAGGTCCCTGGATTGAGCCTGAGCGTTCTCCTTTCTCACAGGACGGTCTATGCTATCCACTCACACTGGAGGATATCAAGTTATTCCATGAGGCCAGTAAATCCCATTTGCGGATGATCACCTTCGCTCCTGAGCTTGATGGTGCAATGGAAGTGATACCATGGCTTTTGGCTCACAATATTATTCCATCTATCGGCCACACCAATTCCGATTATGAAACAACCCGTAAGGCAATCGCCCTGGGTGCTTCAAAGACAACGCATACATTTAACGCTATGATCCCCCTCCACCATCGAAACCCGGGCACACTTGGTGCCGTCCTTGATTCCAAAGAAGTGATCTGTGAGATGATCTCAGATGGGTTCCACCTCCATCCACCGATCATGCGTATGCTTGTTGAAGCCAAAGGTGTCGAACGTGTATGTATAGTCAGTGATGCAGTCGTAATAGCAGGTTTTCCAGCCGGTACAACGTATGAAATGGATGGTTACAAGATCAAAACAGACGGCCGCACCAGCCAGAATATGCCGGGCGGTGAACCTGCCGGTGCAGCGATGCTGCTGAATCAGAGCCTGCAGGTGCTGGTTCAGGAAGTGGGTATCCCGATGGAAGATGCTGTCTTTATGGCAAGCGCTGTACCGGCTCGAATGCTCAACGTTCGCAAAGGCAGGCTGTACCCCGGCTACAATGCAGACATGGTTGTTCTAAATGAGAACTTTGAACCCGAATTAACCTTTGTTGAAGGTAAACTGGAATATTCAACCGGATTACTGCTTCCTCAAGATTAAGATGCTGGATAACGGATTTTCATTGCCGTTTGATCATAAATGTGTATTCCGGCAGCCTTAACAAGTCGTTTTTGAAACAAATATCGACCCATACGAAATACTGCGCTTAAACCTTTATGTCTATGCGCAGTATTTCTTTTCTAATTCCCTGAATCCCTGTGGCAATGGAATGGCCATCAGTCTTTCCTACTCTATTCTCCTGAATCATCAGGTCTGCAGGCTTCTACTCCCAGCCTTTCAAGGATTTTATCTCGCTCATTTTGCTCCGGATAAACAACATTCCAGCTTCCGGGAATAATAAGCAGCGGCTGTGCACAAATATTCAGGATTTCTTCGCCGGCTATTTCCAGTTTCAGCAGCGCAGTTCGTCGTGCATCAGGCAGTGTGATGTCGAATACAAGATCCCCCATGCTGTAAGCAACCAGTGTTCGTGTGTCTCCGTTTTCCAGCCATTCTACTTCCTGAAGCACATGAGGATGATGCCCGAGTATGAATTCCACACCTGATTCCGATAATTTCTCAGCGTACTCTCGCTGTTCTGCGTCAGGAGTAACAGAAAATTCTTCTCCCCAATGAATGCTGGCAATGCAAAATACATTTTTGCAATGCTCTTTCAGGCCGTAAACAAAATCCTCCAGTTCCTGAGGCTCCGCTTCCAGAGTGTTGATAGCAAATATCCTCACCGCCTGAGTTCCCACCTGCAGTCCCAGATACTCCGGAAATGGCAACACAGGTGAAATACCATATGCTTTCAGGAAATACTCTGTTTGCATGAGACCGCTGCTGCCCCGATCCATCGAGTGGTTATTCGCCAGGCTGGCTGCAATTTCAATATTCTTCGGGAAAAATTCCATAATATTCGGGTCTGCAGTTAGATCCATCATGTTGATGGGAACAACGTTTTGTTCCAGCGGCGATTCGAGATTAAACACAAACAAATCACCGGTATCGATTTTTTCGTTCACAATACTCAGAATCTCTCTCTGTTGATCCCGATTGCGTTCCCCGATATCCCGGCCTGCCATGACATCCCCACCCGCAAGGATCCGAACAGGGTTGGACGGCTGAAGGGTACTGCAGCCATCAGCCGTCCAGGCAAACGCCAAAATAACAACCCACACTATGGAGCGATGAAAAGCTCTGTCCACGCTGGTTGTGGGTCCTGGTTGCCCTGCTCCACCACTGCCTGCCACTCTTCATCTGTCATTCGTTCATCGGCAGGATTTATAAACTCATAATACGAGAAAACAGCCCCAACACTCACCCGCATCGGCTCATCAGGAATAACAACATAGATTGGCGCTGGTTCACCAATAGCTTCTTCCAGGACATACAAACCCGGACCCAAATCGCTCAATCCTGTGGCTATATCCGCAACCAATGCAGCTTTCTGATCTTCCAGATCCCGGCAGGTTCCTGCAAATGCATCCGGTGAATCGCAGTCTGCCGCAGCATATGTAAGGAACTCCAACTCCCCACCAAAGAAGTGTATACGATTATATTCTTCCGATGAAAGCGGCTCCTGGAAAAGCTCTTTCTCGGACGTTGTCTTCAGGAAATAAAGCATATCTATCAGGTTTTCCAGATTCGTCTGCATCTGTTCATCCAGCAACCCGCGGTCTGCCAGTCCCGATTGTGTCATTTCAGCAAGTGCTGTCAGCCTGGCATACGCTTCAGGATTGGGCTCTACATACCCCTGTGGCTGATCTTCTGGAGCGCCTCCTCCCATCTCCGCCATCACCTGTTTCGCATAAAGTATCGTATCGTGTTTGAGTTCTGTATAGGAGCCCAGTGCAGTCTGCAGGTCCTTCCGAAGCCAGGCTTGTGTGCGCATAAATTCAGGATACTGTATTCCTTTTACAGCAAAAACGGGTTTCAGCGCGTAGAGCCATGTCCAGTAGATATTTTCAGTCCATGTATCAAGATCAAGTAGATCCAGCTGGCTTTGCACCTCAGCCATCTGTGTGTCGAAATTCAGGTAGTCAGTTTCACCCATTTCATCCAGAATAGAGAGTGCTTCTTCAGCACCCTGAGCCGCAAAGAAATCAAGTGCCCTAGGCAATCCACGCGGATTATCCAGCGTGCCGACTTCCCTCCAGATCATCTGTTCAAATACATAAGCGTCAATTGTGAATCGTTGTCCCATAAAACGGAAACCCTTGGTCGCCTGATCTTCATCCTCCCATATCCATACCCACATTGAATTAATCTGTGGTGGTGGTAGCGTTTCGGAAGCTTCCATAAAGGCAGCCATCAGAGCTGGGTCTCCGTAATCCTGCAGAGGAGCATCAGCTCCAAATACATCATCCGCAAGATCAGCATACTCAAAGTAGGAAAGATCGTCCGCTTTCCCGACAAGAAATACCGTTGGCTCATAAATCGTCTGCCATAATTCCTCAATCGATCCGCTGGCAGACACACCATCACGCATTGCCCGGCTGATAAGCAGCGCACGCTGAGTTTCGAAAGTATCCTTCAGTCGATAGGTCATCCGTCCGAAATACATCATCGTCCGGAAGTACCTCTCCAATGTTTCACTGCGAGTATAATGCCCCCGCGGAATGTACTGGGAATAATCCTCGATCAATTTGTCTCTCGGTTCCTGATTTTCACGCTCCCAGATCGGTGATACCACTGGACCTTCATGAGCGAGAATTAGATCCACCTCTGCCTGCACGAGTTGCTTTACCGATTCTGGCGGCTCATAGTCCAACCCCAGAAGTTCTGCCGCAACTGAAAACACGGCCAGATTCCTTTCAGCCTGCTGTTGAAGATCGGTCCCCTCTAGTTCAATCAATTGAGCTTCACATTGTTCAATCATAGCCCTGGTAAGCTCTTCCAGAATGGGAATGAACCGACCCGTTTCCAGATCGCGCAGCAGCTTATCAAACAGAAGATGATAGATATGCAGCACGCTGTCCGTGGTTATGAATACAGGCAGGTTCTGGTATCGTGTTTGCTCGTACAACTGGTAAAACTCCTGGAAGTCACCGGGAACCGGTTGCGCAACCACAAACCCATTCTGCTGAAGCAGGGCCAGTTGAGCCGATGAAAGCTCGAACTCTCCAAGATTCGAGATAGAACCAGTCTCAATCGGTAGATCATAACCGGAAAAAGACTCAGGAATACGCACTTCAGGTTGTTGATAGGAACTGAACTGCGCCAGACGTTCGACGTCGGGCACATCAACAACCTCTTCGGGCAGGTCTACGCCCTCTTCTCCGGATCCTTCCCCGGTTTCTGCCAAGGCCTCTTCGCCAATATCTTCAACTGTTTCCTGGATAGATTGAGCCGCCTGGTTAAAAAAATTACAGGAGAGCATTGCCAAAACAATAACAATCGAAAACAAATTTATCCTAGTTCTGGTTCTCATTGGATTCCTCCCAGCCTGAAATAAGCAGCATGGTTCTTTCCGGCATCTCTATGGATGCAGCCAGCTGCAAAAATCTGAATCTCTTTCTCTCGAGTAAGGTAAAATTAAAACCTTGCCAGCGCCATACACTGACAGTTTGAGGTCCATCTCTTTCTGATGTCGGGTCTTGTTCAAGGCCAATAAGTTCATCCCACCCATCCATGTTTAGATCTGATGCCAGGATCGACTCCAGCGGCCGCGCTAGTGCTGAACCCGCCCATACCTCTCGAAATGAGTCCTTCTCATAGCCAATCAGGACTATATGATAGGTGTATCCATCTTTATCCTGAAAGGTAGAAGAAGGGCCGGGATTCGGAATATAACTCTCTATCGGCAGAGGTTCGTAGGGCCGGCGAACCAGCAGGACCAGCTCATCCCTGGAATCTTGGTTCATATCGCTGACCAGTGCGCCGATGATTTCCCAATCCGCCGGGTTCTTCCAGAGATTTTCTAAGCCCTGAACAAGGTTTACGCAATCCCCATCTAAAAGAATTCTCTCCTCCACACCGTCAGAGTTGAGATCAATAAATCCGGTTCCTGAATTCTCAGCCGCTGCAGCATAAACATCATAGCGTCGCAATCCATCCCCCGACCAGGCGTAAGCGTTGACATTTCCCGGCTGGATCAGCATCAAACCAGCAAGGCAAATCCAGCGCAGTATCAGCGTACTGTTCTTTAAGGAGATACCCACAACTATCGGCAGCCTCCAATCCATATTTCGATTATAGAGTTCCTGCATTGCACTTACAAGCGGATGATTCTTCCCGAAAGAAAATAAATACATACCTTTATACACCTGAACAGGTAGGAGCAGTGTACTCTTATTTTTCTGAAATCACCGCTTTGAGTGCATCCTGTTTGATGCGGTAGAATAAGACTCTGATTTAAGCCAGAAGGAGGCGCTATGTATGACATCATTCACCAATGGTTCGTAAGTCAACAGCTATCATCCAGCACGGCGGATCTTCTGACACCGCTTGCCATCCTGCTCAATCTGCTCATCATCAGCCTCACCCTTGCGAGAATCCTGAAATGGATCCTGAGAAAATGGATCACAAAACTGGTTGCCCACACGCAGATAGTCTGGGATGATATTTTGCTTCAGCATCGGGTATTCGGAAGGACAGCTGCTCTTCTGCCCGGTTTTATTATCGCTGGTACAGCTTACCTCATTCCTCAGTGGCAGGAACAACTGCAGCGTCTGGCTTATATGTATTCACTGCTTATGTCACTTGCTCTTGTCAATGTATTGCTGAATTCAACAGTTTCTATTTACCAGACCTATGAGATTTCCAGAGTGCGTCCGATCAAAGGGTACATCCAGGTAGCAAAAATTGTCATCTTCATTCTTGTTGGAATCCTGGTTATTGCTGCGCTCTTAAATCAGTCCCCTCTTGGAATACTCACAGGCCTGGGAGCTATGTCGGCCGTTCTCCTGCTTATTTTCAAGGATACACTACTTGGATTTATTGCCAGCATCCAGATGGCGATGAATGATATGGTTCGAATCGGTGACTGGATAGAAATGTCGAAATACGGCGCAGATGGTGATGTTATAGACATAACTGTTACAACGGTAAAGGTTCGGAACTGGGACAAAACCATTACAACCATCCCGACCTACAGTCTTATTTCTGATTCATTCAAGAACTGGCGAGGTATGTCGGAATCAGGCGGACGCAGAATTAAGCGGGCTTTGTACATCGATATGACAAGCGTGCGTTTTTGTGATCAGGAAATGCTGGATCATTTCGGTACAATCAGGCTTCTCCAGCCTTATCTGGAAAATAAGAAAAAAGAAATTAACACGTACAATAAACAGCGTGATCTTAACCCGGACGACATTATCAATGGCCGTCAACTCACCAACATTGGGACACTGCGGGCATACATTCTTGAATACCTTCGTAATCATCCGCAGATTAACAAGGATATGACCTTGATGGTTCGCCAGCTTGCCCCCACGCCCAACGGCCTGCCGCTCGAGTTGTATACTTTCAGCGCCGATCAGGAATGGGCAGTCTATGAAAATATCCAGGGAGATATCTTCGACCACTTGTTTGCGATACTTCCTGAATTTGATCTCAGGGTGTTCCAGAGTCCATCCGGGTATGATCTGAAAACCCTTGCTCTGAAGCCTGCCGCTGATCTACAGCACGGGATCTCACAGAAATCCGGTATTACATCATAATACATCCCTCATACTGATTGACACTGTTCAGTCTGTCAATAGCCGCCCGAACTATACCACTCATAGCCGCCTGGATGTATACCACCCAGCGACCTCAATCAGACCTTTTCTTTTTTACTTTTTGCGTTTGAGATAGCCTCCTTTCTGCGGCTCTGCTGACGGTAACTTTCTCCAGTGATCACCACCATATGAGCATGGTGCGTGAGACGATCGAGAGCTGCACTGGAGAGAAGCTCATCGCCAAAGACCTCGTGCCATTCTTCAAACGCCCGGTTGCTGGTAACCAGGATGGATCCGTTTTCATAACGATCCGAGATGATCTCATACAGATCCTGAATACCGGAAGCAGCCAATGGCTGCAGTCCAAAATCATCCAGCAGCAGCAGGTCACAATTGAGGATGCGGGCGAGCACCCTCGAGATGGAACCGGTAGCCCGGGCAGCCTGAAGGTCATCCAGCAAACGGTGCACCGGGCGGGAGAAGACCCGCAGATCACGCTTCAAAGCCTCCAGTGCCAGTGCATTCGCCAGATGGCTCTTTCCCACTCCGGTGGGTCCACAGAAGAGGATGTTCTCATGCCGGCTGATGAATTGACAGGTGGCGAGGTCGTGGATCAAGGTGCGGTTCAGTCCCGGCACAGCTGAAAAGTCAAAATGGGCCAGGGTTTTCTGGGCACTGCAGCCCGACTGCCCCAGGCGATAGGCCAGTCGTTGATGACCCCGGCGCTCCAGTTCATCATCCAGCAGGAGCGCAAGGAACTCCATCGGAGCGAGTTGTTCCTGCACCGCCTGATCCGCACGCAGATCCAGTGTGTTAAGCATGCCTGACAAACGCAGCTGTCGGAGCTTGGGGAGTAAGGGGTGGGTATTCATTGCACGATGTCCCCCTTCTGCTCAAAGAACTCGGAGGGTTTGCGGGCAATCGTAAACGAACGCTGCGCAGGCTTCACCAGGGGTTCGGGGAGGGGCTGTCGGTCCAGAGCTGCATTGAGAATTTCCTTGATGCGGCGATAGCGCATGTCTCCGAAATGAGCCGCCCGCTTGCAGGCTGCTTCCAGGCGTTCTGCGCCCAAGGTATCTTCCAGGCGCAGAATGGCCTGCACAGACCGGATACGGTCGAGAGGCCTTTCCGATAACAGGTGGTCAACGACCTCTGTTGTTGCAGGTCCAAGTCGTGCTGCGGCATGACGACAATAGGCTGGCGTCTGGATCAGGTAGGCTGCCTTGTGAGGTGGATAATCCTCCATGCGCGTGCTCCATTCCCCCTTCTTGCGCAGCCGTACATGGGTTGAAATCAATTCCTGTCCGACGTAGATCTCCACGCGCCGCTCATAGAGATGCATCTCCACAGATTTTCCAACCCAGCGCCAGGGGACGGAATAGAAACAGCCATTCACCGTGATATGACAATCCGTATGCACCTTGCAGATGCGGATTTCACACAGGGCAAAGGGTGTCTCCGGAAGCGGTCGCAGCGCTGCTTTTTCAACGGTCTCGAAGAGATACAGCGGTGGTTGAAAGGTGGTCCCGTGGGTCCGTACGCCAGCTGTCTCCTTCACCCAGGTCAGCAGATGTTGATTGGCAAACCGGATATCGGCAAACTCCTGTCCGGCCATGAAATTGCGCTGCAGGTAATGGACCCCGTTTTCCACTTTCCCTTTCTGCTGTGGTTGTCGGGGTGCGGTGGGGCTGATCAGGAAGCCATAATGAAGGGCCATCTGGCGATAGGCCTCCCCGAGGATCGGGTCATGGACCAACGCCTGTTTCACAGCAGCTTTCAGATTGTCAGGTTTCACCCGTTCCGGAACGCCCCCAAAAAAGGCAAATGTATTGCGATGCAGCTGGATCCAGGTGGAGGCTTTTTGATCAAACACCAGCTCGGCATACTGATGGCGGCTGTGGCACAGGGTCGCCACAAACGCATACGCTGTTCTCGCTTTCCCGCTCGCCGGATCAAATAACTTGCCGACATGGCCAAAGTCCACCTGCATTTCTTTACCCGGTTTGGTATGAACCCGGATCGTTGCTTCCGGTCCTTCAGGAGGATACAGGGCGTGGACAAACCGCCGTACCGAGGAATAGCTTCCTGTGTAACCATGGTTGTCCCGCAGCCGCTGCCACATCGCGTTCATTTCCATCCCCAGCTTGAGCATGTGTTCCACCTGTTCCCGGTATGGCAACAAGCTCGATGGTTGCGTGGGCGGTTTCGGCTCAGGACCCAGTGCCTTTTGCAGTGCTGCTCCATCCGGAAGCGCTTGATCCGGATCCAGAAACCCTTCCAGTTCCGCCATCACTTTATATTTATGGACGGTTGGCCGCGAAACCCCAAGATCTCGGGCTATCTTTCGTTCACTCTCCCCGCTTTTCAGACGGTACAGGATATCTTTCAGGTAATTCATGTGAATACGCTCCATGTTTTCACCCTCTCCAATATGCTCTGGAGAGAGTATGCCATCGTGGTAAACATCAGGCGACCATGGGTGGTATACATCGGGCGATCATGCCTGGTAAAGTCTAGCCCGGTCAATGACAGTTCAGTCGTATCGCGTCATGCTTTGGAATTGGGTTAGCTGCTTCATGCGGAAACTCGTTAGGCTACATATGGATTCCACAATACCTCATGGGTATCTCGTGCTGAAAATTACCAACCCTCTCCTAAACTGAATTTTACAGCTAGAATAGATTCAGCCTTGATTCTTATTGACACCCAGCAAAATTGTGCCCGGTAGGGAATCCAATACAATAAGGTTGAAACTGCTTTCCCAGGAGGAACCATGAAATCCAGAAAGTTTTTTATATTGATGATCCTCAGCCTTTTAATAGCATCTTTGGCATGCAACCTTCCACTGCCTGAAGAGACTCCGGATGTTCCCCCGTCTGAAGAGATTCCACCAGTCGAAGATACAACCTCGCCTGTAGAGGAACCCACCGAAACCGCTACAACTGAGCCCCCTTCGAGTAGCATTGTCACCTATTCATCAGCCACCTTCGAGGTTCACACCCTTGACGGCACCCTTCTGGAAAGCAGACCCGCGCCTGGTCTGGCTAACTGGGCACGTCCCAATCAAAGTCAGGTTGTTGGAGACAATATCTACTATGTCGACAGCGCAGGCAGCAGTCTTGGCGGCATGGTAAAAAGAGTCACGCCGGCCGGCGTGGAAGATCTGGCCTTCACCTCAGCACCCGTCCTCGCCGCCCTCACCTTTGCAGTATCACCGGATGGCAGCAAGATTGCCTGGGGATTTGCTGAGTGGGCAAACAGCAGTTTGATGGTGGCCGATATCAATGGCGCCAACATGGTTATTGCTCAGCAGTCTTCTCCGGATGATGCCTTCGATGATTTCTTTGTACTTGAGACTGTCCAGTGGATAGATAATGATAACCTGATCTACTCATGGCAGATCAGCGGAATCGGCAACCTTCTCTATTTCGGGTACTCGACTCTTTTGAAGTACACACTATCAACAGCGACCACACAGGAGCTTGTCTCACTGGCTTCCGGCTATTCAGCCCCCTGCTGGTCTGCGGTATCTGAGGATGGAACCATTGCACTGGGTACCTGTGATCCAGGTGGATCCATGAGTGGGATGCGCGAACACAACCTGGTCTCCAGTGCGGAGACGGTTTTCCCCACCCTTCCAGGTCAGCAGCAAACTGGGGCTGCATCCTTTGCACCGGCTGCAGGCCGGATCGCCTACTGCTTTGGTGAACGGAATGCGGCGGATCAAATCATCGGCAGCGTTGCTGTCAGGATGAACAGCGGAGAAGACCCAGCTATCCTCGCGGCTGCACCCTCGGGTTACTTTACCGGCAGCTTATGGGCAAATGAGTCTATTCTGCTGCTTGAAGGAGCTCAGGATAGCACTCAACAGGTATATCAACTGACAATGGCAGGAGCCCTGACCCCCTTTGTTGAAGGGCAGCTGATCGGTTTGATGGAACCCTGAACCTGTCTTTTATAATAAATCCAGGAAGGCATATGTCTTCCTGGATTCATCTGCAATCTATCACCGCTTCCCGAATTACACATCACAAAACTGTCTTTTTTTGTATACAAATTCTTGACTGCCGGATAAGAATAAAATAATCTGGCGGTCATTTTTTTCGCCAGATTTCCATATCATCCTGCATTTTTTGAAGAAAGAGATTTTCAGGTTGGTACTCCTTTTTCTGAGGACTGTCAGATAACTATTCCCCGGTCTGAAGCTATAGCATCCTCTGAAAAGGCTTCTACATTTCCTCCGAGGAATTCGCTTTCTTAAAAGCCGTAGTAAAGGCAGATTTACCGATAAAAAGGAACTGCCCCCCCATTGCTGTCTTGATCGCTCCTCGAAGCCCGAAGGGCCCATCATCTTTGGAAACAAAACCATCAGCACCCAGTTCCAGTGCCTGGTTCACAAGTTGAGGATCATCGTGAGCTGTCAGCATGATTACTCTTGCTCTTGACCCGCCACTCTTCAGCGCCTGCAAAGCCTGAAAACCATTCCATCGGGGCATATTGATATCCAGCAGTAAAATGTCCGGGTCCAGTTCCCGGGTGATTTCCACAGCTTCCAGACCATCATGCGCCTGCCCGATAACACTCATCCCATCCCTCTCCAGGAAAGCGCTCAATCCCTCAAGAACGAGAGCATTATCATCTGCAATAACAACACGTTGTGAGAATGGCATAACGACCCTTTTTGTAAATACTTTGTTTTAGTATGTCATAGTTTTCCTCAGCTTCACCTTGCAGCTAATTTACAATATTTTTATATACACCAACCTTTGAAAAGACTGATGCCTCTACTTCTTGATTTTTTCCAGACGTATAATGCGCGATACAAGATTGCAGGTAACCGCGGCCAGCTTAAATAATTGCTTCGTTTTGTTTCTTTCTTGCCGGAGCAGACGTTTCCCATTAGACTTGACCCTGTTTCTACAATGCTTTCTGTCTTACTGCAATATTAAGCAGGCAAGCCCGTTCCCTGACTTCAAGAGGAGTCATGCAAATCGTTTTCACCTGCTGAATTCCGATTGCCTGGAAACCGGGAATATTCCAGTACGAGCATGCCATTGAGTAGCGGGATATATTTTCGACTTCAGAGGCTTATTTTATGGATTCATCAAAATACGAATGGGAAGACCCCCGCATTTTTCAAATAAACCGGCTTCCCGCCAGCAGTATCACAACTGCATATCCTGATCTGGAAAGTCTGCTTGCTGGCTCCCCATCTACCCGCAGGAAAACTCTCAATGGAAACTGGCGTTTTTTTTGGTCTCCAACCCCGGACAGCAGACCAGTCCGGTTTTATGAGCCCGATTATGATGATAGTGAATGGGATTCTATCCCTGTCCCATCCAATTGGGAGCTCCACGGATATGGCAAACCGATCTATACCAACTTTCGGCTTCCCTCTGCCTTGAGTTCCTTCCGCATCCCAAGTATCAAACATGATCAAAACCCGGTGGGATCTTATCGCAGAACCTTCTCCCTTCCACACGATTGGGCAGGCAAGCAAATTCAACTACGCTTCGATGGCGTGAAATCCGCATTCTACTGCTGGGTGAACGGTAGCTTTATTGGATACAGCCAGGATTCATTCTCACCAGCAGTTTTTAATATTACCGAAAAAATCCACATGGGTGAAAACGTTCTGGCCGTTGAAGTGTACCGCTGGTCGGACGGCTCCTATCTTGAAGACCAGGACATGTGGTGGCTGTCCGGAATCTTCCGCAACGTCTCCCTGCATGCCCGGCCGGTTGTTTTCTTCCGTGACCTTGCAATACAGACAATATTCGATAGCAACTACCGGGATTCTATTCTGGACATTAAAGTTGATCTTAAGGATCAGGGTGCAAAACCCGGGACAAACTTCAGATTATCCTGCCTCCTTTATGATCAGGATATGAGCCTTTCAACACAAAAACTGGATATACCTATCCGGTTGAAGGCCGGCACCCATATTCATACACAGATACCGGTGCATGAACCCTTTCAATGGTCAGCTGAAACACCTTATCTATATACAACCATCCTGTTATTAAAAGACCAAACCGGTGCCACTCTGGAAATTATCCCTGTCGATACAGGTTTCAGAGAGGTAAAAATAGAACAAGGGCGGCTGCTAATTAATGGTAAACCGATCCTGTTGAAAGGTGTAAACCGCCACGAAATAGATCCTGTTTTTGGTTTCGCTCTCCCCAGGGAAAGAATGATCCAGGACATCCGCCTGATGAAGCAGTTCAATATTAATGCTGTCCGCACTTCGCACTATCCCAATGATCCATTCTTTTATCACCTGTGCAACAAGGAAGGCCTTTATGTTCTGGATGAGTGCAATCTGGAGAGCCATGGTATCCGTATACGCGTTCCTGGAAACCGCTCAGAATGGACAAAGGCTTCCGTTGACCGTATGGAACAGATGGTATACCGCGACCGCAATCATCCCTGCGTTTTTATGTGGTCGCTCGGGAATGAGGCAGGATTCGGCAGTAATTTTGCCCGAATGAAAGAAGCCGCCGCTGTGATCGATAATACCCGGCCGTTTCACTATGAGGGAGACCATCATTCACGAATCACCGATGTTTTCAGCACAATGTATCCATCCCCAGAAACAGTACATAAGATAGGTAAAAAAGAGACAGTCAGAGTTGCCTTTGCAGAGCAGAAAAATCCTTTTGGTACTCTTGTTAAGGAAGATTCCTTCATGGATAAACCCTTCCTGTTTTGCGAATACGGCCACTCAATGGGAAACAGTCTTGGAAACCTGAAGGCCTATCTTGATGCATTTAAGGCGTACCCTCAATGCGCAGGCGGATTTATCTGGGATTTTGTCGATCAGGGACTTCTGAAAGATTTCCCAACCGGAACATCCTGGGCTTATGGTGGTGATTTCGGCGACAAACCCAATGATGGCGCATTCTGCATAAACGGAATCTTCAATCCGGACCGTATACCCCACCCGGCTGCTTACGAAGTGAAAAAAGTGTATCAATCTGTTCAGTTTGAACGTTCAGAAATTGACAGTTCATCAATAAATATTTCAAGCGAGTACTCGTTTAAAACCCTGGAAAAACTGACGCTTCTCTGGGAGCTTACCGACAACGGTGTTATCACAGCATCCAGCACCGAAGTCCTCCCTCCCATTGCTCCGGGAGAGACAATCCAGCTGAAAATACCGCTGAGAGCCGGTCCCCCTCCAGCAAAATGTTTGCGTCACCTTAAAGTTTCATTGCTGGAAGATCCTGACTCAGAGCCATGCCTGGATTCAGTGCTTGCATGGGAGCAGTGGCTGATTTCCGATACCCGATCCGTTACTCCTGCTGCGGCTTCGTCGCCATACGCTGCTGAAACCTTGTCCTCATGGATAAGTCCCACTGATCTTACAGTAAAGAAGACTGAAAAAAGGATCGTTGTTCATAATACAGATTTCGAAGCCTGTATCAACAGGTCAACAGGCTTCCTTGAAAGCTTTCTTTGGAATGAACGAAAAATCCTGGTTTCTCCACTGCTGCCGAACTTCTGGCGTGCTCCAATCGATAATGATTTTGGCGTGAGGAATTTCGTTCACCTGCCCGGACTGGAACCTTTCTGGAAAAAGGCAGCATCCCGGATGAAGCTGCGTTGGTTATCTATTGAACAGCAATCTCCCAGTGTCGTTCAAATCCGTACCCTGCATCGGATCCCAGGCAACCACCAACTGCTCTCTGTCACGTATCAAATAAACCGGGATGGGGCTATCACCGTAACTGCCTCCTTCCAGCCCTCACGCGAGATGATACGCTTCGGCTTCTCCACGAACCTGCCTGGTGACTTCAACATCTTCTCCTGGTTTGGCCGCGGCCCCCATGAAACCATGCCGGATCGAAAAACAGGTGCACCCTTCGGACTTTATTCCATGGAAGTACAGGAAGCAATCCACAACTATGTCCGCCCGCAGGAAAACGGCAACCGCTGCGATGTCGTATTTGCGTCTCTTACTGAACCGGGCGGAGAGGGATTGTTTATCGAATCCCTCCAGGATCATCTATTGTCCCTCAGCTCCTGGCCCTACACCCAGGATGATCTTGAGCTTGCTGTGCACATACACGAACTGCCCATACTAGATACGATCACTTTGAATATTGATTATGCCCAACGTGGTGTCGGTGGAAACTCACCCGGCATGCTCGGACTTACAGACGATGTCCGTCTGAAACCCGGCAATCTGATGACCTATTCGTTCTTACTGTTACCTGGAAAGATCAATCAGGGTTCTTCATAATGATACAGATAGGAAGAAAGGTTGTTACAATTGATTACACTTTGAACACCAGGCTGCCTGCCGTAGTCATGTTGCTGCAGGCTGATAAGGAAAGCTCACATTGTGGTGGCTATAAACAAGTCGGATTTTTCCAGGTATTCTGTACTCCAGAATATTCCCCTACCAGACACGAAAGCAATCGCTGCCCGTATCCGCCCGGAAGCTGAGCGGGCGGTACGCAGCGGCCACCCCTGGGTCTACTCTGATTCAATCCTCGATTTAAGCAGAAAAGGCAGACCCGGCGATATTGTGGTTCTGTTTGACCGCAAGAACCGCTTCCTTGCTGTTGGTTTGCTGGACCCGGCAGGTCCTATTACCGTTCGTGTACTGCAGTTTCATCAGCCGGCGGATATTAATCAAAGCTGGTACCAAAGCACACTTGCACGTGCACTTAAGATAAGAAAGCCGCTGAACTGCAATGACGAAGGTGCCAGAACAACGGGCTGTCGTCTTGTCCATGGTGAAAACGACGGCCTCCCTGGTCTCGTTATCGACCGCTATGCGGACTCACTCGTTGTCAAGATATACACGAGTGCCTGGCTTCCGCACCTTCACAGCCTCCTTACTGCACTTGAAAAGCTACAGTCATCAGAAAGAGTTGTTCTCCGTATAGGTCGCGGTGTTCCGCCTGCAGCATACAAATCATACGGGCTGCAGGACGGCCATATACTTGAAGGGTTTCCTCTTACAGGCCCGGTCCTCTTTTCTGAAAATGGTCTTACCTTTGAAGCTGATCTTGTGCATGGACAGAAAACAGGCTTCTTCCTCGATCAACGGGATAATCGATCCCGAGTGGAGGGACTCGCCTCTGGAAAATCGATCCTGAATTTATTTTCCTATTCCGGCGGCTTTTCGGTGTATGCAGCCCGTGGCGGTGCGCGTTCTATCGTGTCAATTGATACATGCGCTGCATCAAATGCCGCAGCTCAAAGAAACATGAGCCGTAGTACGCAGTTTTTCAAGCCCGTACCGCCTGAGCATACGATACTGGAAAAAGATGTCTTCACTGCGTTAGCAGAAATGGCTGCCGAGCAAAAAGTATTTGACCTGATCATTGCCGATCCCCCAGCCTTTGCCCGGACCAGGAAACAGGTCGAACTGGCTCTTAAAATGTACGCCCGTCTGACCAGGAATTGCCTGAAGGTACTTAAACCTGGAGGTTTACTCGTTCAGGCTTCATGCTCAAGTCCTGTAAGTTCTGATGATTTCTTTCAAACGGTTACTGCGGCCTGTGCCGGTGCGAAGCGAAACCTGCAGGAAATCGAGCGCACTGGCCATGCACTGGACCACCCTGTAACTTTCAGTGAAGGAAGCTATCTCAAGTGCCTTTTCGCACGTGTATATTGAACACGGTATAGGAAAATCAACGGAGAAAAAAAGAATGTTCATCCCAACCACAAAAGAAGAATTACGGTCTCTTGGCTGGGATTCGCTTGACGTGATTCTCATAACCGGTGACAGCTATGTTGACAGCCCATTTATCGGGGTCTCTATGATCGGCAAGATCCTGCTGAACGCCGGGTATCGAGTTGGGATCATAGCCCAACCAGATATTCACAATGATGATATCACCCGCCTTGGGGAACCCGGCCTCTTCTGGGGTGTTACCGGTGGCAGTATTGATTCCATGGTGGCGAACTACACCGCTTTGAAAAAACGCAAGAAACAGGATGACCTTACTCCCGGAGGAGAAAATATACGGCGCCCGGATCGTGCGGTTATTGTCTACAGCAATCTTATACGAAGGTATTTTAAAGAGACGGCTCCTATCGTTCTCGGAGGGCTGGAGGCCAGCCTGCGGCGGATCGCTCACTACGATTACTGGTCCGACAGCATACGACGGTCTATCCTTTTTGACGCCCGCGCAGATTATCTGCTTTACGGAATGGCGGAGAATACTGTTCTTCAACTTGCCAACATCTTTAAGAAAGGTTCAAGGCCTGAGGAACTGCGAGGGCTGTGTTACATATCGAAAGAGCCTGTCTCTGGAGCAATTGAACTGCCTTCTTTCAAAGAAGTCGCTGAGGATAAAAATGCTTTTGTTAAGATGTTCCACACTTTCTATCAGAACAATGATGCTATCACTGCCGGCACACTCGTCCAGCTTCAGGATACACGCTACCTTGTTCAGACACCCCCTCCATTTCCCCTCAGCCAACCGGAACTGGATGAGCTGTACAAACTGGACTATGAATACGCACAGCATCCCTGGTATGAACAGTCCGGTTCCGTCAGGGCGTTGGATACCATACAATTTTCTCTGACAACCCACAGAGGATGCTACGGAGAATGCAACTTCTGCTCGATTGCCATTCACCAGGGGCGGACTGTTACGTGGCGAAGCGAAAGCTCCCTTCTACAGGAAGCCCGCACGATGATAGACCATCCGGACTTTAAGGGAACAATCGCGGATGTTGGCGGACCGACAGCCAATATGTATGGCTTCGAATGCAAGAAGAAAACCGACGAAGGCAGCTGCAGTTTTCGGCGCTGTCTTGTTCCTTCCATCTGCCCGAACCTCCCAGTAAATCACAACAGGCAGCGCTCTCTCCTGCAAAAATTACGTCAGCTGCCGGGCGTGAAACATGTCTTTGTAGCTTCTGGTATCCGTTATGACCTGGTCCTCAAAGATACAAAACACGGTGGTAGGTACCTTCGCGATGTTGTTCGCTGGCATACATCCGGTCAGATGAAAATAGCGCCTGAGCACACTTCTGCAAATATTCTGAAACTTATGGGAAAGCCAGGTCCGGACCTTCTCCTTAAATTCAGAGACCTTTTTTACGACTTTACTTCTTCGTTCCGGAAAAAACAGTATCTGACCTACTATCTTATCGCTGCACATCCCGGCTGCACGGAAAATGACATGAAGGACCTGAAAACATTCACAGGCCGTAATCTTTGGGTTTCACCGGAGCAGGTCCAGATTTTTACCCCGACGCCTTCCACTTATTCCAGCCTGATGTACTACACCGAAAAGGATCCCTTTACCGGGAAGAAGATATTTGTTGAAAAGGACCTCTCCAGGAAAAAGCGGCAGAAGCAAATCATTACACGTAAAACTCACATGTCAGACGGCAAGAAACGCTCCGGATAAGAAAAGCCTGGCGTAAGTTCAATCCCACCAGGCCTCCTTGATTGATCTGAGCTATGCTTTCTTACTAAACAACCTCATTCAAAAAACTGGTTCCTATCTCGGGG
>JAFGNH010000129.1 GCA_016927115.1 Anaerolineales bacterium | reverse complement strand
GATACTAATTACTTCCTGTTGTGACATCAGTTCTCCTTCGAATCCCTACTAAATTATGAGGTGAAGTTGTCTCATCATTATAGACACTGAGGGCAACTTCGCTCGACCCCGAGAGGGTCACAAGGGATGTGCAAGCTTCTATTGAAACGATTATAGAAAACCTGTAAGGGCTTCAAGGTCCGGGTACAATTTTGAATTAGTACAGGGGATACCTCCGATATTCTGGATGTTGCCCACTCCCTCTTTCTTCTACGTTATCGGTCACTTCTTATAAAGTCTACAATAACAAGGATGGCAGAAATGAGAAAGCAACATAATTGGGGGGAGTATGCTGGAGAATGAATCAATCAGAAACGTAATCTGCTTTGCAGATTACGCAATCAGTGGTTCACAACCCTCGTTGAAGCGATAAACTGATTTTGGGATGATAAAAAGTTGAAAGTATCTGTCAAAGGCTTCAGTGTTATCAGCGTTTTCATTATTCTCAGCGTATTCAGCGTCTTTATCAGTGGTTCAGCGTTTTCAGCGGTTCTGCTTTACCCGCGCCAGCACAGGACGTGCAATCAGCAGCACAGCCAGCACCACGCCCGCCAATATGGCGATCAGTTTATCGCCTTTTGTAGCCAGATAGTAATGAGTGATGATCACAACGGCGATAACATAGAACGATCGATGCAGGGGTTTCCATTTCCGGCCAAATTTGCGCATTACGTTTTTATTGGATGTGACCGCCAGCACGGTCAATCCCAACAGAGCAATGGAACCTAGTATGATGAACGGTTGGCGGGTTATGTTGGATAACAGCAGGGAGATATTCAGCCCGTAATCGAGCACGGCATAAACAAAAAAGTGCGCCCCTGCATAGCCAAACGTGTACAACCCGGCAGTGCGGCGCAGACGGGGAAACAGCCTGCTCTTTGTCAGCCGGAAAAGCGGCGTGCAGGAAAGGGAAATCAGGGCAAGGATAACCGCTGTCCGACCGAACCACTGGGTGAGATATTGATAGGGGTTGATCGATCCGGGTCCGAACAGCGCGCTGGTTATCAGAACAACACCGGGCAGCAGCATGGCTGCATGCCTCAGAATGTCTTCGGTTTTGTGTGTGTTCCTGTTCATCAGAAGTTCACCGCCAGATCCATACCCTCATATAAGGCTGCGACTTCTTCTTCATACCCATTGAACATTTCGGTGGGTATACGCCCGCTCTCACCGATACGCCGCTCCGTAGCTTGAGACCAGCGCGGGTGGTCGACTTTCGGGTTTACGTTGGCATAGAATCCGTACTCGGACGGCCCGGCAGCCATCCATAAACTCACCGGCATTTCCGACACCAGGTCGATTCGCACGATCGATTTGATACTCTTGAAGCCGTATTTCCAGGGCACGACCAGCCGGATGGGCGCACCGCTTTGCGGAAGCAGCTCTTTACCGTACAGCCCTGTCGACAGGATGGCCAGGTCATTCATGGCTTCATCCAGTCGGAGGCCCTCAACGTATGGCCAGGGGAAATAGGAATTGCTGACACCGGGCATCTGTTCCGGATCGTACAGCGTCTCGAAGCGTACGTATTTTGCATCGGAGGTGGGTTCAACTTGCTCAAGCAGCTTTGAAATCGGGAAGCCGAGCCAGGGAATTACCATGGACCAGCCTTCGACGCAGCGCATGCGATAGATCCGTTCTTCAGGCTGGAACTCTGACCGTATTCTGTCCAGATCGTATGTGCCGGGATTGTTTACGAGTCCACCGACTTCAACCTTCCACGGATCGGTCTGGAAATTCTCTGCCAACCGGGCAACCCCGGTTTTGTTGGTGGTGAATTCGTAGTAATTGTTGTAGCTGACAACATCCTCATAGCTGGTCAGCTGGTCTGCCTGGGTGGACCCTCCAGCTGGAGCAGCGGAGGAGGTGTCTTCCGGCAGCTGTCCCTGGCAGGCTGCGAGCACTGCAGCTCCTGCACCGATAAAACCGAGTGATTTTAAAAAACTGCGTCGTGAGCGGTAGATATGCTCGGGTGTGATCTCTGAAGATGGTATCTTTTTCATGGTTGTTGTCTCCTGTGTTTCCTGTTTCTGTTTCTTCAAGGTTCGCTTTCTGTAAGCCCCACCTGCTTCGGAGGAACAGCTTCCTGATACAACCGTTTGGTTTTCTGAAAGCCATGCCGGGTTCTCAGAGAATGCCTGATAGAAGAGTAATATTGATAAAGAAAACCCTTATTATCTAAATTATACCTGTTTATTAAAACCTGCAGCTTAGAATAGGATTAATGAATTCCTGTAAAGGATTCTGAAACCTTTCTCTGCAGATCGCATCTATTTCTTTAAAGGCTGGAACGGTATCTCCGGACCTTCTTCAGGCATGTGGAGGGGAGCAAAATTGCAGCCAGGAGAACCACTTGAAATCCTGACCGCCGCTTCGTTGCCTTTTCAACCAGCTGACTGTACGGCAGGCCTCTATTCCGGGAAAGACGATGGCAACTGAACGTCCGCTCTGGGAAATTCTCCTTGATTGTAAGAAGTCTGAAAAGCTGCGTTGCAGCGAATGTTTTCAGCTGATGGAATACCTGGCTGAAACAGCTGCACGCGCACAGGACGAGGAGAAAGCGCGGGATTTATTCCTTAAACATATTTCATGCTGCCCGGATTGCAGGGATTATTGTGCAAACAGGCTTGAGGAATATGTGGAAGTAGAGGGAAAGCGTATCTCATCCCGGCAGTCTTCAACCGGCTGATATAAGAGTACGCGCGGGTTTTTCGCGTATTCAGAAAGCCGACAGGGTTATTGTGGGTTGAGGTCGGGATAGGCGGCCAGCAGGTGTTGAACTTCGCTGAAGGAAGGCTGGGAATCGGCGCCGCCGAATCGGGCTGCAGCGAGTGCACCTGCAGCAGCAGCAAAACGCAACGATTGCTCCAGGGGATCTTGCTGAATTATTCGCACAGCGAACGCTGCGGCAAATGCGTCACCCGCGCCGATAGGATAAACGGTCCGGGTGGGAAAAGCGGGCTGGTACAGGCTGATTTCCGGGGAAATCAGAACGGCGCCTTTCTCCCCCATGGTGATCACCACTCCTTTTCGGACAGCAGGGTAAAGCAGCCCGGCACCATACTTTAGTGCTTCTTCGATGGAAGACAAGGTCCGGTTGAGTATTTTTTCAGCTTCATCTTGATTTAGAATCAACCAGTCCAGCTGGAGTGGTGTGTTGTCGACTTTTTTCTCCCCTGTCAGGTATGGCTTAAAATCCTCGCGTACCGGAGAGGGATTCACGAAGACGGTTCGCTGAAACTTTCCGGCAAGCCTGATTGCCTGCAGTGCTGTTTCAAGCGGGATTTCCAACTGGATGAGAGCGGCATCTGCGTCCTTGATTGCGGACTTAGCATGAAGGATATCTTCAGGTTGCAGGTACCGGTTTGAACGGGAAAGGCCGATCAGGGCGTGTTCGCCGTTTGGGTGGAACATCGGGAAGGTAAGGCTGGTCCCTACGGGTGCCCTGAAGACATGGCTGGAATCGATCCCCTCGTTTTCGAACGTATCGAGAAAGATGCTGGCGAAGGGGTCGTTCCCCAGCACACCGACCATGGTGACATTTGCTCCACAGCGACGGGCACAGACAGCCTGGCTGAAGCCCTTGCCGCCGCTGAAAAACTCACCTCGTTCTGCGCGACCGATGGTCCCGGCTGCCGGAAGTTCGGGCAGCCAGAGTGCAAGGTCCAGGGTCATTCCTCCGACGATGGTGATAGAGGGAGTTTTTCCGGGTTTCATGTTTTCCTCATCGTGTCGGCCTGCAGTTAAGCCAGCCTGGCCGGATTATAGTCAAAAAAGGGAAGAAATGCGAACAGGGCCTTATGGGAATCTGCGGCCTTGACTGCAGGTATAGCCGGGGGGAATTCAGGCAATCGAATCCGAAGGAGGTGTCCCGGATCCGGATTCCCACAAGGCATGCAGATCGTCCAGAAGTTCGCTGTGATCGGGAGAATCCAAACTGTCTGTCTCGAGAAGCAGGCAGGCCTGAAGGAGAATATCCCTGACTGCTCCGAGCAGGGTTTTTAATTCAGCAGGAGACAACTCACTTGAGGCGAGGTGTTCGGGATTATTGATCCACTTTCGATCGCGATGGGCGAGGGAGCGATCCCGCCAATGCTGGACTTTCTTCAGCAATTCTTCGTGGGCCTGAATGGTTTGCTGCATCTCTTCCCGGAGTGTTATGAGTTTAGTTCGTGATATATCCGGGAAGAGCTGGGGATGGTTGCGAAGAAAATCGAGCAGGTACCAGATTGTGACCGATTCCTTGTCCGGGATGGTGAGGCGGGCGAGGCCAAGTATTCCGGCCTGGAGACAGGCTTCGGTAGTGACAGCGAGCACCGCCGCACCAGCGGTTGTTCCGAATATCTTCTGGCATTCAGATTGAAACGCTGCTGTGTACAGGAATCTGGACGTTTGAATAAAATCTGTCCACAACTGATTAAGAATACGCTGGAGGTGTTTTCTCGAATCAGGCAAAATCTGTTCCTTTCCATCCAATCTCACCAGGCCGGTTCTGAACGCAGGCTGTTTTCCGCCGGAATGTTCCCTGGGGCACCGGTGACCATTTGTATATGCTGCCGTGTCCCTGTTTTTTGACCAATAAGGCGATGATTGTTAGAATGGAGGAAGTGGAAGCGGCAGAAAACAGAAACACTGTTCCTTACCGGCAGTGTACATCCCAAAGACACCCCCTGTCCACTACTGGAAAATGTTGCATTATTATGAGTGCACCGAAAGAACTCTACCAGGAAATCTTTGATCTTTCTCCCATCCCTGATGCTGTTTTTTGTCAGGATGGGTTGTGCCGCGTTGCCAATAGTGCTTTTCTGGTCACGTTCGGCTACCAGGAAGAAGAGCTGGAATCTCCGGGAATCCGGTTTGAATCGCTGTTTTATCATACAGAAACCGGAATACAGGTGCTGAAAACCCTTCTTGAAAAGAAAATCATCCGTAGGAAAGAGGTATCCGTTCAGACAAAAGACCATATAAGGAAGACAATGCTGTTTTCCGGGAGGGTGCTGGATGCGGATCATTTTGAAACCTCTTTTGTGGATATCACGCGGATGAAAGTCCTGCAGCGGGAGATCAAACGCGATCATGCCCGGCTGTCCTCTCTTATTGAGGGGGTATCTGCCGGTTTATTTCTGGTGGACAGAGAAGGGGTAATCACTGAATGCAACACATTTCTCGGTGGGCTGCTGGGTATTCCGCAGGAGAATTTCCTCCAGCAGAGCTACCACGAAATTTTCCGGTATATCCTTTCACTTTCTGTGGAGCCTGCGGTAGTACAGCAGGCTTTGTCGAAAGCGCTGCTGCAGGTTCAGGAGCGGCCGGTAATTGAGATTGCAATTCAATCAGAGGATATCAGCTATCTGGATCTTTCCTTCTTCCCTGTGTGGGATGAGGATGGGGTTTCAACCGGTTGGGGCGGGCTGCTGCAGGATGTGAGTGAAGCACATGACCGGATGGATTGGAAGATGGATCTGCTTTCGATCCTCGCTCATGATATACGCACACCACTGGCGGCGTTAAAAGGCCATGCCACGGCGCTGTTGGGCAGCTATCGCAGTTGGAGCGGGGACATGGTGCTGGAGTTCCTGCAAGCTATCAACCGGAGCACCGATCAGCTAATTCAACAGGTAGATCGCAGCCTGGCACTTACACGTGTGGAAGCCGGGAAACTGGGTTTGCGGCCGGAGTCAGTCGATTTGCATTTGCTGCTCAAACAGACACTTGAGCGAATGGGAAACGTTCTGGAGGGCCGCGAGATTCAAACCACCTTTGATGAATCACTTCCTGATGTACGGGTGGATCCCGCCAGGGTTGAAGAAGTGCTGATGAACCTGCTTGATAACGCCGTACGTTACTCACCGGCAGGACAACCTGTCCGGGTCCATGTCTCTCTGGAGCAGGATAAGGTGCTGGTAAGTGTCACAGATTCTGGTCCGGGTATTCCAGAGGACAGGGCGGCGGTAATTTTCGATCAGTATGAGCAGCTGCAGCCGGAACATGAAGGGTCGGGGCTGGGTTTGTATATCTGCCGCCGGATTGTTGAGGCCCATGGCGGCAAGATCTGGTTGGAAACGCCATCGGGCAGCACCGGGGGAGCTTGCTTCGTATTTTCCTTGCCAGTCATGCCTGCAGGCCAGGTTGACACAATACCTCAAAACTTTCCTGTGCGGGACCAACCAGTAACAGCGGATTCAGCTCGAATTCTGGTGGTTGAAGATGAACCTGATTTTCAAACGTTGTATTACACCATCCTTACCGAACACGGCTATCAGGTTGAACTGGCACCGGATGGCCCCACTGCGCTGGATATGCTTTTAAACTCTGACCCTGACATGGTGATCCTCGATTGGCTGCTGCCAGGTATGGACGGACTGAATGTGCTGCGCGGCATACGCCGCTGGACCCAAATCCCGATCCTGCTTGTCACGTCTCGTACTTCGCAGAAAGATCTCGTGACAGCACTGGATGCCGGTGCCGATGATTACCTCTCCAAACCCATTCAGTCTGATGAGCTGCTGGCCAGAATTCGTGCGCTTCTGCGCCGCGGAGACAGCTGGTTGGATACGGATCAGAAAAGCAGGTTTACCAGCAAGGGCTTTTCGATCAATTTTGAAACCCGGCAGGTATGGATCGGAAAGAAATTGATCCAGCTGACCCCGACGGAATACCGTTTGATAGCCTACCTGGCTCTAAATCGAGGTCAGGTGCTGACGTATGACCAGATGGTATCTGAGCTCTGGGAAAATCAGTCAGAGAAAACCCGGCAGGATCTGTTTGTGCATGTAAGCCGCCTGCGCCGGAAACTCTCTGCCGCAGCAGAGGAAACAGCACACCAGGGCACTTCATACATAGAAACACGCTGGGGTGTCGGTTACTTCTTCCCCTTCGATACCTGAGATCCAGCCGGCTCCGGATAGTTATCTCTTTTCTGCCCGCTGTATTCGTTTTGCAGAAGCATTTGCAAGAATATCGCAAGAAATTTCCTCTTATTGATAGAATTCCGCAAACTTACTCTGGTATGGTTAATAAGGTTATTTCTTCAATGGCAAGGGAGAGCCGGGGAATACCTGATGCCAATGGTCAGAAAACTACAGGTATAGAAGAACATGAAGGGGAAACGAAGAATTCTACTGCAGGAGAGTGAGCCGTCTCTGCGCCGGGTGTTAGAACTCAGCCTGGTCAAATCAGGCCTGGATATCACAGCTGTGGAAGATTATCAGCTGGCACAGATGCAGCTGCAGGACAGCTATGATGCATTCATCATTGAGTACAGTCCGCAGTCGCTGTGTGGTACTTTTATTAACCGGGCCCGGTCCTCCACCTCGGAGAACAATTTCCCGGTCTTTCTGATTACTACAACATGTCGCCCCGGAGAAGAATGGCGCAGGACCTATAAACCTGACCTTGTTTTTTACAAGCCTTTTGATATTCGTTATCTCGAGAGAAAACTGCTGGAGGTTCTGGATGAAAGGAAAGAAAGCGGAAAAACAAATGGATAAAACCGGACTGAACGACTCGCTGAAACTATTTCATGAAGGCGATTGGGTTGTTCATAAACGGCTGGGTGTGGGGAAGATTACCAGTCTGGAAAAGAAGACGGTGCAGGGCGAGAGAGTGGATTGTTACTGCATCGAAGGTGATGACAGCGCTTTATGGATGCCGATTTCTGCGAGTGACAATGGCAGAATTCGTCCCATTGCTTCGCCATCCCAGATGAAGGAAGTGCAGAGGATTCTTGTGCGCGAGCCCAGGCAGATGGATTCGAATCACAAATCCCGCATCAATCACATACAGCAGGTTCTTGGCACTGAAGGCTTGAGCAAGAAAGCAGCTCTGCTGCGTGATCTGACAGGATGGCGGCGGAAAAAGAGCCTTAATGAAACCGAATACCAGGCGATGACTACGCTCTTCACGCGCCTGACGAAAGAATGGGCGATCACGTTCGGAATCAGCCTTACCAAGGCACAGGAACAGATAAACAGTATCCTTGAAAGAAGTCTGAGTAAACTGGATCAATTTAAGAAAGAGGCATAGGCGCAAACAATATCTGCACATTAAAGGAGAATGAATGCCGGAACAATTCAGCAGCGTACAGACAGCCACAAAGGAGATAAGTTCATTCCAGCAGTTGCTGGATAACTACGAATATGACCTGCCGAAGAAGGGGGACTTTACAGAAGCGACAATCCTGTCCAAAGACAGTGATGAAATCCTGGTAGATATCGGCGGGAAGCATGACGCCGTTGTTCCCCGCAAAGATATTGAGCGGCTGGATGACTCGATACTTTCGGCGCTGAAAGTTGGAGATTCCGTGGATGTAAGGGTGCTTCGTACGCCAGGCCCCTTCAGCTCGAGGCTGCTGGTTTCGATCAGTCAGGCCCTTTCCAAACAGGATTGGGATGAAGTATTGGAGCTGCAGGCGGAAAACCGGAGCGCAGAAATTGCCATCAGCGATGTCAATCGAGGTGGGCTTGTTGGTTTGTTGGGAAGTCTGCGAGGTTTTATCCCCAATTCCTGTATTCCAGGTTATCGGGCCGGTTTGAAGGGAGACCAGCTGATCAGTTTCAAGCGGAACTTTGTGGGTGAACAGATGCGCGTGAAGGTTCTGGAAGCCGATCGGCGTCAACAACGCCTGGTTCTTTCCGCCCGCGAAGATGAGAAGGAAAATATCAGGCGCATCCTTGAACAGTACTCCGAAGGAGACCGTGCACGCGGTACGGTTGTGCAGATTATGCCGTATGGTGCTTTCATAGACCTGGGAGGGGTGCATGGGCTGCTTCACATATCGGAGATGGCCTGGCATGATGTAAAGAATCCCGAAGATGAGGTTTCCGTTGGTGAACAGATCGACGTAGAGATCTGCCGGATCGAACCGGAGCGGGCCAGGATCGGCCTCAGCCGCAAAGCCCTCGAACCCGGCCCCTGGGATACCATTGATGAAAAGTTCAACCCTGGTGACCTCTGTGAGGGAGAGATTGTTGCTGTCAAGGAATTCGGCCTTTTTGTTCGTTTGCAGCCTGGCCTCGATGGGCTGGTCCATAAGACAGAGATGGATGGAACGGTTATTCCCGGTAAGCCGATATTTAAGACCGGGGACAGAGTGCTTGTTCGAGTAATCGGGGTTGATTCTGAGCGGCAGCGGATCGGGCTGAGTATGAAACAGGTCACATATCAGGAAGAAGTTGATTGGATGCAGGAACGGAATCAGGATAATCCAGAGGGAGAATCAGATCTGCATATTGAGGCGGACAGCCAGGATGTGGACCAGGGAGAATCAGATCTGCATATTGAGGCGGACAGCCAGG
>JAFGNH010000128.1 GCA_016927115.1 Anaerolineales bacterium | reverse complement strand
TCTCTTCGTTTTTTTTAATTTGCTATTTGGTAAGCCTGTGCTATAGTCCTTTTTCAGAGCAGGAAAGATGCAGACCCGTGACACAAGGAAAATAAATGGACAGCCTTTTTGAGGATCGGATCCGCCAGCACCGAAATAATTTCCCTCCCAGTTTCCAGAGCCTGGGGAAATTCCTGCTGGATTCATACCCACAGGCTGCCTTGATGACAGCAACTGAACTGGCCCATGTGCTTGATCTTGATCCGGGAACAGTTGTGCGTTTCTCCCAGAAACTGGGTTATAAGGGTTATCTTGAGCTGCAGAAAGATCTGCGGCGAAAGCTGAAAGACGAGCTGCTGCACATTCCTTCTCATGCCGAGAATGATTCAAACCCTGCAGATGCGGCCTTTTCCGCTGCCGCCAGATGTCTTGAATTAACGCGGCGCAGTTTTTCACTCCAGGCTGCAGAACAGATTATTGACACGCTTGACAGATGCGAACGAATTCTCCTGCTCGCCGAAGGAATGGCTGTCCCAGCTGCCCAGAATCTTGCTTTCTGGCTTTCTGCTGCCGGATACACGATCCAGACTGCAGGAGATAATCCTGTCGAAATCGCCCGGCTGCTTACCGGTGCCCACCCGCGGGACCTTGTCGCAGCGGTGGAAGTCTCACCCAACAGCCCCTTCCTGCTGCGCGCAATGACTGCCGCGAAGGAAGCTGAATTGAAAACAGCTGCAATTATCGCAGCCCCTTCTTCCCGGTTGGCGGATTTCGCTGAAAATGTACTCGCAGGATATGGAAACCCCGGACCAGGGTTCCAGCAGATGATGGTAGAAACCATCGTTCATATATTCATCCAGATTCTTCGCCAAGCCCGTCCTCTGCGATTCAAAAGCAGCAGTGAAAAATTTTCAAAACTCAGCAAACAACTAATCACCGGTGAAACTAATTTTTGATCCTCTCCACCAGCATATGACACAAAATCCTGTTTGGGCTGCTTTTCTATGAGCATACATGTTCTGATCACCGCGCTTGTCCTGTTCCTGGCCTTCCTCTTCTGGGAGCTTATCCTCTGCGAAGGTGTGCACCTGGGCCCGAAAGCCGTTGTGTGGCTCTACAACCTGACCGCCGGAAGATATGAAGGTATCAAACGCTATGACCCGGCCTGGGAAAGGAACCTGCTGGGTGATGCTGTTGTCAATGCAACCTGGTCTCTGCCGGATGCCCGGCTGCTGGATGTTGGAGCCGGCACCGCGCGGGTGGCACGGGCAATTTTCCCAAGAGAAGACTGCAGCCTGCAGCTCACCTGTGTGGAACCAGCGATAAAAATGCTCGCCCAGGGACGTGCACTGACCGCACGGTGGCCCGTCCAGTGGGTCCAGGCATATGCGGTCCCGCTTCCTTTTCCCGAGAACAGCTTTGATCTTGTGCTCTGCCTTGAGGTACTGGAATTCACACCCGACTCAGCCGAAACAATCCGGGAACTTAAGCGTGTCCTCCGGCCTGGCGGTTGGCTAATCATTACCAACAGGGTCAGTGGAGATGCCTTCTTTCTTGTGGGGCATACTATAAAAAGGGAGGCCTTCCCGGCTTTCCTGGAAGATAATGGGTTGAAAGCAGTTGAAACCTACCCGTGGCAGCTTGATTACGACCTTGTCTGGACACAGAAACCCGTAGAACACTGAGAGGCAGCCGTATGCAGATTATTCGATTCCTGGAAGATAAAAAAAGCAAAGAACCGAAGTGGGGCTGGATATCTGAAAGCCAGATCGGGCTGATAGAAGGTTCCCCCTTTTTTGAATTCCGCCGTAAACCGCCGGACCGCAGGCTGGAGAGTGTTTCCCTGCTGCCCCCCTGCCGGCCTTCAAAGATTATCTGTGTTGGCAGGAACTACGCCGCCCACGCAGCTGAACACGACACTGAAGTACCTGCTATTCCGCTGCTTTTTTTCAAACCCCCCTCCTCTCTGGTCGGACATGGTGCTTTCATTGAACTCCCCCCACAGTCCGAGCAAATAGAACATGAAGCTGAATTAGCTGTCGTGATCGGAAAAGCCGGCCGTTGGATACGGCCCGAAACCGCCAGGGAATACATTTTCGGCTATACGATCGCCAACGATGTAACTGCCCGCGATCTTCAACGGGAAGATCCCCAGTGGACCCGGGCCAAAGGTTTTGACTCTTTCTGCCCTCTCGGCCCCTGGATCGAAACAGATCTCGACCCGACGGATCTCCTCATTGCCTGCCGCGTAAACGGACAGATCCGGCAAATGGCTTCCACTCACGACATGGTCTTCAATCTCGCACACCTGATTGCCTACTCCTCCGCTATTATGTCACTCCAACCGGGAGACATTATCCTTACAGGCACACCAGCTGGAGTCAGCCGGATACTCGATGGCGATACTGTCAGCATCGAAATCGAAGGTATCGGCACTCTCGAGAATCCTGTTCGTAACGCTGTACTCCCTCCACATTTATCAACCTAAAGGAGAAAGAAATGGGACTGAAATCTGATAACTGGATCATTAAAATGGCACGCGAACATCGTATGATAGAACCCTTCGAGGAAACCCAGGTCCGTGACGGAACCATTTCGTACGGTGTTTCCTCGTACGGTTATGATATTCGGGTTGCTGATGAGTTCAAGATTTTTACCAACGTACACTCCGCCATCGTCGATCCGAAATCTTTTAATCCTGCCTCGATGGTGGATTTTAAGGGTGACATTTGTATTATTCCGCCCAATTCCTTTGCACTGGCCCGCACTGTGGAGTACTTCCGTATACCACGATCTGTGCTGACAATCTGTCTTGGAAAATCAACGTATGCCCGCTGCGGCATCATCGTAAATGTCACTCCCTTTGAACCGGAATGGGAGGGGTTTGTTACCCTGGAAATTTCCAATACGACCCCGCTTCCCGCTAAAATTTACGCAAACGAGGGCATCTCTCAGGTGCTGTTTTTTGAGGCAGACCAGGAATGCAGTATCAGTTATGCCGATCGAAAAGGGAAATATCAGAACCAGCAGCGGATCGAACTGCCGCGGCTCTAGAAAACCTGCATACAGAAGGTAAAAAACCGCAAACCGGAGAATTATTAATATTAGTCGATTCTCCGGTTTACCTGTGGAAAGGAACATATGAAAACTATCCGGTATACACCGATTGGTCTCATTCACAGTCCATTTTCTGAGCCGGTTGGTGTGCCGATCCAGCCGACAGCTGCTGCCGGTTTACGCGGATCGGTTGAAATCTTTCCGGCGTTTGTGCCCGGACTGCAGGACCTGGAGGGCTTCTCCCACATTGTTCTTCTTTTCCATCTGCATCGATCCAGCGGGTATGAACTGCAGGTTGTGCCGTTCCTTGATAAGGAAAAGCGCGGCGTCTTTTCCACCCGGGCACCCCATCGCCCCAACCAGATCGGACTTTCCATCGTCAAGCTGATATCTGTTGAGGAGAGTATCCTGCACATTGAAGGCGTGGACGTTCTCGATGGAACCCCGCTTCTGGATATCAAACCTTACTTCCCCGCATTGAATCCCGGCGGAGAAATCCGGATTGGTTGGGCAGAGAAACTGAAGTCAGGGTTCCGCACAACACGAGCGGATAACCGTTTTGCAGAATCGCCCGGAACCGAACAGGACTGAACGCTGCAAATATCCGATTCACACCATAACTTTTCCCGGGAGACGGTAATAAGTACCTGCCGCTGTTCCCCTGAATAGTCCTCGGATATGGTGAACGTTTTCAATCACGTATATAAAACAATCCTCTGCCTGCAGTGCAGCTTTTGACTTATATGCCCCAAAACCCGTGTCGTTGCGATGAGGGGGGAGAATGCTTTACTTTTATTACATACGCCTGCTGTGTAATTCAATTGAATCCATCCTGTTTTCGTACACCCGTTTCCCATATCCCCGGTCTTTACAATCCTCTCCAGGGAGGTGGCTTCTTGCATAATCTACCGGTGCAGCCTCTTTCAAACAGAGAGGCCACCCAAAAACAAACATTTCAGCGGTTAGCTGATACCATATCCCCTCCTGGGAGGGGAAACAGGGGTGGGTTCCTCCTGGGAGGGGAAACAGGGGTGGGTTCCTCCTGGGAGGGGAAACAGGGGTGGGTTCCTCCTGAGAGGGATATACAGCAATATTCCAGCTCCGGGTGCCCGCTTTTTAAGAAAGTCTCTTAAGGCCGAACGTCAGATCTTGAATTCTCCATTCTCGTACAGCAGATCCCCGTCCACGAGGATACGGCTGTCTTTTCGCATATCACAGATCATGTCCCAGTGGATAGCACTCTTATTAACCGATCCGGTTTCCGGATAACCCATCCCGAGAGCCATGTGAATCGTTCCGCCAATCTTCTCATCAAAAAGGATATTCTTGATAAAGCGATCGATCATTTTATTGGTGCCAATAGCGAATTCACCAAGAAAGCGTGAACCCTCATCCATATCCAGCATAGCCATCAGGAACGCTTCATTCTTCTGAGCGCTTGCCCGGACAACCTTGCCCTTTTCGAACGCCAGTTTTACACCAGACACTTCTCTGCCTTCATAGATCGCCGGATATGTGAATTTCACCCACCCCTCAGCGGAATCCTCAACAGGCCCGGTAAAAATCTCTCCACTGGGCATGTTGTTTGTACCATCGGAGTTGATAAAGGTTCTGCCTTCAATGGAGAGCTTCATATCAATATTCGGCCCTTCAACCACAACCTGCTTCCTGCCGTTCAACCAGTCGACAACCGCCTGCTGCTCATTGTGGAGATTCTTCCAGGCAGCGATCGGGTCCGGCTGGTCGGAAAAGGTCGTGCGATAGACGTAGTCCCGGAATTCCTCCAGCCCCATGTCAGCGTCCTGAGCATAGCCATAGGTTGGGTATAGTGTCAGCGCCCAGCGCGCTTTGCCTTCAGCAGACCGGTTGAAAAAGATTTCATTCATCGCCCCGCGCGCCTTTTTCCACATCTGCACTTTTACGGGATCCACATTACTCCTGCTGTGCGAATTGGCCTGGGATTTCAGCAGGATCATCACCTCAAACTCAGTCCGCACCATATACTCGGTCTGGAGTACATGCTTCAACTGATCCTCATTAGCTTCTGCGAAGAAAATTTCATCCAGACCATTCATTCCTGCCAACACTTCCAGGCCGAGCATCGGGTAAGGGTGCGCCTCTGCCCGCAGCACCTCGCGGAAAACTTCCTTCATCAGCGGTTCTGAGACGGGTGCGCCGATAATCGCCACACGATCACATGGCTGCACACGGGTCGAATACTGGACAAGCGTTCTTGCAAGATTAACAAGGCATGAATCAGGCATTAATTTTCCTCTTTCTAATCCTTATAGATTTGGAACATCTCTGTGATTAATTTTCTCAGGAGCCGGAGCTTCAGCCCCTGCAGATCATTACCAATCAGTCTGAAGCGTACAACCCTCATCGAAAAGGAGTTCGACAGCATACCCGGGAAGTGGGTCACTCACTGCATAACGCAGTTCAAAATGCACTGTTTTTCCTGCCGGGATAATCGTTCGCTCATCAGCCGGGATTTCCAGAACAGCACCAGGATCTGGTTGGGAGAATGGATCCATCTCCAAAAGCACGACCTGATCCAACGCAAGCATCGTAAGCCAGTTGTCTTCCGGTACCTGAAACGCAGCGTTTTTTAGCTGTACTGGCTGCTGCAGGCTGTTGTCAAGACTCCAGGAAACCGTAGAGCCCTCCCGCTGGAAATTGAACATACTCAGGCCGGGGCAGGTTTCGTTTTGCACAGCTGTAGGCAACACAGCAGGCACTGCAGTCTCTTCCGGATATGAAACTACAGCTTCATCAGCCGGTGTCTCGAAAACCGGCAGAACCTCGATGGTAGCTGTGGGAACCGGATTGTTCGCCACTCGTTGAAACCACCACACCCCGCCAATCACAGCAACAAGCAGCAGTGGAGCAACAAACCAGCGAAAAATTTTAGAAAGCCCTCCCCCGCCCTGTCGCTGTTTCCGTGAAGTCTGTAATATCTCGTCGCTCGGCTTATGCATTACTTGAGTCTTTTCGTTTGAATCACCTGCGATCGCCGCGCTGAACGCCTGTTTTAATGCTGCAATGGAAGAATACCGGTAGGCAGGGCGTTTTGCCAGACTTTTCAGAATCACCCGCTCTACCGCATCAGGAAGCGAAGGATTAAACCTGCCTGGTCGCGGAACTGGCTCCTGGATATGCATCATAACGGTAGCCATTGGTGCTTCTTCATCAAAAGGCAGCCGCCCGGTAAATACCTGGTAGAGAATAATGCCCAGCGAATACTGATCGGATGCTTCCTCAACCGGCTCTCCGGAAGCCTGTTCAGGAGACATATAGGCCGGTGTGCCCAGCAGCATCGAACCGGTAAGGGTATTCGAGCCTTCAATCTGGCGTGCCAGTCCAAAATCTGTGAGGAGGGCATTATTATTTTCATCGATGATGATATTGGATGGTTTTACATCCCGGTGGATCACACCCAGGCTGTGCGCGTATGCCAGTGCATCTGCAACCTGCTCAATCCACTTGATTACTTCGGAGAGTTTGAGCTGGTTCGACTTCAGGTGTGCAGCGAGTGTTTTCCCCCGCACAAAAGGCATCGCCAGGTATACAAATCCCTGGCTCTCACCATAATCGAGCACAGGGACGATATTTGGGTGCTTCATGCGTGCCAGCAGGCTGCCTTCCCGGCGAAAGCGGCGGATGAACCGCCTGTCCCCCGCTATCGTCGGAGACAGCACCTTCATCGCAACTTCCTGCGACGTGGTATTGTCAACAGCTCGATAGACTGTAGCCATCCCCCCCTGCCCGACTTCAGCCATAATCAGATAATGATCAAGAGTTTTTCCAACCAGACCGCGCATCAACACTCCATACTGAACATCCACGGCCGAAACCGGGATTATTCCGCCTCAAGTTTACCGTGCTTCATAAAATCAGGCGAACATCCAGCCGTGTTGCCTCGAAAATATTCCGCACTGTCTTCCAATATATTTGCTTTCGGAAGGACTGCTGAATACTTTGCAGCTATTCCTCTGTGGCCACCCACGGAGAGAATTCCCGTAAAATTGAGCCGCCCACAAATTCACGCATAATCGAGTTGTCCGGGATCAACTCTGTGTCCAGCGGGAGGAACCATTGGATAAATACAAGCAGCCGCTTTGCTTCAATATACTCTTTGGTCCCGAAAGGAACCTGGCGCAGCAGCGGTTCCGCCAGCGGGCCCAACACCGAGCTCTCATAGACCAGAGCTGAATTGAAGTGAACATCGGCATTTTCCTGATAGGGGAAAATGTAACGTTTTTCTCCACGCCGCACCGATTCCCAGCGTCCGATCGTCTCGCTGGCAGTGTATCCGCGGTACGCTGCATCCCGAACGATACGACGGATGAGGCGTGTATCTGTCGTAGAAACACGGTTATAACGGTCGAGGTTAAGCTGGGTGAGTGCTGATGTGTACACCCGGTAGGTCTGATCTGACGGAATCAGGGGCAGTAAAGCCGGGTTCAAACCGTGAATCCCTTCCAGGATGATGATCTGATTCGAAGAAATCTGTGCTTCCTCACCCTCAAGTTGAAGACCCCGTTTGAAGTCATACTGAGGAAGTCTGACTTTTTCGCCGGAGATAAGTGTTTTCAGGTTCTTGTTCAGCCGGTCCACATCCACTGCTCCCAGAGATTCAAAATCGAATTCTCCGGTTTCATCGATGGGTGTCTTGTCACGATCGACAAAGAAGTTATCCATTTCAATCGGGAAAGGCGAGATACCGCGTGCCAGAAGCTGAACCGACAGACGTTTGGAAAAGGTTGTTTTCCCTGAGGAGGAAGGGCCTGCAACAAGGACGAGACGGATCCTCTCCTGTTTTGCAGCGATCTCGGCAGCGATCTCGGAGATTCGCCTTTCCTGCAGTGCTTCCGACACCAGGATTACCTCGCGCGATCGTCCCTCTGTTATCGCATCATTGAGAGCTCCCACGCTGGAAATGCCCAGTTTATTCAACCAGTCACCATACTGACGGAATGTGGACAGCAGCTTGGGGAACTCAGGTGTCGACTGCAGCTCTGTCGGCCTGTGGCGACGCGGGAAACACAGTGTTATGTCGTTGTAGGTCTTCACCAGGCTGAACCATTTCAGGTAGCCTGTGCTGGGAACCATGTAACCATGATGATACTGGCGCAGTTCCCCCAGGCGGTAAAAAACAAGTGTTGGTTTTTTACGATAGGCGAGAAGCCTGACTTTATCAACATACCCTCTGGAACGTGCATACTCGATTGCTTCTCCGAGCGGTACAACTTCGCGTTTGAAAGGCAGGTCAGCTTCAACCAGTTCCCGCATCCTGTTTTCAAGCCGGCGGACATCTTCCTCCCTGATATTTTTACTGACACGGCAGAAATACCCACCCGACGAAACGGAATGATCGATATACAACTGATTGTCAGGAAAGAGTTCTTCAAAAGCTGCAGCAAGCAGAAAGGTCAGCGAGCGCCGGTAGAAACGCATCCCATCCGCATCGCCCATCGTAATCGGGGTCACTTTGGATTCCATCTTAATTGTATAGGTCAATTCCCGGAGTTCACCGTTCACAACAGCACCGACAATGGGAGCCTCGGTGTCAATCTTGCCCACAAGGAAAGTCTCAATCGTTGTGCCGCGGTCCCCTTCAAGCACCTCTCCTGTTGAGAGGATGATCTGAACCCGTGGGTTGAGTCTGGTTTGAGTAATTTTATTTGTCATTTTTATATCCATATGTTTGAAAGCTGCTCGCTGATTCTACCTTAAAACAAAGCAGACCTCAGTGAAATCCACGGGAACATGGTGTTCCTCCTCCTCCAGGATCCGACGGCACCGTCTCCACCAGGAATCCGGCAGCTCTACCCGCCAGAGCTTATCTCTACCGCCGTCGGAGTTTAAAGAGCAGCGGGGCTGCAAATTCAGGCAGCCCCGTTCTGATTAAACACTACTGTACAGCGGTACCGCTACTCCTGCGGTGCATCGAGCCAGGCCGGCCGGCAGCACAGCACCAGCTGGCGAGCTGCCTGGACTTCATCCAGGCGTCCGATGGGAGTATTATGCGGGGCTTCATGAAGAAGTTCCGGCTGTTCGCGTGCCTCTTCTGCAATCTTGAGCATGGCATCAACAAAGGCATCGAGCGTCTCGAGTGATTCCGTTTCCGTGGGCTCGATCATCAATGCTTCATGAACTATCAGCGGGAAGTAGTTGGTCGGCGGATGGAAGTTGTAATCCATCAATCGCTTGGCAATGTCGAGGGCATGAATACCCTCCACTCCCTTCCAGCAGCCTTCTGCTACAAACTCATGCATGCAGGTCCGGTTAAACGGGATGTTATAAGTATCCTGCAGGCGGGCCTTGAGGTAATTCGCATTCAACACAGCATGATCGGAGACGTCACGCAGACCGGATTTACCCTGCATCCGTAAATATGTATAGGCGCGTACGATCACACCAAAATGACCGTGGAATGACTTCACCCGGCCAATGCTCTTCTTCGGCTGCACCAGCCCAAAATGGGGGAATTCAGCATCGTCGCATTCCTCACATTCCACAATGGGACCTGGCAGGAAGTCAACCAGCTTCTCAGATACGCCAACAGGGCCTGAGCCGGGGCCGCCTCCACCATGCGGGGTTGAGAACGTCTTGTGAAGGTTGTAATGCAATACATCGAAACCCAGATCACCAGGGCGGATGACACCCAGCAGGGCATTCATATTGGCGCCATCGCCATACATCAGGCCGCCGCAGTCATGGACCAGTTTGACCACTTCTTCGACATGTTCCTCGAACAGGCCCAGTGTATTGGGGTTTGTGAGCATCATGCCTGCGACTGTGTCATCACATTCGCGGCGCAGTGTTTCAAGATCGACATTGCCGCGATCATCCGAGGGCAGTTCCACAACATTCAGACCGACCATGGAAGTTGTCGCAGGATTTGTGCCGTGGGCGGAATCGGGAATAAGTATCTTTGTACGTTTGGTATCGCCGCGATCCTTGTGGTAAGCACGGATCATGAGAATCCCGGTAAATTCACCATGCGCACCAGCCGCCGGCTGTAAACTCGCACCTGCAAACCCACCGATTTCCTTCAGCCACTGCTGGGTTTCAAACATCAGAGCAAGGTTACCCTGAACAAGATTGGGGTCCTGCATTGGATGTGTCAACGCAAAACCTGGTAAGCGGGCGGCATCTTCATTAATTTTCGGGTTGTACTTCATGGTGCAGGAACCGAGCGGATAGAAACCGATATCAATTCCGTAGTTCAGCTGCGACAAGCGCACAAAATGCCGCACGACATCCATTTCGGAAAGTTCCGGGAGTCCAAGATCTTCACGTGCCAGCCCTTCAGGCAGCGCTGTTTCCGGAACATCAACCTCCGGCAGTGTCACACCCCGGCGCCCTGGCGATGAAATATCATAGATCAGAGGCTCAAGCATGTGTCACCTCCTTCAACGCGGCCACAAAATCTTCAATATCCTCTCGGGAGTTTTTCTCTGTTACCGCTACCAGCATGTGGTTCTTCAAAGCCGGGTAATCCTTTTCAACATCATATCCACCCAGGATATCGTAATCCATAAGGTAATCATTCAGTTCTGCAACTGGCTGCGGGCAGGATACTAGGAATTCATTAAAGAACTTGCCGCTGTTCCATACGCTGAAACCTTCAAGCGCCTGGATCTGGCTGGCTGCATAATGCGCCTTGTGGTAGTTCAGTTCAGCTACCTCACGCAGCCCTTTCCTTCCCATCACGGACATATATACAGCTGCGGCGAGGACCATCAGGCCTTGATTGGAGCAGATATTGGAAGTCGCCTTTTCCCGCCGGATATGTTGTTCGCGCGGGGTCAGAGTCAGCACGTAGCCACGTTTCCCGCTGCCGTCGACGGTTTCACCTACAAGCCGACCAGCCATTTTTCGGACGTATTTATCCCTGGTGGCGAAGATTCCCAGGTACGGGCCGCCAAATGAAAGCGGCAGGCCGAGTGCCTGACCCTCGCCAACCACAATATCCGCGCCGAATTCTGAAGGCGGCTTCAGCATACCAAGTGCCAGTGGGTTGACCACCACACAGAACAGGGCGCCGGCAGCATGAACTGCGTCACCAAGGGCAGTGAAGTCTTCAATCGTGCCCAGAAAATCCGGGTACTGGACTGCGACCATCGCAGTCTGGTCATCCACCAGAGAAACAAGATCCTGCTTTGCCGGGTCCTGGTCTTCACCGAGAAACGTAACATTACCCACGGGGAAATAAGTGTGAACCACCTGGCGGAACTGGGGATGAATGGTGGGGGAGAAAACGATCTTCGTTCGCTTGAAGCGGAACTGGTTCAGAGCCATAATCACTGCTTCTGCCAGCGAGGTTGCACCATCATAGTGGGATGCATTGGAAACATCCATCCCGGTAAGCTGACAGATCATACTCTGGTATTCGAAAATGGTTTGCAGTGTTCCCTGGGAAATTTCAGGTTGATAGGGCGTGTACGCAGTATAGAATTCATTTCGCCGCAGGATATGATCCACGACAGATGGCGTGTAATGATTGTATGCTCCAGCCCCAAGGAAACAGGCAAACTGCCGGCTGTCCACATTCATTTCGGACAGGAACTGCAGTTCTTCCATCATTTCCATTTCTGAAAGCGGTCCGGGGAGATCCAGATCAGGAAACCGGAACCCTTCAGGGATAGTGTCATACAGATCGTCTAACTTCTCCACGCCGATTGCCGCCAGCATATCCTGACGATTTTTTTCGGTATGGGGTATATAGGCCATCAGTGTGCTCGCTCTTCTGTATTCTTCCTGTAATCATCTGTGCTGAGGAGGGCATCCACTTCTGCAGGATCGCTCAACTCAAACCTGATAATCCAAGCTGCTCCGTAGGGATCGGTATTGACCACTTCAGGGGTTTCCATCAACGCCTCATTGACAGCTGTAACTTTTCCTGAAACCGGTGCGTAAACATCCGCTGCCGTCTTTACGGATTCAACGCTGGCAATCGAATCACCCTTCTTGAAGCTGTCGCCTTCGGAAACAAGGATTTCAACAAAGACGATATCGGAGAGCTGGTCCTGCGCGAAATCAGAGATACCGCATACCGCCTCGCTTCCCTCCACTCGTACCCATTCATCATTCTCGGTGTACTTCAAATCAGCTGGAAAATCCATTCGTAAACCTCCTGTTGCATTATGAGTATAAAAAATCAACGAATAAAAAAGACGCACAAATTCACTGTGCGTCCTCTGTCATAAACCTGAGAGATTCGCCGCACCACGCGGCTTGCCCCTTCGGTGAGTACTCTTTCCAGAGTTATACCAATGCAGGGTCCTTGAACCTGAGAGTTTCACCTCCGAATCGCACGATTCAAGAAGGTTTGCCCCTTCGGTGTCCAAAAAGCATGGATCTCTCCCCTGTATCGGGTAGATTGTGTTCCACATTCTAAAACGGCCTCCTGAAAAGTCAAGGTCAGGGAGAAAAAGCGGCAGCTGCAAGCCGCACATTCCCAGCGCCGTATCACACTGTTTCTTCTATTCTACCTATATTTTCCGCATACCGGAATGTTATTTCTGGTTCCAAATCCGGCTTATTATTCCCGATCAAGGTGGTGATATTCATCGTATCGGATCAGGCCGCTTTCCTCTGGTACAGATCTCTTTGATGCGTTTCAATATATAAGCCAGGATTTAAGCACACTGCAATATGGTTTTTGCAGGTTAATTCCGTTAAGGCTTAACCAAAATCCACCAGACGAGGAAAAATGAAAAATAAAGTTGTTCTGATAACCGGAGCAAATGGTGAGATCGGCCACGGTCTCATTCACTATCTGAGTCAAACACCGGAAACACAGATTATTGCACTGGATATCAAGCCGCTGGAACCACAGTTGTTATCTCTGTGCGAACAATATATCCAGTGTGACATCCGCGATAACGACCGGGTATCTGCGATCTTCCAGAAGTATGAACTCGACACGATTTACCACCTTGCATCCATCCTCTCGACCAGCGCTGAGCGTATCCCGGAAACTGCCCACTATATTAACGTAGACGGCACTATTGAACTGTTGAAACTGGCTAATCAACAGACCGCCCGGACAAACAGGGCGATCTGTTTTCTTTATCCCAGTTCGATCGCTGTATACGGCCTGCCCTGTACCGACACCAAACGACAGTCGGGGAAAGTAAGGGAAGAAGATTGGTGCTGCCCGACAACGATGTATGGCTGCAACAAATTGTACTGTGAGCAGTTGGGGCGTTATTATGCTTCTCATTACCAGCAGCTGGCTGAAGCTGCTCAGGAAGTGCGATTGGATTTCCGGGGGCTGCGCTACCCGGGTTTGATCAGTGCATTTACTGTCCCCTCCGGCGGCACAAGCGATTACGGGCCGGAGATGCTGCATGCGGCTGCACGTGGTGAACCGTATCACTGCTTTGTCCGCCCGGATACCCGCCTGCCCTTTATGGCCATGCCGGACGCGATCAAGGCCCTTGTGAACCTCGCCGCTGCACCAGCAGAAACGCTGACACGGCAGGTCTACAACGTCACCAGCTTCAGCCCCTCCGCTCTGGAATTCCAACGCAAAGTACTGCATCACTTCCACGAAGCCCGGATCGACTTCCAGCCGGACATTCCCCGTCAGAGTATTGTCGATACCTGGCCGGCCGACATCGACGACAGCGCTGCCCGCACAGACTGGGGCTGGCAGCCTGATTACGACTTCGATCGGGCTTTCGACGAATATCTGATCCCCAATATCCGCGAGCGGTATACAGAACCGGTCTGAGCTGGATACCACGGAAAGATTAAACCATTTGCGAGCATGAGTGACTCATGCTCGCTGTGATTCCGTCTGTTCATATGCCGGACACTTCGCAGTATCTACTCCAGATAGATACGCGGAACCCGGGCGCTCAGACCACAGATAACTTCGTAATTGATCGTCCCCCAGTGTGCTGCCAACATGTCTGCAGTGATGGACTCCGAACCCTGCCGCCCAATCAAAATCACCTCGTCTCCGACAACAGCATCGGGAACTGAATCCAGCTGCACCATCATCTGATCCATGCATACACGCCCTACAATCGGCGCCTTTGCCCCGCGGACCAGCACGCTGTTTCCAGAAACTCTGCGGTAGCCATCGCCATATCCGACGGGCACAACGCCAATCCGTTCAAACCCTGTAGTGGTGTAAATGTGCCCATAACTGATACCGGTTCCAGGTGGAAGCGTACGGACCTCACACAGCTGAGCTTTCCATGTCAAGCCAGGTTCTATTCCGGTAGGAAGCAACACTTCAGGTGAAGGTGACAACCCATATAAGGCTATCCCGGCGCGGACCATGTCGAAATGTGTGCTGGGCCTGATCAGGGATGCTGCAGAATTGGCAGTATGAACGATGGGTGGACGTAATCCAGCTTCAGCTACTTCTTCCAGCAGACGCATAAACACCTGCTGCTGAGAATCCGTTGCGGGTTCCTCAAGCTCATCTGCCCTGGCATAATGAGTGAACAGCCCCTCAACAAGAACATCCGGGTTGTTGTGCAGTTGATGCAGAATGGAAAGCGCTGTTTCCGGTGCTGCCCCAAGGCGCCCCATGCCGGTTTCCACCTTTACATGGACTTTTCCCTTTTTACCCACACGTCGCGCTGCCTCAAGCAGCTGAGGGATCTGTTCCGGTTCAAACAGCGTTATGGATATATCCGCTTCAATCGCCCTGTCAAATCGATAGGGTGGTGTATAGCCCAGGACCAACAATGGCACTCGTATACCTGCACTGCGCAGCTCAAGCCCTTCTTCCACACGGGCAATACCACAGTATGCCACATCTGATTCTGCAGCAACACGGGCAACTTCAACAATGCCGTGGCCGTATCCATTGGCTTTGACCACAGCCATTACATTCGTGTTTGTGAGCTGGCGGATCCGATTCAGGTTCTGTTTTAATGTGGTGCAATTGATTTCCAACCAGTTTGAATAACCATTCTGCCTGACCATGGTGGGGAGTATAAGCGAGAGCGTAATGAAAAACAATCCCAGTAATTATTTCAGGAATAATTTTTTGAAACCGTCCACTTAATTCCTGTGTATAATCGTACCCAATGGGTTTGCCTGAAATCATCACTCTGACAACAATATTTGGCGCTGCTCTCCTGCTGGTAACAGAACTGCTCCGTCCCGACCTTGTTGGCCTGCTGGTAATTATTACGCTTTCCCTCACAAAAGTAATTTCAGCCGAACAGGCTTTTTCAGGTTTCAGCCAATCGGCTGTTATGACCATTCTTTCAGTTTTTATTATTTCGGAAGCCATGCAGCGCAGCGGTATCACACGCTGGATCGGCCAGCGCCTGGTCAGATTAGCCGGAAAATCGGAGAGGCGGTTGATCGCTGCCCTTTCTCTGACTGCAGCACTCCTCTCCACGGTAATGAAGCCGATCGCCTCCACTGCTGCACTCATGCCAACAACGATGGGAATTGCACGACAGGTGAACCTGCGCCCATCCCGTCTGCTGATGCCGCTGGTTTTTGGCGCGCTGCTTGGCGGTACCGCCACTCTGCTGACGACTGCCAACATTATCGTAAGCATAACCCTGAGTCAGACTGGCCATCAACCGTTCGGCATGCTTGACTTTCTCCCGATTGGCATCCCCCTGACCCTGGCAGGCGTCCTTTTCCTTATAATCGCTGCTCCACGCCTGCTCCCCACTAGAGATATCGCCGGGCAATTTGTCCGCATGAGACGCCTGCAGAACGAGTTGGTCGGCGCATACGGTTTGAAAGATCAGTATACCGAGGTCGAAGTTTCGGTTGACTCACAGCTGCACAACCACAGTCTGGAGGAGATCCGCTGGGGAAGCCTCATGAAGTCAGGTATCCTGGGCATTGCCAGGAAAAACAGCATCATCCTTGCGCCGGATGCCAGCACTGTGCTGCAAACAGGGGACATTCTCCTGCTGGATAGTGAGCCTTCATCAGCACATTTGAACCTGTTCAATCTTGAGCTGGTAAAAGGAATCGATATTGATGAAACATTCGGAACCGAGGAGACTCCACTCGTTGAAGCAGCCCTCTCTCCTCACTCCAGCCTGCATGGCAGGTCCATGAGGGATCTGAATTTTCGCCAGCGCTACGGCCTGCAGGTACTGGCGGTGTGGCGTGAAGGTAAAGTCCTCTCCGGGCCGGTTCGGGATATCCCTCTCCGCTTCGGTGATGCAATTCTGCTGCAGGGGTACAGACCCCAGATAGAACAACTCGACCAGGATCCTGATTTCATCATCCTTGAAGAAGAAACCAACGCAAACCCGCCCCGAAAATCATGGCTGGCGTTTGCTGTGCTGTTTGGGTGCCTTTTCCTGGGAGCAATCAATGTAATCCCTCTTGCTGTGGCAACACTGACAGGAGCGACGCTGATGGTCCTGCTGGGAGTGCTTGCGATGGATGAGGCGTACCGGACCATTGACTGGCGCACAATCTTTCTGGTTGCAGGCATGCTCCCGGTCAGCATCGCCCTTGAAAATACCGGCCTGGCCCACAGCATTGGTTTACTCATGATTTCTTCTTTCTCTGGCTTTGGTCCTCTTGGAATCGCAGCCATACTGATGTCTGCCACTATCGGTTTGAGTATCTTTCTCGGTGGACAAACAGCAGGGGTTATTCTTGCGCCGATTGCTATCGCAGCAGCAGAAGCTGCCGGGATTGATCCGCGCGCCCTCGCCATGGCTGTGGCAGTGGGCTGTTCCATGGCTTTCATCAGCCCGCTCAGTCACCCCGCCCTCCTTCTCGTTATCGGCCCCGGAGGGTATACTTTCCGGGACTATCTGCGCTTGGGCTTGCCACTTACACTGGTCTCCATTCTTGTAGCCCTGGCTTTCTTACAATGGGTCTGGCTTTGATGAAACCATTTTCTTACGAAATACATTCCCGGGATGGAGCAGCACGCTGTGGAGCATTTTATACCCCACATGGTATTCTTCAGACTCCCGTTTTTGCACCTGTGGGAACACGCGCAACGGTGAAAGCACTCACACCCGCTCAGCTGAAAGAGCTGAATGCCACGCTTGTTCTGGCTAATGCTTATCACCTTTATCTGCGGCCCGGTGATGAACTTGTCTCTTCTTTCGGTGGAGTGCATCAATTTATGGCCTGGGAAGGCCCGATGCTTACAGACTCCGGCGGTTTCCAGGTATTCTCCCACGGCGACCAGCGAAAAGTAGACGAAGATGGTGTTACCTTCCGTTCCCATATAGACGGGTCTGAACACCGTTTTACACCTGAAAAATCGATAGCGATCCAGGAAAATCTGGGTGCCGACATCATCATGGCTTTTGATGAATGTGCCGTACCCGATAACCGCCGCTATGTGGAGAACGCCATGCAGCGCACTCACGCCTGGGCGGTTCGCTGCGTGAATGCAAAAACCAGAGACGACCAGGCCCTGTTCGGCATTGTTCAGGGAGGTATATACCCTGACCTGCGCCGGGAGTCAGCGGATTTTATAACCGCACTCAACACACCCGGCATCGCTATAGGCGGGCTTTCAGTGGGTGAATCCAAAGAAGAAATGGCAGCTATGATCGAAACAGTTGTCCCCAGGCTTCCGGAGAATAAACCGCGCTACCTGATGGGAGTCGGTTCTCCCGAAGATATCGTCAACGGTGTGATCCGCGGCATCGATATCTTCGACTGTGTCCTGCCTACCAGGATGGCCCGGAACTACGCCGCCCTCACCCGCCTGGGACAGCTCAACCTGCGCAATGCCGTATTCCGTGAGGATAAACGCCCAATTGATCCCACCTGTACATGCTACACCTGCCGTACATTCAACCGCGGCTATCTCCGCCATCTCGCCACAACAAAAGAAATGTTGTCGGCTACCCTCATCTCGATTCACAACCTCCATACACTTATACAGCTGGCTAGAGATCTGCAGCTGGCCATCCAGGAACAGCGTATTGACGCCTTCAGCACCGAGTTCCTGAATAACTATCAGAAACATCGCCCGCCGGAGGTTTGACTTTGACTTTCTTTCAAGCTATCGTCCTTGGTGTGATCCAGGGAGCAACAGAATTCCTGCCAATCTCATCGTCAGGCCACCTTGTTCTCCTGCCATGGCTGCTGGGCTGGCAGATAAATCCGGATACGATTTTTATTTTCGATATCCTGGTTCAGTGGGGAACGCTTGTTGCGGTGATTGCGTATTTTCATGAAGATCTGATCCGCCTGATTCTTGCTGCCTTCCGGGGTCTGCGCCAGGGAACACCCTGGAAAGAAACTGACTCCCGTCTGGCCTGGCTGCTGGCTCTCGCCAGTATTCCCGCGGCAGCAGTTGGTTTGTTGATCAAACAAACAGTTGCCTTCAGCTTCAACAATCCTGCTGCCGCCAGTGCCTTTCTGCTGGTTACTGCAGCTCTGCTGGTTATCGCAGAAAAAGTCCAAACCGGGGAGCGCAGTCTGGATCAGATGAAACCCTCTGATGCTCTCTGGGTCGGTGTTTTCCAGATACTTGCCCTTTTCCCAGGTGTCTCCCGTTCAGGCAGCACGATTACAGGCGGACTTATCCGTGGTTTCGACCGGGAAACTGCAGCTCGTTTTTCTTTCCTGATGAGTATCCCTATCATGCTCGGAGCTGGAATCCTGGCATTACTCGATCTGTCAGGGCTTGGATTTTTCCAAACATTGTTGCCCGCATTGCTGTTGGGGACCGCATCCGCTGCTGTGGTAGGGTATCTGGCAATACACTGGCTGTTGAAATTCATCTCCACCAATAAACTCACGGTATTCGCCTGGTACTGCCTGCTGCTCGGAGCTGGAGGATTGATTTTCTATGCACTCAAGGTATAAGGTTTTTCTGACAACGCTGCTTTTCCTCGCTTCCCTGATACAGGGCTGCAGCACAGAAGCAGTTGTTACTGAACAACCGGTCATCCACCAGGTTGCGGTCACACCTGCTGTCACAGAGCTGGCTTCCGCCTGGCTCACCACATACATAAAAGATACAGAACTCACCGGAATTGACCTTCGTCCGCTGGCTAATCCGTATGGGCAGGAAGCAGTCGAACAGGGCGAGACGGAACTTCTCCTCTGCGCCTGTCTGCCGCCATCTGGCTGGTTTGCGACTCCACTCGCGGAAGACGCAGCAGCAGTCATTGTCCACCCGGATAATCCACTGCGGGATCTGACCATAGAATCAATCCAGGATCTGTTTTCCGGAACGATCGAAAACTGGCAGGATCTTGATGGAGCGGATGAAGTAGTTCAGGTGGTGCTTCTGCTTGAGAATGATGAACTCCGATCCACCTTCGAAGCAGCACTTCCCCTTGATTACACGCCCCCCGCCAGTGCGATTCTTGCCCCCACACCGGCTGCTGTGGTCGATATGGTCCGGCAGACTCCCGGAGCAGTTGGCTATGTCCCGTTCAGTTCAATTGATGAACAAACACAGCAGGTCCGTATCGTGCGTATCAGCGGCGTACGCCCGGGCCCCTCGACCCTGGCCGACCGAAGCTACCCGATGGTTATGGAAATCCTCGCCATTGCCCCTGAAGAACCAATCGGTCCCGTCCGTGAATGGCTGAACTGGATCCAGGCCAACACCGGGTAGAAGCCTCTTCAGGCCATACCGGACGATATCATGCACCAAATCCACAAGCTGTTCTATTTTCCGCCGCTGAAAGGATGGTTGTACTTTTTTACATCACCTTCAGTCAGGTAAGTGGATACCGGACAGCGAACAATCCTTCCTGCAGTGCCGCTGTCTGGTCTACAGCAGTTTGCAGTTTCTCACGGATATCTTTCCAATCCTCACTCCCCAACTCACAGGTATCGCTTATTACTTCAACCATCTGCTGGAGACAGTGTGAACTGGCCGCTGCGCCATCTACTGATTCAGATAGTTTCACCAGCGATGTGTTCGCTTCTTCAATCGAATCAAGAATACTTGAAAGTGCTTCGCCTACTTCAGCAGCCTGACACGCTCCATTCTGGACTGCCTCTGAGCTCAATCTCATAGCCCGAACACCTTCCTGCGAGGCTTTCTGTATGGTCGTGATCTGGCTGCGTACTTCCTTCGTCGCTGCCAGAGTCTCCTCTGCCAGTTTGCGCACTTCACCAGCGACAACTGCAAAACCCCGAGTATTCTGGGCAAAGCGGGTTACAGATTCTCCGCTGGCTGCAGCCTGGACCGCACCGGGTTGATCCCTGCGGGATACAGCAACATACATATAGGGAACATTATCCGATGAACGCGGCATGATCGGGAAGGTTACTTCCTCATCTTTTTGATGAATCAGCGCTCGCAGCGGGTACCAGAAATCCTTCTCATTATCCGGATATCGGAATCCAAGATCATCTTCAGGTTGGTTGGATACAATCAAAACCCCATCCTCGTTTGAAAACGAGATATTCTCGACCCGTGCCCGTTCTGCCAGCCTCTTCAGGTCTTCATTGGTGACATCGCCATTTTGTATCACCAGTATCTCTGCCAGTATCGAAGCCGTACCCAACAGGTGATTTTTCAGAAGGGTCTCACCAATAATCATCGACTGAGATTCAGCGCGTGCCGCTTCGATCGCCGCATTGAGTGCAAGCAGATTCGTCTGATCGGCAATTTCATTGATCGTGTGCACAATCCGATCGATTTCCTCTGAATAATGCTGCATTCCATCGACGTTCTCTTCTGAGATTTGAATTCGTTCCTGGATCTCACCCATGTCACGCTGCATCTTCTCAGCTGCCGCCGCTCCATCACGTGTAAACACCGCAGCCCTTGCACCAACTTCTTCGCTGGCCTGGATCGCCCCATGGATATGGGAAACCTTCTCAGCAAGAACCACCATATGCTCCTGCAGGTCAATCCACTCCTGATGGAGCAAATTCTTCCCGGACATCTCGCCTGCAAATGTTGTAAGCTCCTTAACAGCTTCATACAATTCCTGAAGGCCGCTGCCAGTCAGTTCCTCCCCCTGTGCCATTCTGGCCAGTTCCTGCCTGAGATCCTGACAGGCGTGCTGCACGTCTTCGAGTGTAGTTCTGGTCTGTGCGCTCTCTTCCTCAACCTCACGCAGCGCTTCATCCTTTTCCAAGGCAGATTTCTGCTCCAGACTTAATTGATGTTCATAGTATTTTGCATTAGCCGACGCCTCTTGAAATGAGTCTTCCAGAACCTGCAGCGGTTCGAGTACTTCCTGCCAGAGGGAGCGATATTGAATCCGGGAAAAGAAGGCAGACTCAACAACTTCATACTTCCCATTCCCCGGCTCCTTATCCAACTGCGCTTTTCGCCGGAGAAAATCCGCAATATACAACTTCTGCTGGTTCAGAAGTCTTCTCACTCCAAGCAACATGACCATCCAATGAAGCATAAACAGAAGAAAAACTGAAACGATCACAGTAAGTGAAGCGGTTCCGGCTGCCCCCAAAGCAAGAATGCCGGCAAGCAGGATTGATTGTACAGCTGCATGAAAGAAGATTGCTTTTTTCAGACTGTGCCTCTTCCCCCTGGAACCTCTTTGTGCCACTTCCCCCGTTGAGAACCCCATAAGATCACCTGTCTCCTTTTCCAAACTGACTGCAAAACAGAAAACGTCCTCCTGTCTGCAGCCGCAGGATGCTGTCCGGATTTGATATATATTCAGGACGCGCGATTCAGAGGATAAAAAAACTGAATGACTCTACATGAGGGTAGTATGGACCTTCCTGATTGTCTGTAAAAAAAGGATTAAACACGAGAGTAAGAGGGGGGAGGAGGGTCAGATCACACCCTGGACAAAGGGGTTTTCGTTTCTTTCCTCGCCAACTGTTGTCTTCTCGC